>DASYRR010000113.1:0-21496 GCA_036004125.1 Pyrinomonadaceae bacterium | reverse complement strand
CCTCCGAACGAAGCCGGAGGTCTGGTGTGCTGCCCCTCCGGGGCAAGGCAGTGCGGCTCAATTTCCATGGCCTTCACATCGAGTTTCTAGTGAGACACGGAGACACGGAGGTGCACAGAGAAAGGCCCAGCCAATCAATGTTGATACAGTACTTTTCCTTACCTTCCCCGCTGACCTCACCTCCCACTCGACTGCGCAAAATTCTAGCGACTTTGTAGCATTACGGATAACATTGCCTCGCTGGCGCAAGACAACACGTCCACAATTCACTTTCTAAAATAGGTGATCGAGAACCAGAATGAGTTTGATGGATCGGCATCGCGCATTTCTCGGCCGCAATTCTTGCAATCAGCGAAAGCGGGACTAATTATGACTATTGCGCCCGAAGTGTTAACCAGTCTTGACAATGCCCAAAAAAAGCAGTGCCCAATGAATTAATAGACGCATCTGTTACCTGGTTGGCGCAGGCGATACGCCGCAAGCAGGTGTCGTCTGAGGAGGTGGTCCGGGCGTTTTTAGAGCGTATCGAGCAGGTGAATCCAAAGATCAATGCAGTTGTGCAACTACGCGCCGAAGGAGCAATCGCTGACGCCCGTTCTGCGGACAAAGCACTACGAACAAAGAATGTCGTGGGTCCTTTGCACGGTGTTCCATTCACAGTGAAAGATTCTTTTGACACAGCCGAATTGATTTCCACTGCTGGGTTGAAAGGCCGCGCGGCTTTCATCCCTGAGGCAGACGCAACGGCAATTGCGCGACTGCGGGATGCTGGCGCCATTGTTCTCGGTAAGACGAACACGCCAGAAATCACGATGGGTTTTGAAACGAATAATCTCGTCTATGGTCGCACCAATAATCCGTACAACCTCGAGCGTACTTCAGGAGGAAGTAGCGGTGGAGCGGCTGCAAATCTTGCGGTGAGTGGCGCACCATTCGAAATCTGCACCGATACAGGAGGCAGTATCCGTCTGCCGGCGCACTACTGCGGAATCGTTGGTCTGAAGCCGACCTCTGGGCGAGTTCCTCGTACGGGTCACATCGTTTCGTTTGGTGGTCCCCATCAGTTTCTGACCCACGTGGGTCCGATGGCACGCTACGTGGAGGACCTCAAGCTCTTGTTTCCAATTCTTCTCGGTCCGGATGGGATCGATCCCTACATTGTCCCGATGCCATTTCACGATCCCGCGAAAGTCGAGCTCAAGAAATTACGAACCGCCTATTTCCTGGACAATGGCGTTGTAACACCAACAGAAGAAACCAAGGCAGTGGTCCAGGCTGCAACAAAACGCATAGCCGAGACCGGAGCTGTGGTGACCGAAGCTCGACCGGATGCGATTGAGCACAGCTTTGATTTTTACACCAGCATCTTGTGGGCAGATGGCGGAGCGTGGGCAAAGAGGATCCTGGAAAAGAACGGCACGTCAGAAACCTTGCTGCAGCAACGCATCGCGCAATTCAAGCCCATTCAAGTATCCGACTACACGGCACTAATTGAGAGATGGGATCTGTTTAAGAGTCGAATGCTGAAATTCTGGCGCGACTTCGATGTGCTCATCTGTCCGGTAAATGCTCATCCCGCGATTCCGCATGGAACAACGTATCAAGGTCGCAATCTGGCAGCGTATAGTTACACGATGGCGTTTAATCTGAGTGGTTGGCCCAGTGCTGTGGTCCGCTGTGGAACTTCTTCGGAAGATTTGCCAATTGGCGTACAAGTTGTGGCGCCACCCTGGCGCGAAGACGTGTCGCTTGCGGTTGCTCAGCATTTAGAGTCGTTGAAGGGATGGAGTCGCGCCGACGTTTAGGACAGATCAAATATTGCCACTGCCGCTCTCCTGGCGATGCGTCGACCTGCTAACTTGAAGTAGAGGTGCAGTACAAATCACTAATCCGGGAAACACTGCTAAGCTATCTCGATGACTACGCACAACGTGGCCGAGAGAGAATGTTTGTTCAGAAGCAAGGGCTGCGGCTTGTTTCCTGGACGTACGAAGAGATCGTTGTAACCGCACGAAGGACAGCGCGCGAATTGGAGGCGTGTGGAATTGCGAAGGGCGACCATGTACTTCTGTGCGGCGAAAATAGTGCGGAATGGGCAGCGGCCTTCTGGGGATGTCTGTTGCGAGGCGTCGTCGTTGTTCCACTCGATAAAGGGAGTGCTGCCGAATTCACTAAATCAGTACAATTTCAGACTAACGCGAAGTTAGTGTTTGCCGACAGCCGCACGGCAGCCATTGAACAACTAAACATTCCAGTTCTTCCGCTTCACCAACTAGCTGAAACGACGGCTTCACATTCCTCAGAACCTTACAGTCTTGAAGACATTGGTGAAGACTCAACCGTCGAAATAATTTTCACCTCCGGCACAACCTCGACACCGAAGGGAGCGGTACTCACTCATCGCAACCTACTCGCCAATCTCCTACCGCTGGAAAGTGAAATTGCAAAGTATCTTAAATGGGAACGAATCTTTCATCCGCTCCGCCTCCTGAATCTCGTACCGTTGAGCCACGTCTTCGGTCAGTTCATGGGTCTCTTTGTCGCACAACTCCTCGGCGGCGAGGTCCACTTTCAAAACACACTCAATCCGGCGGAAACAGTTCGACGAATGCGCGAAAGTCGCATCTCCGTAATCATACTTGTACCGCGCATGCTCGGGAGTCTACGAGAGTGGGTTGAACGCACTTACCCCAAATTGAAACCACGCATTGCCGCACAATCAAGTTCCGGCTTTATTCGGAAGTGGTGGACCTTTCGTCATCTACATCGGCAGTTTGGTTTGAAATTTTGGGCCTTTATCTCGGGAGGCGCCACGCTTGATGAGCAAACAGAAAACTTTTGGCAACGACTTGGCTTCGCGGTTTTGCAAGGCTACGGCATGACGGAAACAGCCTCGCTCGTAACGGTTACTCATCCTTTTAAGCGAGAGCGTGGCTCGATCGGAAAGCCGTTGCCTGGTTACGAAGTCAAGTTAGATGAAAACGGAGAAATCCTTTTGCGAGGCGCGAGCGTGTCGGCGGGTTACTGGTCAAGTGAAAAGCAATTCGATCAGCGTCGAGATGAGTGGTTGCACACAGGTGATCTGGGTGCAATCGATGAATCCGGCAATCTTTATTTCAAGGGGCGTGACAAAGACGTCATCGTAACTTCCGCCGGGGTAAACATTCATCCGGCAGACTTGGAAGACGTGCTCAACCGGCAGCCTGAAGTGCGCGCGAGCTGCGTCATTGCGCGGCAAGGCGCTCGAGGCGATGAACCTTTAGCTGTTCTTATCTTGCGTGACATTGATGCAAGTGTCGAAGCGACTATTGCACGTGCCAATCAGAGTCTCGCCGAGCATCAGCGGATTCGGCACTGGCACGTTTGGAGAGAGCCCGATTTTCCACGTACGCCGACGCAGAAGGTTTTGAAAAGGGAAGTTGAGTCAAGGATCAAGACGGAGACAGCCAACGCTACTGTTGAAACTGCCTCATCGTTTGTAATCTCAGCAGCCGAAAAGATCAGTGGTGAGGCGGCTTCCAGGAACAATCCTTCATCGAATCTCACAACGGATTTGAAACTCGACTCTCTCGGAAGGGTCGAGCTCTTAAGTGAGCTGGAAGACCGTTACCAGATCGAAATTGATGAGGCCGCATTTACGGCAGCGACTACCATTGGCGATGTTGATCAGATAGTTCGCGGTGGTGTTGAAGAACGTGTGGCGCCGTACCCTTATCCAAAATGGTCACAGAAATTTCCTGTGACATGGATTCGCGTGCTGCTCTCTTATACGATCATCCTTCCCATTACACGGATCATGAGCAGGATGCAGGTGGAAGGTCGAGAGCATGTCGAGAACCTAACTGACCCGGTTCTGTTTATCGCAAACCACGTAACAGTTGCCGATCATGCCTTGATTCTCGCGGCTCTGCCTGCCCGGCTTCGACACCGTCTGGCCGTTGCTATGGAAGGTGAACGCCTGCGCAACTGGCTTCATCCACCGGCACACACAACCTTGCTGATGCGTTTGCGTTTTTTGGCCCAGTACATTTTGGTTACGACATTCTTTCATGTATTCCCTCTGCCCAAACGCAGCGGGTTTCGCCGGAGCTTTTCTTATGCCGGCGAATGTATCGACCGTGGCGAGAGCGTGCTCGTGTTTCCAGAGGGCGAGCGTGCTCGGCGTGGGCACATGCAGATGAGCGACTTCAAATCAGGAATTGGAATTTTGGCCAAAGAGTTGAACGTCGCAGTCGTGCCGATCAAGCTGTACGGACTCTATGAGCTAAAGCGGAGAAAACAATACTTTGCTTCACCAGGAATGGTGTCAGTTGTTTTCGGCGAACCGGTCAAATTCGAGTCGCACATGAAGCCTTCAGAAATCGCTGAGGAGCTGCATCGGATTGTGACTGAACTCTAGGAAAGCTAGGTCTGAATGATTCCCTTTAGTAGTACCTTGGGAAGACGGGCGCCCTGTTGCTGGGACCGCAGGCGTCCTCGCCTGCTGGTTACCCTACTGGCGTCTCAAACTAACCATAGGCGCCTTAATCAAACCAGCAGGCGAGGACGCCTGCGGTCCCAGCAACACGGCGCCCATTCCACCAGGGGTATTACTAAAGGGCATCGCTTAATCCAAATGACAAATGAAAAATGACCAATTGTCAAAATTGATTTACACCCACACGCAACGTTAGTTATCCTCACGAATGGCCGCTGCCCCATCAGCACTGTAAGCCCCGACAGCAAGTCACTAGGCCAGGAATCCTCGCGTTTCGCTCGTTAAGCACGGGCATCTGACGTAGGAGTCAAAAAACGTGAAAACTGCTGTCGTATTATTTTTCGTTCTCGCGGCATACGCTGGGCTGGGCCAGGCGCAGGAAACATCAACGCTACTCGCTGAACAACGTACGTTCACGGCGGTGGGTCGAATTGGCGATCCTGGCTATCGCTCGTTTTTTATGTTCTCGACCAAAGGCGGAGGTTATACCGTCAGGGCTGACGGGTATGCTGAAAGTAGCAGTGGCAAGGCACGTCCTCGAAACTTCAGCTTCCCATTGGGTCGCAGTGGGCACATGGTGCGTTTCTATTTTCTCGAGTATGAAAACGATCTACTCGTGATCTATGAATTGAGCGATGAGCGCTTGGGGTGGGGCTACCTGGTTCGCCTGAATCCGAAAACTCTGAAACCTAAATGGGCAATTCCAATCAACGGTTACAATATTGGTCCGGGGTTTGTGGACACGACGAGCGATGCGTATCTTTCGGCTGCCAATCTCTTCGCTCGCGTAGACTTGAAAACAGGAAAATACGTCTGGCAACAGGAGGATCCTCAGAAGCAGTTTCCACTTGCGTTCGATGGATTTCGTCTGCCCTCACTAGCAGGTGACCGGGTCGTGTTCTCAGAGGATCGGCCAAAAGGAAAAACGGTCGAGATCGAAAAATCGACCGGAAAGATCATTGCGGTCCGCGATTGATGTGATCGATCGGTCCGACTTGGCTGAAGTTGATGCCCCACATGGCTGAAGCCAGTGGTGTCTGATAGATAGCAGGATCCCTAACCCAACGATGACCATCGCCCCTAACACCTCAATTGCCGACTACACAATTGTTTCCAAAATTGGCGAAGGCGGCATGGGGGAAGTATGGCGGGCGCATGATGCCAAGCTCAGCCGTGATGTGGCCATCAAGGTTTTGCCCGCAGCGTTTTCATCCGACCCAGAACGCCTGAAAAGATTCGAACAGGAAGCACAAGCCGCCGGCGCACTTAACCACCCAAACATTCTCGTCATATATCACATCGGTACTCACGAGGGTTCACCCTACATCGTCTCAGAGTTGTTAGAAGGAGAGACGCTGCGCGAACGAATGGGAGGCGTTGCCTTACCGCAACGCAAAGCGATCGATTACTCATTGCAACTTGCTCACGGTCTTGCTGCCGCACACGAAAAGGGAATAGTCCATCGCGATCTCAAACCTGAAAACATTTTTATTACCAAAGACGGCCGCGTAAAGATTCTCGATTTTGGCCTGGCGAAGTTACTTGGAGCAGGCGACTCGTATCAGTCGCAAACCGAAGTACCGACAAGGCGCGTCGATACAGATCCGGGCGTTGTGATGGGAACCATCGGCTATATGTCTCCGGAGCAGTTGCGTGGCCGACCAGCAGATCATCGGTCTGACATCTTTTCGTTTGGCGCAATACTTTACGAGATGCTCTCCGGCAAACGTGCATTTCGTGGTGAGTCAACAGCCGACACGATGAGCGCCATTCTGCGCGAGGATCCTTCAGACCTCTCAAGTTCCAACAGAAACATCGCGCCGGCGCTCGAGCGTGTAGTCAATCATTGTCTCGAAAAGAATCCCGAAGAACGCTTCCACTCAGCGAGTGATCTTGGTTTTGCCATCGAGGCGCTTTCGGGCTCCGGAAGAATGTCGGACTCGACTGAAACGGTATTACATGCGATACCGGCGGGGCAAAAGAATCGTCGCGAATTAATTGCATGGCTCGTCGCTGCAGTCGCTCTTATTGGCCTCGTACTACTTGCGACACTCTATTTGCGCCGACCAGAGGAGACCGAAAAACAAATGCGGTTCGTTGTGGCCCTTCCTGAAAAAGTTTCGGAGGTCGCATTTCCGATTATTTCACCGGATGGAAATTCGATTGCATTTCTGGGAACGAGCGAAGGTCGGCGTATGTTGTTCGTTCGCGAGATCAACTCGCTGACTGCAAAGCCGCTAAATGGAACTGAAGATTCATCGTTTCCGTTTTGGTCACCGGATGGTCGGCAGCTGGCATTCTTTAGCCACGGTAAGATAGCGAAGATCGATATTAACGGCGGAACGCCGCAAGCACTATGTGATGCCCAAAGCGGAGGTGGCGGATCATGGAATCGGAACGGCGTGATCTTATTCGCCGTAGATAACAGGCCGCTTCAACGGGTGTCAGCAAGTGCCGGTGGTGTGAGTAGCACCGTCATACCTCTCGATCAATCACGCAAAGAGACGGCCCATTTTTGGCCTCACTTCTTGCCGGATGGTGAACACTTCTTGTATCAGAGTTGGACAGGGCGCGCAGAGGAAAGCGCAATCTATGTTGCTTCGTTGGATGGCAAGGATCGCAAGTTATTGGTCAAAACCGACTCTAATGCTGCGTATGCTACTCCAGGATATTTGCTTTTTGCGCGTGCGACGACGTTACTGGCCCAGCCATTTAACCTAAGAAGTTTGGAACTATCAGGAGAACCCGTCACCGTTGCCGATCAAGTTACGTTCACAGAAAACTACAGTCTCTCGAATTTTTCGGTGTCCGACACAGGCGTGTTGGTGTTTTGGGGCGGTAGCGTTGTGAATCGTCAACTAATCTGGTTTGATCGCAGTGGAAAACAATTGGACCTGGTTGGCCCACCCGGGGAATACAATGACCTGGTGCTTTCGCCAGATGAAAAAAGACTGGCCGTACAACGCATCGATGGGAATAACAGCGACCTTTGGATGTTTGATCTCGCGCGAAACCTTCCCTCTCGGTTCACCTTCGAGACGAGCGGTGAAGATGATCCCGTCTGGTCACCCGACGGAAACACATTGGTGTTTAGCGTGAGCAATGAAGGGCCATTTGATCTTTATAAGAGGTTATCAAGCGGTACGGGTAAACAAGAACTCGTTAGCAAAACGCCGGAATCAAAAGAGGGTAGCGACTGGTCGCCCGACGGCAAATTTATTCTCCTGGACGTTTATTCCGAAAAAAGCGGTCTCGATATTTGGGTACTGCCACTCTTCGGTGATGGCAAGCCCTACGCTTTGTTGAATTCACGTTTTCAGGAAGGCCAGGGTCACTTTTCTCCGGACGGGAAATGGGTTGCCTATACCTCGAATGAATCAGGCAGGAATGAAGTTTACGTCCGGCGCTTTCCCGAATGTGATAATCAGATGCAAATTTCAACCGATGGCGGAGCCCAGCCGCACTGGCGAAAAGACGGTCGTGAATTCTTTTATATTGCGAGCGATAGAAAACTCATGGCCGTTGACGTAACTCTCGGTACAAGTCTTCAGGTCGGAACGCCAAAGCCACTCTTTACTACTCGGATCATGAGATACGAAGCGCCAAATCGTTATGTAGTGTCAGGCGATGGTCAGAAATTCTTGGTTAATTCCGCAGTTGAGGAATCTAACCCAACTCCTATTACGGTCGTGTTGAATTGGGCCTCAGGTCTTAAGAAGTGATCATGGCAGTTAGGTTATTAGCTCGTTAAAATCGCCAGAAGCATCTTGTGTTACGTGTTCGGATACTGTCAGTACCACAACGCGGTAGCGTGTGGCCCGTCTCCCAACAACCAAGTTTGGTGAGGAGACAAACGAGCCACACGCTACCGCGTTGTGGTACTTACAATATCCAAGTTCAATTGCTTTCCGGGGGTTTCGTGTCTCAGCTTTTCCGAGTTGACTCTCTGTTTTGCGGATAATAGGTTGGTGCGCAAATGGAAACGCTTGATGAACTCGTCGCACGATTTCTGAACTTCGCTTGCTGGGACCACACGGTTAGTAGCAAAAGCGATCATCGAATGTATGATCGCGCAGCTCAGCGACTTCTTGCACAGCACCCAGAGATTGCGCACCACAACCTCTACACTTCAATTGTTTGTGGGGAAGTTGAAGAGGTCGAACGACTTCTAGCCGCAAAACCATTAGTAGCAAACGAATCTGGCGGGTCACGTCAGTGGCCACCGTTACTGTATCTCTGCTTCACACGCTTTACACATCAACAAACTATCGACAATGCCGTAACGATCGCGCGGATGCTTCTCGACCTCGGCGCGGATCCAAATGCGTACTACATGGCCGGAGACTCGCGTTACTCGGCGCTCGTCGGTGTTGCCTGTGAAGGCGAGCAGGATTCACCGCGCCAGCCTCAAGCTCCAGATCTCTTTAAGTTGCTGCTCGACCTTGGTGCAAAGCCTTTCGACCTGCAGGTGCTCTACAACACACACTTCAATGGCGACGTCCTCTGGTGGCTTCAGTTAGTTTACGACCACACGATGAAGAGTGAACTCAAACATGCTTGGGACGATCCAAACTGGGAGATGTTTGAAATGGGACCATTCGGAACAGCCGCACATCTCTTACTTCACGTGGCGGTTTTTAAGAAACGATCTGAATCTTGCTGAGTGGGTGCTTTCCCATGGGGCGAGTCCAAATCCGCGCATGCCAACGAAATTAAGATACAAACCGTCGCACACTCCTTACGAGTTTGCAGTGATTACCAACCTGGTTGAGATGTGTAAATTGTTCGAGCATTACGGAGTAAACCGAGTGAGTGTTGCAGACTTTAAAGGAGAAGAGTCTCTTCTTGCCGCTTGCTTTCGAATGGATCGAGATGAGGTCTCTGCTCAAATGAAAGCGCACCCCGAGTTCCTACAATCGCCGGAAGTAATTTATGCAGCTGCCCAACGCGACCGCGCTGACGTAGTTGCGTTGCTTCTGGGCCTGGGTATTCCGATTGAAATAACAAATAAAACCAACAAGCGCGCCATTCATGAAGCTGCCGCCCACAACGCACTTCGCGTAGCGAGACTATTAGTCGAACGAGGCGTCGAAATCGGTCCAATAGAAACCACGTGGGATACAACACCAATCGGCTGGGCTGCGCATGCTGATCACGTGGAGATGGTCGCGTACTTGAGCGAGTTTACCCGAGACATTTGGACGCTATCGTTTTGGGGCTACGTAGATCGATTGCGAGAAGTTTTGCACCAGGATCCCAGTCTTGCTCGTCTCGTTGATAGCGAGGGCATTACTCCGCTTTGGTGGTTACCGGACGATGAAGCAAAGGCATTGGCGATAGTCGAATTGTTAATCGCTCACGGCGCCGATCCTTCCCACAAGAACAATAATGGACGCACAGCTGCTGACTGGGCTTCTACGCGAGGTATGTTGGAAGTCGCTGAAGTGCTGAGGAATAGATCGTAGGGGTGCACTCCGTGTTTTCCACAAAACGGCTTCGCCGCCTGATGTGAGGCATGGCTATGCCCCGCCGGTGTCCCCTCGGTTTTAGGCTACGCCCCTACCGAGATCTCCGCCAATCAATCCGATCCATGTCTATCACCATCAGGCGGCAAAGCCGTAAACACTAAGGGCTAGCGCTACAAAACTTTCCCGTTGCGAAAATACGCATTCGCGTTAGTCCAGAGCAAGACAATCAGCAAAATGACCAACATTACGCTATGCACGATTACTTTGTTCATCTCATGCCCAAGACTGATGACTACGTGAAGCGCCATCCAAACAATGCAAAGCCACCGAGCCCAGTTAGCGCCGCGAAGCATGAATACCCCGCTGAGCAGTGCAAGGATCCCACTGATCGACACCAGGGCTATATCCATTAGTCCGTGATTGGTAATCCCGCCACCCATTCCCGACATAAGCGACCAGACTCCACGCAGCAACCCCCCGCCTCCGATTAGGATAAAGACCACGCTCACCACCGTGACTGATATGGGACGTCTCTTCATGGTTTAACGTTTATTCGCCTCCGTTCCCACAATAAATCACTGAAAATAGCCCAATTGTTGGATATCTAACCGCTTCTACTATCGACTCAAGTATTTCTCAAGGATCCCTCAAGCCCCCGCTTCTACCCTGTACCCGTAGTTTTTTGTTGACCGTTATTTTGAGAGGAGTCCCCGTCCAAATGTGCGCCTATCTTCGACCATTTGTCTCTATCCGACGATTTCGTCTTTGGTTTTTGGTTCTTACTTCGGTCGCGATCTTACTAACCCTCACAACTTTGAAATCGTCAGCCAAGCGAGTCAAGCGTTTTGTGGCTGCGACTCCGGCGTCCGGGACCTTGTCCCCGTCTTCCCCATCCATTAATTACACGGGTGGGCCATTTATCATTCCAGCCAATTCGACCGACAGCGCAGCTGGCCCGGTCGATTGTAACGAAGCAAATCCCTGCGAGGACTTCGGTCTCACGATAGATATTTCGCAGACCTACAAAGATTCTCATACCACTGACTTCGTGAAGGTCGAGGTTTCCTGGACCGATGTAACCGGCGGCCAGGATCTGGATATCTTTCTAGTCGACAATCCTGATGACCGCACTTATCCCGCACATGCAAGCAATGGGAGTGGCAATCCAGAAGTGTTTATGGTCCCTATCGCGAACCTCCCGGCTGGACAAAGCCATTACTTCGTGCGCGTTGTTCCCTTTATTAGCACAGGTCAGACTTATAACGCGAAGATTACACTTGAAACTCCTCCGGTTGCCCCACCGCCGCCGCCACCTTTTACAGGCATCGCTCCACGTTATTACAACTATTCTCCCGGCCCAGGTGTCGGTGAAACGGCGGGCGAGCCAACAGTTGGGTATAACAACGTCTCCCACCGCGCCATGTTTATCTCCGGCTTACAAACATTGCGCGCCACATTTCCGGAAGACATTCAGCCGGCAGGATCCCTGCCCACCGCTTGTGATGCAAACTGGGAAGACGTTTCGTATGTGCTTACAAGCAAGAAGTCGCTCGATCCAATCCTGTATACCGATCCACGAACTAACCGCACCTTCGTTTCACAACTAAATAGTATTGTGCCTCCGGTAAATGGCGTACCTTTGATCGGGTTAAATAGTTTGATGGCTTATACGGACGACGACGGTGCGTCGTGGACTCCTGCACAACTTAATCCACCAGATGGCAGCTACGATCATCAGAGCATTGGTGCAGGTCCGTATCCAGCATCGCTACCACTAGGAAACGATGTCAACAAAGGCAGTGCTGTTTATTACTGTTCGCAGGCGGGTGTGACGGCATTCTGCTCTCGAAGTGACACAGGTGGTTTGAGCTTCAACCGCTCAGTCCCAATTCACACTCCAATCGATGGCTGCGGTGGAATTCACGGCCATCCGAAAGTTGCTCCTGACGGAACTGTCTATGTTCCGATTCGTGGTTGTAACAACGTTCAGGCAGTCTCGGTTTCGGAAGATGCAGGGACCACCTGGACAGTCAGGAAAGTTCAAAACTCGACGTTCACTGCCAAACCACCACCGGGAATCCTTGATCCCTCGATAGGCATTACGACTGACGGAACAGTCTATTTTGCCTACATCAGCGGTGAGAGTGATGGCGGTCATATTCGAGTCGCCGTTAGCAAAGACAAAGGTCGTAACTGGACTAACGATACCGACATTGGTCTTTCGCAGGGCATTCGCAATGCGGTGTTCTCGACCGCGATCGCCGGTGACCCAAGTCGTGCAGCCGTTGGTTTTCTCGGAACCACTGAACCAGGGGATCACCAAGCGGATGCTTTCAGGGGCACCTGGTACGCATTCATTGCGCACACTTACGACGGCGGAAAGACGTGGGTGACCGTTAATGCTACTCCGAATAATCCTGTCCAACGTGAAGCGGGAATCTGGAATCAGGGCGGCAATAATCCGCTGCGGAACTTACTCGACTTCACTGGCATGACGATGGATGAGAAGGGTCGCGTCATTTATGCCTACGCCGACGGTTGTGTCGATCGTTGCGAAGCAGGACCACCAAACTCGTTTAGCGCGAAAGCGACAATTGCTCGTCAGTCAGGCGGCAAGGGTTTGTTCTCACAATTTGATCCCGTCGAACCAGCAGCGCCGCAACGTCCATGTTTGAGTGGTACTCGCGACGATATGGCCGCTTACTTGCGCTGGCGTGTGCCGGATAACGGTGGCGCCCAAATCAGTGCTTACAAAATCTATCGTGGAACTTCGTCGACTAACTTTGTCCAGATCGGACAAACAGAAGGGGGTAAAACTTCATATAACGATCGCAGCGGCGACGTGTCGGTAGCAAACTACATCTACAAAATCGCGGCTGTTAACTCTCAAGGCGAAGGACAAGCTAGCAACACTGTGACTCTTGCCGTTGGCCCACGACTAGAATTGACAGGCTCGTGCACACTGCTGGGCGTTCAAGTCGTGGTAGATCCAACCGGAGACGCGAGCGACACTCAACCTGCCCACGACATCACATCCGTATCCATATCGGAGCCGGACTCTTTCGCAGGTAAACTCGTTTTCACAATAAAGGTCGTAAATCTTTCGACAGTCCCGCCAGGATGGCGTTGGGCAGTTCGCTTTGGCGCACCTCAATCGCCACCGGATAGCCCTGTGACTGGGCCACAAGAGGATTGGTTCGTGTCCATGGTCTCTTCAGACGGTGTGGCTCCGACTTTTACCTACGGATCGACTGGAGTATTTCAAAGTGCAAGTCGAGTGTTTACGACAATCGGTAGTCTTGATCCGGCGAGCAAGGTAAATGCTGACGGCACAATCACTCTGGTATTGCCAAAGTCGGCGATAGGTAATCCAGGCCCAGGCCAGGGAATTACCAGCGTCTTTGGTAGCGTGCGCGCAACTGTGCCATCACAACTACCAGGTACTGGAGGAACAAACGAGACGATTCCCGACAGCACTGGAACGGGAAGTTATGCCTTGCGTCCGGCAAATCTTTGTTTGCCGAATACGGCTCCGCTTGCCGTTTTGACCGGAAGCCCTGATCACGGGTTCCAACCGCTAACAGTGCAGTTTGATGCGAGTGGCTCATCAGATGCAGATTCGATAGACACTATCGCCAGTTACACGTTCAACTTTGGTGATGGAAGTGATGACGTCAACCAGAGTTCACCGCTGATCCAACACAGCTTTCCGGATGCAGGTGAGTACATTACCAGGCTGGTCGTAACAGATTCACGTGGAAAGGTCAGTGCAAACACCGCGCAATTCAAGATACAGGTTCAACAACCAGATCCATCACCAACTCCGACACCAACGCCAACCGTGATTTACATAGAGGACGACGATTCACGGATTGCGTATTCCGGTGGTTGGCATCTCGAGAACTACGCCAGCGCCTCAGGTGGTCATTTCCGTTATCACGCCGGCAATAGTGGACAACACTTCGCACGTCTTGACTTCTCAGTAGCAACCAACAACACCGGCGACATCACATACTCATTTGCCAAGAGCAGTAAAGGTGGAACGGCAGACGTGTATCTCGACGGAGCGTTCAAAGAGAAGATCAACTATGCAGGTTCGGGAGGAACACAGACACCCGATGTGAACGCAACGTATCGGGTCACGTATGTAGGCCTGGCGACGGGTGCACACACATTGGAGATCAAGAACATGACTGGCGTGGTCTACCTGGACAGATTCACTCTCGAAAGCTCGAGTTCCAATGCGGCGCCCACTTCTGGTCCAGGGACAACTTCGAGTCAATCGGGCAGCGCAGCAGCCGGGCAAACCACGAGCAGCAACTATCAACCACCGTCTGGCTCGCAGGAGTTTTCCGTCCTGGCAGAATCGAGTCTGAATGTGCCATTCAAGTTGGTGGTGGTGAATCCTTCGGGATTGACTATAGCTACAGCAGACGCAACCGGAGGAATGGCCGTAATCAATGTCCCGGTAACAGCGGGAGGTGTGTATGTGGTCAAGGTTGTTAACCTAAGTTTGGGACCACTGCAGTTTACGACGCGAGTTACACCTCTGGTTGCGCGTTAGCGACTTGTAGGGGCGGCAACTCCGTGGCCGCCCCTCATTCCATTTGGAGACTCGTCGATCCGAGTGCAGTAACCCGACAGTCAGGTAGTGCCCAGACTGAGACGGGATGTCGGACTTGGTTCGACACCCGTCCCTGACGGTCGGACTATTGCACAAAAAAAGAAATCCCACTCACGGAAGAGACTGCGTCAAAACTTATGACCCGGCGCACGAGGAAACAGAACCAGGAGCGGAGCGAGAGTGAGACTTTACTATTAATCTTTAGGTTTAGCTCTCTTGTGTGCAGTCGCTTCGCTCCTGGTTCTGTTTCCTCCTGCTCCCCCTGGCTCTCTGCCGTTGGTGGGATTATTGACATTCCGACCATTTGTGGAGCGGATTAACACCAGCCGACCGAGTCACCAAACTTTTTTGGTTTGCACCAACTTGAGATCACATACGTGCAGGGATGCAGACTGCACCTCACGACTTCGGGACCGTTCAAAATCATCCGCCGACTACGCGGATCTCAGGATTGCCATTCAGAAGGTTGGTCTACGCGAATGTGCTAGAATCTGCCCCGTCTCAGCTCACTTCTAAATCCCCCTTCTTTTCGCATGGGTGTCGTTGCGGGCAGTCGATTTGGTCCGTATGAAATTGTCAGTCCACTGGGAGCTGGCGGAATGGGTGAAGTGTATCGTGCGCGCGACACGCGACTTGGCCGCGAGGTCGCCCTGAAAATTCTTCCCGCCTCTTTCGCTGATGACAAAACCAGATTGAATCGTTTCCGCCAGGAGGCATGCGCGGCGGGAGCTCTTAATCACCCGAACATCCTGGTTATCTACGATGTCGGAGCCGACGACAGTGCACCCTATGTTGTTTCAGAATTATTGGAAGGTGAGACACTTCGGCAGCGTATGGCTGGCGCAGCATTGCCGCAACGGAAAGCAATCGACTACAGCCAACAGATTGCCTTTGGTCTCGCGGCCGCTCATGACAAAGGCATTGTTCATCGCGACCTCAAACCAGAAAACCTGTTTATTACAAAAGACGGCCGACTCAAGATTCTGGATTTTGGCCTCGCCAAGCTCGCGCAAATCAATGACGGTGAGATAAAGACAGATGTTCCTACCCGTCGAGTCGATACTGATCCCGGTATCGTTTTAGGAACCGTTGGCTATATGTCTCCTGAGCAGGTGCGCGGTCAAGTAGTCGACCATCGCTCAGACATCTTCGCCTTTGGCGCGATTCTCTATGAGATGCTTTCAGGTAAGCGCGCGTTCCATGCCGGTTCTCCTGCTGAAACGATGAGCGCTATCTTGAAAGAAGATCCGCCCGAGCTTTCGGCCACGAACAGGACTATTCCACCAGCACTCGAACGCCTGGTGCATCATTGTCTGGAAAAAAGTCCGGAAGAACGTTTCCAGTCGGCCCGTGATTTAGCGTTTGACTTGCAGGCGCTCTCAGGGACCTCCAGTCAAACGACGTCAACTTCACTGCTTGTAACTCGCTTCTGGAAGAGAGGCTGGGAGCGAGCGGCTTGGCTCATCTTGACAGGTTTCTTGTTGCTGGCGGGGTTAGCTTTGGCGGTTCCCTATTTTCGTAGCAGTTCACCACCACCTGATTCGCATGCCAAGCGCTTTTTGATCTCTCCACCAGAACAGTCGAATATCTTAGGCACTGCATCGATTTCTCCAGACGGCCAACGATTACTCATGCGGATTGCAGATTCGACTGGAAAAGTTGGGCTATGGATACGTCCGCTTAATGGGCTGGCAGCGCAGATGCTTCCCGGTACCGAGGGCGCCGGGTCTTCCTTCTGGTCTGCCGATAGTCGGTCTGTCGCATTCTTTGCTGCCGGAAAGTTGAAAAGAATTGATATCGCGGGTGGCTATGCTCAGACCATTTGCGAGTCACCAGAGGGCCGCGGTGGCACATGGAATCGAGACGGGACAATTATCTTTTCGGCTATCGGTTCAGACGGGCTATTGCGCGTTTCAGCTTCCGGAGGATCGCCGACGCTGATAACAAAACTCGATCAGTCGCGTGAGGAATCCTGGCATCGCCTGCCGTACTTTTTGCCGGACGGCAAGCACTTCCTGTTTGCGGCCAATTCCGCGCGTAGCGAAGATTCAGGAGTTTACGTCGGGGCTCTGGACTCAAATGAAACGAAGCGGTTAATTGGCGCAAGCACAAACGCGATCTATGCGCCACCAGGTTACCTTCTCTTTGTGCGCGAGACTACTTTAATGGTCCAGCGATTCGATGCCACAACTCTTCAGCTCGCTGGTGACTCGCAACCCCTGGTGGAACAGATAAATGTAAGCCCGCTAGGCTCCAACAGTTATTCAGTCTCCGATGACGGCGTGCTCGTATATCTCAGCGGTGCAACAAAAAGTGAGCTTAATTGGTTCGATCGCAACGGCAAATTACTGAGTTCGACCGGTGCCTCAAATAACAATAGCAATATGTCCCTCTCGCCTGATGAAAAACGGGTTGCGACGGCTATCTGGGATGCCCAAACCAGCACCCGCGACATTTGGATCATCGATCCGGCGCGAGCAACTTCGACACGCTTTACTTTCAATGGTGCGGAAGATTTTCTGCCGATTTGGTCTCCTGATGGTTCGAAGATCCTTTTTGTCTCTGACCGCAGCGGCTTTGGCAATCTTTATGAAAAGCCTACAAGTGGAGCTGCAAATGAGGAAGAGATACTCAAGACTGATGAAAGGAAATGGCCGAGCGATTGGTCCAAAGATGGGCAATATGTCGCCTATACGAGTTTCGGTCCGAAGACAAAGTTGGATTTATGGGTGTTGCCTATGTTCGGAGATAGAAAACCGTTTCCCTTTCTGCAAACGTCCTTCAATGAGGATGGTTCCAGGTTTTCGCCCGACGGCCATTTCATCGCTTACTATTCTGATGACTCCGGGTCTTATGAAGTTTATGTCCAGCCGTTCCCGGCGTCAGGTGCTAAATGGCAAATCTCTTCAGGCGGAGGGATGCAACCGCGTTGGCGCCGCGATGGCAAAGAGCTCTTTTTCATTGATCCCAAAAGAAATCTGATCGCTGTGGAGGTGAATCTGAGTCAGGGCTCGTTTGAGGCAGGCGTGCCAAAAACGCTTTTTCAGACACACACTATAGGATATTCGGGTCCAAGAAATCTCTATGAGTGCTCCGGCGATGGCCAACGTTTTCTTATCAACTCACTTCAGTCCGATGCCGGTTCAATTCCCGTCACCGTTGTCGTTAATTGGATGGCCGACTTGAAACGTTAGCTTTCAAACTGCCGTCAACATCTGCGACATCTACGATTTCCTTTACGGCTGAGTAGGACTCAGTTTTGTCCAAGGGATGGTTTGCGCCAACAGTGCGCTTCGTACGCACTGGTGGGCTGTTGAAGCCCGGGAGGTCGTATTTACGACGAAGCGCGGCACGGAGTGCCACCACTACAACTCGTCGAAGCTGCGAATCGTTTGATGTCGAGAATTGGAATCCTGCGCGGCATTACCTGGGCGGATACACAAAGACGTTTTCATTCCTGCGCCGCTCGCCGCGTCGAGTTCGGCAATTACATCTGAAATGAAATGAACTTCTTGGGCCGCTGTCGACAATCTGGAAGCGATTTGTCGATAACTCTCGACGTCAGTCTTCTTGCCTACTCTGGTATCGAAATAGGAATTGATGAGCTTCGTGAGATCGCCTTCGTCGGTGTGTGCGAAGAGCAACTTCTGAGCGAGCACACTGCCTGACGAAAAGATGTTCACGCTAATGCCCGCGTCGTGCCATCGTTGCAACGCAGGTGGAACATCGGCGAAAACGGACGACTTTAATGTGCCATCCTTGTAGCCCTGTTCCCATATCTTGCCCTGCAGAGATTTGAGAGCCGGTGATTTGCGATCGCGATCGATTAACCAGTAGACATATTCCTCAATCAAAGGAGGCGGCTCTTGACCGGCATCGACATCGACCGTGTGCTCGTTGCGGAATCGTGCGAGGTCAGCAATTACGTCGGAAGAGTCGGCGTGTTGTTCAAGAAAGGTTTTTAGATGCTGCCGCGAATAAGGGAACAGTGCGTCGTGAACAAAAGAAATGGGTGTCGTCGTTCCTTCGATATCGAGCAGGACCGCACGGACATTTGTTGATAACATGGGAACTCTCTCAATCTCTGAAAAAAACTCAGACACCACCGGCTTCAGCCGCGTGGAGTTTCAATTTCAACCTAACGCAAGAGCCATAACGGCCCTGCGCGCGGCTCCGCCGCGCGTAGAAGGAAAAGATGGCGTTGTCCAGGTAGAAATTGAAACTCCATGCGGCTGAAGCCGATGGTGTCTGACTTTTTTTTCATAGCCGTCCGTCGGTGGTATTCCAAACTCAACCAGTAGCAGCAACTTGTGAGCTTATTCCACAGAGAAAACACTGAGACGTCAGTGATTCACCGCACTGTTGGGAAAATACGACGTGCCCAGACATAGTGGCTGATAGTTTCGGTCAACGTTGCTCTCGGTGTAGCGAGGTGTCCAGCCACTCGTATCCTGAAACAAACGAATCGCTCGAATACGCCGATCACCACACAGATTGAACCAGTGTTTCGTGCCTTGCGGAACGCGAATTAGGTCTCCGGCTTCCACTTCAATGGCCACCACACCGGCTTCCGTGTGAATGTGAAACAGTCCATGACCGGCAATCACAAACCGCACTTCGTCTTCGTCGTGCCAGTGTTCGCGATCAAACTTCGCGAGCATCTCGTCTAGTCCTGGCGTCTCAGGTGTCACATCGATCACGTCAGCCGTGACGTAACCGCCGCGAGTTTTCAAATCATCAATCTCCTTCGCATAAGCGTGCAGAACGTCCT
This sequence comes from Pyrinomonadaceae bacterium, assembly GCA_036004125.1. Lineage (GTDB taxonomy): Bacteria > Acidobacteriota > Blastocatellia > Pyrinomonadales > Pyrinomonadaceae > PSRF01. The sequence continues at coordinate 2,156 of DASYRR010000113.1, read as the reverse complement.
CAGGCGACGCGTCAGCAGCAACTTGGTATGAGGCAGACCAGCGTTCGTAATCAATGCCGTAGGTCTTAAGGCATGAGCGTATCGATTCTTCATCGCTGAGCGTATCGTTTTTATCAGTAAGGGTTACGACTGCCATGTTTCAAATTCCTTTCTGCTTCTCTGGGGCGCGATTTGGCTCACTTCATAGTTAGTGCTTGATTCTTGAGCAGATTCTTCGAACTCATGGTTAAGATAATACGATGCGTACTTGGGCAGAGTCAGTACCACCTCGCGGTAGCGGGTGGGTAGGATGTTTCAACGAGAGCTAATGGATTTTAAGGCCGACCCACCCGCTACCGCGAGGTGGTACTGACTCTGCCCAAGTTTGATTCGCGCTAAGCATGAACTACAAAGAACACGGCAGATGCACAGAACCAACCTTCAGCGACCCTCAGTACTACGTCCCATCGCCTCAAGCAAGAACTCCAATATCTCCACGTGACGCTTAGCTTCACTCAAATCCCGGCCCCACGTGTAGACCCCATGACGACGAAGTAGAAACGCGTGCGCTTCCGGCGCTTTGGCCAACAATTCATTGACGGATTGCGCAAGTGTCTGCATGTCCTGCGCATTCTCGAGAATCGGAATCCACTCGCGATGGAGATGTGTGCTAACTCCATGAAGTCCCTTCAGCATCTCATACCCTTCAATCGTCAATCCGCCCTCAGAGGCATGAAGATCGGAAAGTACAGTGGCCCACACCGAGTGGGTATGAATCACTGCACCGGCGCTACGCGCTTTGACGACAGCGATGTGCAATGGACTCTCGTCGGATGGTTTGCCTGTGTTTTCACCAACACTCTTACTGTCTTCATCAATCAAGAGAATCCGCCCCGCACTCAAGTCACCCTTATCCGCTCCACTTGGGGTTATCGCTAGACGAACCGGATCACGATCTATCACAGCGCTCAAGTTCCCGCTGGTTCCGAGCAGCCAGCCGCGCGCATGCAACGCAGTCGCGACGGATACAAGGTTCAAAGCGGTGTGGGCAAACGTGTCAGCCATGTCTGTTAACCTCGTTACCTATTGATCCGGCGCAGTACCCCGACTGTCAAGCGGGACGTGCGTATGAACAACTCCTAAGACGAATGGGTTACAGCTTTACGTTTGACTTAATACATTCATAAGGAATATTGTCCACTTCGTTCAGTGCAACTCAGTTTCTTTTAGTACCCCCCCAGCAATTGAATCTTTCAGATCACGAGGTGAATCTTATGCGCCCACTAAGAGTTCTGCTTATCGGCGTTATCGCTCTGTTTCTAATGCTGGTCCCGTCCGCATTGTCACAAAGAACAAGCGTTGGGCGCGAGTTTCCTGTCTACAACAACGGTGGCAAGCCCGACCTTACCATCGATCCGAAGCGCTTCAATTCACAGATGGAAATCATCGATCGCTTCTTTGACAGCACTACGTGCGCGGTTCAGGAAAACGTCGTTGGTGGAACCGGCTACCGTCGCATCCTGCGTTTCGACATAGTTCTCATGAATGGCGGAGATGGTGACCTCGTAGTCGGTAATCGTAGCGACCCCACTAATCCATATGCTGATTGCTTCGTCTTTGCGCCCTGTCATGGTCACTACCACATTCGCGATTTTTCCATCTACCAACTACTGAGCCCAGATCGCACAGTGGTGATAGCACAGCAGAAGGGGGGATTCTGCATGGAAGATTCCTTCAAATACGATGGTGGCAAAAGTAACGGCTATAATTGCGGGTATCAGGGCATCACTTCGGGTTGGGGAGACTGGTATTACAAACAGTTAACCGGTCAGTGGATCGATATTACGGGAATTCCGGAAGGTGATTACATTGTGCGAGCCACGATCAACTTATCGGGTACGTTTGACGAGGGCGAAAACCGCTATGTAAATTCGGTGGAGACTCCCATTCACATACCAAATCCACGTAAGAAGGTTGCAGTTGATGATTCACCGGAGCTGGTGGATCACTGATGATTGTTCGCGGATCGATACGAACTAAGCGAAGCTATTCCGCAATGAAACGATCTGCCAGGGCGTCGTTATCAGGCGTCTCCTTGGAGTGCGGGGACTTGTCACCGCTTTGGTAATGGGCGTCGAAGCAGTCTTCATTCGCTGTACCAAAGCGGTGACAAGTCC
>DASYRR010000112.1:0-10680 GCA_036004125.1 Pyrinomonadaceae bacterium | reverse complement strand
GTATCGGTCTCGCGAATGTTAGCGAGAAACTGATTTCCTAAGCCCTCACCCTTTGAGGCTCCTCTAACCAATCCTGCTATGTCGAGAAATTCAACCGTGGCGGGAATGATCACTTCCGTCTTTACTAATCGAGCGAGAGGTTCCAGCCTGTCATCAGGGACCGAAACAACACCGACATTTGGTTCAATGGTTGCGAACGGGTAGTTTGCTGCCAAGGCAGAACTCTGCGCGGTGAGGGCGTTGAATAACGTTGACTTACCCACGTTGGGGAGACCAACAATTCCTGCTCTTAACATGTACTTTGCCTCTAATGAGAAACTAACTTATTAGAATGAATCATGCAAAAGAGGCGGCGGTTTTAGTTCGAACCTCGCAGGCTGATGGTCTGACCATGCCTTAACGTATAATCCGGTCGTGCATGACGACGACATTTCGCTTAGCTTATTCGCGTTCTAACAAACTGACTGGCAAAGCGCTATCCCCACCACTTGACTAAATGATTGCATCTCTTGCACTCGCTTTGCTGGTTACCCTGAGCGGGACAGTTGCTACATATCTCTACGATGATGACGTGTCATTCGCAGCGAGATTGTGTGCTGGGTCGTGTGTGGGCATTACGGCACTTGGCTTGGTCGGCTTCGTTTTTGCCTCCGTTTTCGGCCTCACCAGCTCCACCGTTTTGTTGTCAGCGTTAGCATGCTCTTTGCCACTTGTATTAGTGATAGGGTCGAGTTACCAGGATCAACTGAAAAACGATCTCACTTTTTTGGCGAAGGCGCTTCGCCGCCTAACTTCAAAACCGGATCCACAAACGGTTGGTTACGTTGTGTTCTACGTCGCCGCCGCGATTGTCCTCTGGCAGGTATTTGACAAGGCAATGATCCAGGACCCGGAGGGCATTAGTACCGGACTGCTAAACAACTTTGGTGACCTCCCTTTTCACTTGAGTGTGATCTCGAGTTTCGCTTATGGCAACAACTTCCCACCGGAGGATCCAACTTACGCCGGCGTTAGGTTCACTTATCCGTTTTTGTCTGATTTCGTTTCAGCTATGTTCCTTCGCAGCGGCGCGGATCTCCGCCAATCGATGTTTATCGAGAACTTGATTTTGGTGCTGGCATTTGTTGGTCTACTGCATCGTTGGGCACTAGTAATGTTGCGCGACAGACTCGCCGCGGTGATTACTCCGGTATTGGTGCTGTTGAACGGCGGTTTTGGTTGGGTTTTGCTTTTTACTAAAGCGAATGCGAATGATGAGGGCCTACTCGGCGTCTTCAGCAATCTCCCACCGTCCTTCACCGTTATCCCGGAAACTACCTGGCGTTGGGGGAATGCGATATCAGCACTGTTGATTCCTCAGCGCGGATTTCTGATGGGACTTCCACTGGCGGTATTGGTCTTCACCCAATGGTGGCTGGCAGCCGACACGAAATCAGAAAGCACCGAAGGATTAGAAGGTGGCAAGAAGGAAGCCCGATCGAAGGGCTCAAAGACGCAGGCCCGGAAAGTGAACGAGTCGTCAGGACGGTCTCACGCTTCTCTGCATCGGATGATAGGTGCGGGGTTCGTTGCTGGTTTATTGCCTCTCGCGCATGCCCACAGCTTTGTCGTGGTTATGGTGGTTGGCGCCTGTTTGGCGTTAATTCAAAGGCGCTGGCGTGATTGGTTTGCCTTTTTTCTCGTAGCTTCGCTGATCGCACTTCCGCAGCTCTGGTGGTCAACATCACACACCGCGGTCAGCGCTGACAGTTTCTTTGCCTGGGAAACTGGTTGGGATCATGGAACGGAAAATCCGCTCTGGTTTTGGTTCAAGAATACCGGCCTGTTTATTCCTCTGATCTTTGCCGCATTATTAGTTCACGGTAAGCACTATCTAATCGGTAAGCGTCTGATGCTTTTCTATTTACCGTTCACACTTTGCTTCGTCGTTCCCAATTTCATCAAAATGGCTCCGTGGATCTGGGACAACATCAAAGTATTGTTCTATTGGTGGGTGGCATCGGCGCCACTCGTTGCCTTGCTGTTGGCGCGACTCTGGAAAGACAATGCGATGCGCCGAGTAATGGCGGCGGTATTATTCGTGAGTTTGACGCTGGCAGGAGGGCTGGACGTGGCGGGCATCGCGTTGCGATCGGTAAAGTATGGCATCTTTGACTTGTCGGGTCTTAAGTTTGCCGACCTTGTGAAACAACGGACGGAGCCGCGCGCTTTGATTGTTCATGCCCCTGTACACAACGAACCCGTCTTTCTAACAGGGCGCAAATCACTGATGGGCTATCCCGGCCATATTTGGACTCACGGTCTAAAGTTTGTACAGCGGGAGAACGACATAAAGAGAATCTATGCGGGCGCGTCGGATGCTGAACAACTAATGAGGAGTTATGGTATCGACTATGTTGTTATTGGTCCTCTCGAGAGGCATGTAATGACGGTGAACGAGTCGTTCTTTGCTCGATACGAAAAGATTGGAGACGTTGGTGGCTACCAACTCTACAAAGTCAGTAACAAATAAGAAGCGTCAGAGTTCCGTACCTCCCTCGGCAAAAAAAGCAGACGGCAGCGCGGATCCCAACACGGATATCTCTGAGCGGACATGGCTCATCGGTGCAGTATTAATCTTTTGTATTGCGCTGATCCTGCGTCTATACGACCTTAACCTCGTCCCCTTACATCATGACGAGGGAGTTAACGGAAACTTTTTGCTAACGCTCGTCCGGGACGGCCGTTACCATTACGACCCCGCCAATTATCACGGGCCCACGCTGTATTACTTGACTGCAGTTATTCCCTGGACAATAAAGGTTCTATTTGGCACCAGCGCTTGCGAAACCTACGGGTTGAATACAGTTGTCATTCGTTCGGTCACCGCGATTTTCGGTCTGGGAACTATCTGGCTGGTGTTCCTGTTGAAACATCGACTGGGAAAAGTGGCAACCCTTACGGCTGGTTTGCTTCTGGCCATATCACCCGGCGCGGTATATCTATCGCGTTACTTCATCCACGAAAGCCTTTTTGTTTTCTTCACACTTGGGATCGTGGTCGCGGGTTTGAAATTTTACGAAAGTCGCAATGGCGTTTATTTGTTAATTTCCGCATCCTCAGCGGCCATGCTCTTTGCCACTAAAGAGACGGCGATGATTTCTGCCGGAGTACTGGTTATTGCACTCGCCTCAACGCAGATCTACCTGAAGCTTTTTGGCGTAGCCGTTGACGGACGAGCGACACAGCATCCGAGGCTGACTTTCGCTGACTTCGGTGGATTACCCCTATTGTTTGTCTGGATTGGGTTGGCTTTGATTGTATTTGTTGGCTTGAATGTGGTCTTTTATTCGTCCTTTTTCCGGAACTACCCTCAAGGAATCTACGACTCGCTCAAGACATTTGCGATCTGGACCCAAACCGGGAAGGCAGCGCACGTCCATCCACCGGAAACCTATCTCGTTTGGCTGATCAAACAGGAATCGGCTCTGCTCACCCTGGGAGTCCTGGGCGCTGTATTCCTTGTCTTTAAGCCAAAGAACTCAGTGGCACTGTTTACGGCGTTGTGGGCGTTTGGCTTGATTTCGGCTTATTCGTTAGTTCCCTATAAGACTCCATGGCTGGCTCTAAACTTCATCGTGCCGTTGGCGCTGGTTTCTGGCTATGCAATCCAACGGATTCTCGAACTTGAAAAGGGTCAGCTGCGCTTGCCTTCTGTCATTGTTGTTGCCGCAAGTCTGGTCGGCCTATATCAAACAGTGGATCTGAATTTCATCAATTACGACAATGACAATACCTATTTTGTTTACGTTTATGCCCACACTAAGCGCGGCACGAAGCAGCTCGTGGATGAGGTTGACCGAATCGCGCAGCAGAGCAAAGAGGGCAGCAAAACCGGAATAACAATCGTTTCACCGGATTATTGGCCGCTGCCCTGGTACCTTAGGAACTACAGCCGGGTCGGTTATTACGGCCGGATGACTCCGTCAACCGAGCCCATCATTATCGCGTCAGAAAGCCAACGGGAAGCGGTAGAGTCGACTTTTGGGCCACTTTACCATCAAGTGCCTTCGAAAGAGATTGGCGGGGCGTTCGCTTTGCGGCCTGGTGTTAGTCTGTTGCTTTACGCCAAGCAATAATTGCGAGGAACATCAACTATTTGCTGTGACTGGGTTCAATCATCTCCTCAAAGTGGCGCTCATCTGGGATCAACAAAATTAAGCGTTCGAAACTAACTTTGCTTCTCACTTCAATAAGGCACTCTAAGTTCAAGTTCTGGTTGACATTCTAAGCGCCTCCCACTTATATTGGCCACCCGTACACACATCCTTCTTGACGCCGAATCCGCTCAAGAGGCTGTCCCCAAAACAGAGCAATCTAGCGCATGTTCAAACTTCAACGCCTGGAAATTACCGGTTTTAAATCCTTCGCCGACTACACACAAATAATCTTCACAGGAGATGGGATCACCGCCATTGTGGGGCCAAATGGCTGTGGCAAGAGCAATGTGGCCGATGCCATCGCGTGGGTTCTGGGCGAACAACGCGTAAAACATCTCCGGGGCGGGGAAATGAAAGATGTCATTTTCCAGGGGTCACGCAACCGGCCGCCGAGTGGAATGGCCGAAGTGGTCATGCATATGGTGCGTGATGAGACTGTCGAACATGAGCCAGATATCGAGGATATCGACTCTACTCTCGAACAGATCGACGATAGGTTGGTTGATCTGCAGGAGATTCTACCTCAAGAAGTAGCGCCCGTTACCGACGTTCCACCGGAACTCACAGCCGAACCGGCCAGCTTGGTTGCCGAATCAACTACTCCTCCAGGAGAACTGGAAGTCGTCGCCCAGCCTTTACATCACAGGAGCGCACATAAACGGCACTGGCGTAGGCGCAATCTGGCCCTGGAATTTGCCCCAGGTGAAGCAGTGTCAGTTACCCGCAGACTCTATAGATCCGGAGAGAGCGAATACTTGCTCAACGATAAGATCTGCCGGCTGCGAGACATTCAAGACCTATTCTCAGGGACGGGTTTGGCCGGAGGCCACTACGCGATTATCGAACAGGGCAGAATTGGTCAGATACTTTCTGCCAAGCCGATGGACCGCCGCACAATAATTGAAGAGGCGGCTGGCATCACCAAGTTTCGCGTCCGTCAACGAGCTACGGAAGCTCGACTCGAATCTGCTCGCTCAAACCTTTCCCGCATTACCGATATAGTTTCCGAAATCGATCGTCAGGTAAATAGTCTGCGCCGCCAGGCAGCCAAGGCTCGACGGTATGGAGTGTTGCGCGAAGAGCTAAGGGACCTTCTGAGGCAAGTTTATGTCGCCGAGGATAGGAAGCTGACGATTCTTCTGGACGAGACGAAGACAAAGCTTACTGAGATTGCCGAGTTAGAACTTGGAATCTCGGAGGAGCTCACCAAACGTGAAGAAGAGGCGAAGGCAGCGACTCAGGAAGCCCGAAGTTGTGAAGATAGTTTGACTAAGGCACGAGCGTTGGCGGCTGAAGCTGTACTGCAAAGGGATCGTCAGGCTCGCGAATGCGTATACCAGCAGGAGCAGTTAGGTGAGTTGGAAAAACGCAAGTCTGAGGTAACAGCAGAGATTGAAACCCTTACGTCGCGACTGATTCTCATCGAATCAGAATGCCGACGCTTGCAAGCGGAAGACTTGAAGCTTCGCGAGGAAGCCGATCTGAGTGCGTTCTCGCTACGCACCGCAGAGGAATCTTATGCAGCACGAGTCTCAGGGGCTGCCACTGCTGAGGCTGCGATCGAAAATGCGCGCGCTGACCTGCTTTCTCAAACCGCCATGGCTGAGCGTCTACGTGAGATTGCCCGACAGCTTGAGGCAACGCTTGAACGATTGTCCCAACAGGCGGAAGGTTTGGCTCGGGAGGGAGAACGAGCCGCAAGTCAACACCGCGAACGTAAGCTCGAGGCTGAGAAGTTTGCCCTCGAACTCGGTGATGCGCGTGAGCGAGTAGCACGTCTCCAGGCTGAACGTGAATCCGCGGTCGATGCGGTCATCCGAGGTCATGAGGCGGTTAGTGATACCGATGCCGAACTGACGCGTGTCCGTGACGAGTTTTCTAGAGCCAGTCATCGACTTGAAAGTTTGAAAGAGTTGGATCACCGTCGGGCTTATTACTCCTCTGCGGTGCAGTTGGTTTTTTCCCCTAGCGAGACGCCACGCGATTTTCATTTCATCGGGACACTTGCTGATGCACTCAATGTGGAAGCGAAATGGGAGCGCGCGGTGGAAGGTGTCCTTGGCTCTTCACTGCAGGCGATAGTGGTGCCGACACCTGACGATGCCGTGCGTGCGGCCCAGTGGCTCCGCGAAAACAATGGCGGGCGCGCAAGTTTTCTCGTGGCTGGTTTGCATGGTGGTAGCGAAGAACTCGACACACTGACCTGCAAACTTGAGGAACGACCGGCGCTATCGTTGGGTTTGATCGACGATGTTCGAGAAGACCTTCGTATTAGTGATCTACTCGGCGCACCGCAGCAACTAATCACAGTACTCAAGCGAACGCTGCCGCAAAAGATGAACGCGCGACTCGCGGCAAATCTTGAAGATGCGATGACTAAGTCAATTGCAACTGGCGAGATGTATGTCACCCTCAATGGCGATTGGATCGCCAGTGGACAATTCGTCAACGCTGGCGACGCACGCGCTGTTGAAGAGGGTGCCGGGTTGCTTGCCTTCAAGCGCGAGTTAAGGGAGCTTGAAACGCGGGCTCAAGCTCTTGGTCGTGAAGTTGAAGGAGCCGGATTCAGGGCTAAAGCTGCTCGCACTCGCCTGGTTGAGCTGGAAGACGCAGTCGTAACGCTGAATGAAGCTATTGGTCGTGAAGAGCGCGAGGCCATGACTCGCGAACTCACAGCGACAGGCCTCGAGCAGGAGATTGAACGTGCTGAACGTCATCTGCGGGTTGTGGCACAGGATTCGGGTCGGGTTGAAGCCGAACGTATTGACGTAATTGAGCGCCGGACGAGAGCGCTTCACGAGGCTGAGACAGCAGAAGCAGATCGCGAGACTTCCGCTGATAACGTTATCAAAGCGTCGTCACTCCTCGCGGACATTCGACGCGAAATCGAAGTTGAGAGTGAAGGTCTCGCGACTCAACGCGCAACGGCGGCGGCCGCTGCCGAAAGACGGCGCGCGACTACTTCTGAATTACGACGCATTGAAGGTGAACTGGCTGATTTTGCAGCGCGGGTCGAACGACATCGATTTGAACTAGCTGAAATGAATGCTCGCACTGACGATCTCAAGTTATCGATTACTGATCTTGAACGGAAGGCGAGTTCCGTCGAAAGTGATCGCTCCCGAGAGGAGCAGGAGATTTCGAGTCTAACTGAGAAACTTCAGGAGGCCCGTCACCGCGCCGATGCTTTCTCCGATGAACTGTCTGAATTAAATCGTCGTGCTGCTGAAGTCCGCGATTCGCGAGCTGCCATGGACGTCCAAAGAGCCGAAGCGCAGGCGCGGCAAACGTTCGTTCATGAGAACTGTCAGACTGAGTTGAGTCAATCGCTTGAAGACCTGGCTCGTGAGGTTGTTCTTGGTGACGACTTCGACTTTGAGACAAGCCACCGGCGAGTTGAGGAGTTGAGAACGCGCCTCGAAGGTTTTGGCGGCGTCAACATGATGGCGCTGGAAGAGTTAGGCGAAGCCGAGGAGCGTCTATTGTTTCTTACGGTTCAACGACAAGACATCATCGATGGAATTTCGTCGACAGAAGAGGCGCTCAGAGAGATCAAACGACGGTCACGCGAACGCTTCCGGCATGCGTTCGAACAGGTCAACAAGAATTTCAGCGAACTATTCAAGGAACTGTTTGGTGGTGGTCGCGGTGAGATGAGCTTGATCGACGCCGACGACGTGCTCGAATCAGGAATTGATGTTGTTGCACAACCTCCAGGCAAACGGCTGCAAAACGTACTGCTCCTATCCGGTGGCGAGAAAGCTATGGCAGCGCTGGCGCTTGTGCTGGGTATCTTCCATTACCGTCCGGCGCCCTTCTGTTTGCTTGATGAGGTGGACGCTCCACTTGACGAAGCGAACGTGGGACGCTTTACTGATAAGGTCGTTCAGATGTCCGCCAATACACAGTTTATCGTCATTACGCACAATAAGCGGACAATGGAGATGGCCCGAGCCCTTTATGGCGTGACTATGGAGGACGCCGGTGTTTCCAGGTTAGTTTCGGTAAAGTTCGAGTGAAGAAGTTCTCACTACTCAAGCACGTGCTCCCCGCCGCGTTCATTGTTTTGAGCGCGGCGATTTTCACTTGGGCGCAGGACGGTTCCAAGCAAAACGTCCGCCCGGAACCTGTTGTGTCTCCAACGGCCACGCCGCGCACTACCACATCCGACCCGGTTAAATACACTTACGAGTTCACCCAGCCGAAGTTTTATGTCAAACACATCGTTCTTGAGCACGATGCGAACGGTCAAGGGACGATCACTTTTGAGCGGCTAAACGAGGATGTACCAGTCGTTGAATCAGTAGACGTTTCACCAGCGGCTCTAACGCGCATCACGGCACTTTGGACCGCGCTGAATTTTCTGAACTCTCAGACCAACTACCAGGCCAGCCAGAACTTTTCACACCTTGGTACGATGCGTATCGGCATGCAGCAAGGTGAACGGAACAGGATTGCCGAGTTTAACTGGACACACAACGAAAGCGCTTCAGCGTTGATTAACGAATACCGGCGTCTGGCTGATCAGGCGATACTCGTCTTTGATATTTCCGTAGCCCGGGAAAATCAACCGTTGAATGCCCCGAAGTTAATGGAAGTCCTTGAGTCGTACATTAAGCGGAATAACCTATCCGATCCAAAGCAGTTAATCCCACTGCTTCGGGACATGAGCACAGACGAACACATACCACTGATGGCGCGGAATCACGCCTTAAGAATCATCAAGCAAATTCAGAAATGAGAAGGCAGTTCAGTCTCGGCTAGTTTGTAAAACTCTACTGCCCGATTCTCAGCCCAAAAGCGATCCTCAGTTTCATCGGTGGCCGAGATGAAGGCGACGTGTCCGCCTCGATCGGTGCGAATTAAGAGTATGTAAGGGTTTTCAGCGAAGGTATTTTGGCGCAATGGCTCGAAGGGAATAAATGGATCGTCTTCAGCGTGAATAATCAATGTCGGCAATTGGATTTGTTGAATGATACGAATGCAACTTGCTCGATAGTAATAGTCTTCGGCGTTAACAAATCCGTTTGCGCGTGAGGTAAAACGCTCGTCGAAGTCCCTGATACTTTTGATCTCCGTGAGCTTTGCAACGTCGTACTGCTCGGGATAGAGACGACTCTTCATCCTGATACGTTTTTTGAGGCTGCGAACAAAATTCCTGTGATAGATCCAATTCGAGCCTTTAAGGATCATGTTGGTGCTGGCTTGTAGATCCACTGAGGGCGATATCACGCAGGCGGCAATGATTTCAGGTGGCGGACTTTCACCATATTCACCCGCGAGTTTCAAGACCATGTTTCCACCGAGCGAAAAACCCAACAGGAAAATTCGCTTCAGTGCGTCCTTTTCAATGAGTTCCGAAATTACCACGCGTAGATCGGAGCTTAGCCCACCGTGATACAGGGTTGGAGTCAAGTGTTCCGTGCCACCGCAATTGCGATAATTGACGCGAACAACGTTTAAGCCGGCTCGGAAGGCTTTGTCTGCTGTCGACCACATGTAGATGGAATCGATAGAACCTTCCATGCCATGCCAGATTATTAATGTTGCGTGGTCAGCTCTGTTTGCCTGCCAACGACACCGAGCAAAAACTTGGACACCAGCATCGACCTGAAAAAATCTCGCTTCATCGTTTGACAACGTGGGTTTCAGACGACTTCGCCGAGGCCAAGCGTGGGCTGCCAGAGTTTGAGCGTGACTGCCCTTAAAGATGGGGTGGACTTTGAACGGTTTACGATTGAAGTGTTGTTGTACCTTCGCGAGAAAGCCGCGAGTTTTTTCAAGATCTCCAGAAGAGTGATGTGGTTGAACCGGTTGAGGATCAAGCGCCATGTGACTAATTGGTTAGTTCGAGGATGACGTCCACTGTCAAAGCGGCGCGGTTTATAGTGTTATCCCATTTCAGATTTGGCGCAGGCTTGTTCTGAGCTCGTCGTTCCAGAAACATCGCGCGCATCAGCTCATTCATTTGTTTCTGGGAAAACTCTATCGAATAGCCTTGATCAAAAATGTCTCCGGTCTTCAGCGCCCATCGCTCGTGTAAAGCTTTGTCCGTTGTTTCTGGAAACCCCTTAGTTAGGAACCGACCCATTCGGAACTGTGGTCCTTCGCGTATCTCCATTCTGTAACTCACGTTTTGTGCGTTATCGTCAAAAGTTGGAGCGCTGCGGATTCCAACCATCAGATAGCCCTTGCGGCCGTAGGCTTTTTGAATATCTTTAGCAGCCTTATCGATTTTCAATCCATTTGCCGGTTTGCCCTTTTCCATGCTGAGCAGTGCATCTAACTCCGCAGCAGTGAGAGCCGTTATCCCTGCCCATTCGGCTTTGTCCCACTTGTAGATGACACCCTCATCAACAGGAATAGTCAGATCTACTCCGGCCTTACAGTTTGCGCTCGCCTCAGGTTTTGCTAAAGGAGGAGAGAAGGCTGCTTTGAGTTGACCAACTTCTCGATAGAGTGGAAACAACGTGTTGACTGA
>DASYRR010000111.1:0-13187 GCA_036004125.1 Pyrinomonadaceae bacterium | reverse complement strand
TCACCGCTTTGGTACTGCGAATCTCACCATTAAAGCGACCTGTACCAAAGCGGTGACAAGTCCCCGCACTCCAAGGAGGCGCCCGAAGCTGAAGGTACTTAATCAGAGCTTCCTTTAGTTTGTCGAGGGTGAGATTCTAGTTAGGTTAGATAAAACAACTTAGTTCATCGGAGAGTTTTCTTGGGTAACGCAACGACAAACGGAAGTTTATCGGACATCTCTGAACTGCTTCCGAAAGAACGTCGCAATCTTCCACGCATCGATCGCTTTCCACGGTAGTTCACCAGTCGTGTAGTGACCACACGGAAGCCAAACGATGTCGAGAGGCAAGTTGAGACGTCGTGCTTCGGCAATTGCCTCGCGAGAAAGATCTATTGGGAAGGTCAGATCGTAACGAGCCACAATAAAACGCATTGGCCGGTGACCCATGTTGGCAACGCGCGACATGAAAGGAAACGGGCTGATCGGCTTCCAAAACTCGCGCAACTCTTCGAGAGTGATGTGATTAGAAAAACCCTCGCGAACGTGTGCGGTCGATAAACCCTGCCACACAACATCCGCAACGTAACCAGAGACATGATTGAACGCCCCGGCATTGAGGTGAGGTTCATGCGCGAAGGCGAGGAACGCGATGCAAGACCCAACGCTGGTCCCCAGAATTCCAATTTGTTCGTAACCTTCTTTCTTCAGCCACCTGACTGCGGCGCGTGTGTCGAGCACCGCCTGGCGCATCGACTGAATTGTGCGACCGACACTTGTGCTGACTAGATGGTCAGCCCTTTCCAACTCTGGTGGTTTGCGTTGTTGGTGATAGGGAAGTATTAACCTCAGCGCAGACATGCCGATCAGGTTGAAGATGCGGCAAGCCTCCACGTGGCTTTCGGGCTGGGCATTCCATTGCGGCAATACAACCACTGCTTTACGTGAACGCTTTCCGTCTTTGCTTTTCGCCGGAAAGAATCTTCCTCGCGCCAGATTGTTCTCAGGGGAGGGAGTTTCGATCACGCTTGTCCAGGTGAGTTGATCGCCATTCAGTTCAAAGTCAGAAATCTCAGGCAGGGCATAAAAGTCGTCACTCGATCGCATGACCTGGGCGGTGTGTTGTCGTAGTACTTCTCGCGGATCGTCCCCATTCACGTGATCGAAAATGTGCGACAAGCCCCAGTCGAAGGGACGTACCTTGCGATTGTCGTCTCTTTGGTGATACCAGCGTTCACGCCGGTGCATGTAGTTTTTCCAAAACGCCATTAACAACTCCCAAAATCCGAGTCGCAAATCGTAAGGCAGGTTAGTCTAAAAGTAAAAAGCAGCTGCGGGCGAGGAGTGCCATCTCGCTTGCAAGTACCTCACCAAACGCTCACAAGTTGTCAAGCTGAGAATTCAAGGACCTCCCCAGAATGAACAAGTTAGGAAGGGGGCAAGCGGACCTACACGAACCCCGACGCCTTAGCCGAAAGCGCGCCCCGCTGTCCGCAAAATATCGTCACCTGCTAGGGCATTCATACAGGTGAGGTCGAACTTCCAGTTAGTCGCTCGAGTTGGCAACACGGGCGGGGGCGCGCTTTTGGGACTAATCAATCGAGGTTCGTATAGGTTCGCTTGCCCCCTTCCCTACTTGTTCATTCTGGGTAGGTGCTTGAATTCTCAGTTTAGCGGCGCTCGAAGAGACGTTTCAGCATCTGCGGTAGGAGTAGCACTCCTTGAACGAGGGAACCGGTAGTGAAGTGTCTTGCCAGCCCCCGAAACAGTTGTCGCGCAGGTTCCGTGTAGCGAAACCACCAAAGGTCAGCAATCCCCGGTAAGGCATTCACGTGGATGTGTTGTGGCGTTACTAATTCGAGCAAACCGAGACGACCATGAGTCCGTCCATATCCGCTCTGTTTGACACCACCCCACGGCGTTGGCGCGAGCGCGTGTGTGTAAACAACTTCGTTTACCATAACGGTGCCAGCTTCAATTTGTTCTGCCAGCTTGCGCCCTCTAGAGATATCGGTCGTAAAGACACACGCGGTTAAGCCATAAATGCTGTCGTTGGCAAGCCGGATCGCCTCCTCGTCATTCTTGAAAATCATGATTGGCAAGACTGGGCCGAAGGTCTCATCGCGCATCACCTTCATCGAATGGTTCACATCTGTGAGTACAGTCGGCTCATGAAACCAGCCGCGCTGTTCATTTCGGCGTCTTCCTCCAGTAAGGACATGAGCACCTTGTTTAATGGCGTCACTAATATGTTCCTCAACAATCTGAAGCTGACGTTCATTCGTCATCGCCCCCAGATCAATTTCGTCCGAAGTTGTTGGACCCTGTTTCAGCGCACTTGTTTCCTTAACCACGCTCTCGATGAATTTTGAGGCAATCGACTCGTGAACGTAGCAACGTTCGACCGAAGCGCACGATTGACCAGCATTACAAAATGCACCCCAGACAGCGGCACGAGCAGCATTAGCAACGTTGGCGTCGTCGAGCACGATCATTGGATCCTTGCCGCCAAGTTCGAGGACGACGGGCGTGAGATGTTTCGCGGCAGCCTCAGCAACGCGCTTTCCAGTCGCAACACTGCCGGTGAACATGATTTTGTTGACACCACTGTCGATCAACGCGGCGCCGGTTGAGCCATCACCAGTCACGATTTGCAATAAGCCGTCCACCAGTTTTGCCTTTTGAAAAATGTCTGTGATCTTGAGGCCGGTTAATGGTGTCAACTCGCTAGGCTTGACTAAAGCAGCATTCCCGGCCATCAACGTCATGACGACCTCATCAAGTGGTGTTGCCCACGGAAAATTCCAGGGCGAGATAATTCCCACGACGCCGAGCGGTTTGTATACGATTCGGGAGGAGCGGCCCATGAAACCGTATTGTCCGATGCCGATGCGAGATGACTTGAGAAGCTCCGCTGTGTTGTGAGCGAAGTAGTGCATCAGGTCAAGGGTTGGCACGACCTCCATGGAGAGCGCTTCGGCTCTAGGTTTACCGGTCTCCTGAGAAATCAGCGTGGCGATGTCTTCCAGTTGATCCAGGACGAGTTTCCGCGCACGCAGAATCACTTCAGCACGTTCACCGTACGAGAGCTTGGCCCAGGAGGGTTGCGCCGCACGAGCGCGGCTTACCGCTAGACGTACCTCAGCGGCGCTTGTCAGGGGCGCTCGGCCGATTTCTTCGCCGGTCGCGGGATTGCGCGAGATGATCTCCTGACGTTCGGTTGGAAGCGTTTGTGGCTGCACTGTTGTCAAGGTAGACAGAATTGGCATGATTTACAAGAACTGAGCTGAGCTTTGAGAGCGAAAAGGACAAAGCGCAACGTGAATTAGAACAAGTAGGGAAGGGGTGAGCCAAAGCCTTCGGAACCTCACCAGAATCTAACAAGTAGGGAAGGGGGCAAGCAGATCAACACGAACCTCGGCACCTTAGCCCCAAGCGCGCCCCCGCTGTTCGCGGCATATGGACACCTTCGAGGGCATTCAGGCTTATGAAGTCAACCTACAGCTAAGAGTTGGCAACGTAGGCGGGGGCGCGCTGCGGGCCAACATGCTGAGGTTCGTGTAGGCGCTTGCCCCCTTCCCTACTTGTTAGATTCTGGTGAGGTGCCTGAGGCTCCAGCTCATCCACCCTTGGCCTAATTCACCTCCCGCAGGATTCTTTGAGTGCTCAAAATGAAAGTCTCCTTTTCGTCCGGCGACGACGCTCGGTTACAATCTCGACATACTTTTTGATCAATAAAGCAGTCAAGGAGAGCCGTTCATGATCAGATCACAGCTCGAGGAATTCATGCGCCGCATGGTTCCAAAATCGATTGCAATTGTTCCCAGTGCCCGTGAGGCGACTCGCTCAAACGATACTAACTACCGGTTCCGCCAGGACTCTGACTTCTTTTACCTGACCGGCTTTGAGGAGCCGGATTCGATCGCCGTCATAAAACCTGATCACGATTCACACTACACACTGTTTGTTCGTCCGCGCGATCCGGAACGAGAGATCTGGGACGGACGCCGTGCAGGAGTCGAAGGTGCAAAACGTGATTTTGGCGCAAATCAATCTTTTCCGATTGCGGAGTTTGACGCGAAGCTCCAAGACCTGCTTGATGGCGCTGACACTCTTTACTATCGCCTGGGTGTCAATCGAGATCTGGACGACAGAATCATTGGGCAGATCACCAGAATGCGCGCGTTGAATCGCAAGCCTATTCATCCACCGCAAACGATTGTCGATCCGGCAACCATCATTCACGAGCTGCGCGTCTTGAAGAGTTCTGAGGAGCTGGAGTTGATGCAACGCGCCGCCGACATAGCCGCTGAGGCTCACTGCGAGGCGATGAAAGCTGTTCGACCTGGGATGCAGGAGTATCAGGTCGAAGCGCTTATTGAACAAGTCTTTCGTAAGAGTGGCGCTGCGGGACCCGCATACACTTCGATCGTCGGTGCGGGAGCGAATGCGACCGTGCTTCATTACATCAACAATGATGGCGAACTTCGCGATGGAGATTTGTTACTGGTGGACGCCGGAGCCGAATACCAGGGCTATGCGTCGGACATCACGCGAACGTTCCCGATTAATGGTCGTTTCACAAAACCGCAACGGGAAATCTATGACCTGGTACTCAAGGCTCAGATGTCTTGCGTTGAGATGGTCAGGCCGGGCACGACACATGATCAGCTGAAGCAACACTCCATCGAGGTACTAACTGAAGGCATGGTCGAGCTGGGTTTATTACAAGGCAAGCCTGATGAATTGATTAAAGAAAAGAAGTACGAGAAGTTTTACATGCATGGCCTTGGTCATATGCTTGGAATCGATGTGCACGACGTAGGTCGCTATTACGATGGACGAGAGTCACGCGCGCTGGAACCGGGTGTGGTCATGACAGTTGAACCGGGAATTTACATTGCGCCTGATACGAAGGATGTGGCGGAGAAGTATCTCGGTATCGGTGTGCGGATCGAAGATGATGTGCTCTGCACTTCGAATGGCCCGAGGGTGTTGACGAATAAGGTTCCGAAGCAAGCGGAGGAGATTGAAGAGTTGATGGCTAAGTAACAATCATTTTCCGTAATGATAACTGAAAAATAATTCTCCTTTACTCGTTTGCCGTCTTCACTACCGCCCCAAACACTCCTTCAACCACCATTCCCATCCGTTTGTAATCCAGCTTCTCCGCAGTGTCCTTCTCAGTGTGGTAGTTCGGATTTCGATAAAACGCCGTGTCGGTGATCATTATTGCGCTGTAGCCAGCGTTCCAGTAGCTCAGCTGATCTGAGAAGTCGACGCCCGGAATAAAGCTGGGTGCGCTTATTGAATAGACAGGCAATGAAGACGCAGCGCGCATAGCGGCTTTCACACGGCGCACCAGAAGACCTTCACTTACTCTGCCAACAACCCCGATAAAGTTTCCCTGGGAAGGATAGAACGCCTGCAGAAACGCAGCGGGAAACTTCTGGCTATTTGCCAAATCACTAAAGTAGCCAATCATCTCAAGACTGATCATTGTTCTCACACGAACATTCTGTTTGCGCAGGGATTCAGCGTGAACTGAGCTACCCATTCCCGTAGTGCGGAAATACGGAGGCTCTTCCAGCGTGAATGCAACCAGTTCGACGCGCATCTTCAATTCTTGTTTGCCAAGGAGGTACGCGAGTTCAATAAGCCCCGCAACGCCACTAGCATTGTCATCCGCACCAGGTAGAGGACCGGCAGTATCGTAGTGGGCGCCGACGACAATTCGTTCTTCGCTGTCAGGACCAAACCGTGCGATTACGTTGCGATACGATCTTCCTTCGACGCAATACGGTTGCTCGGAAACGGTTGCGCCGCTCTGTTGGAATTCGCCTTTGATGTAGACCGCAACTCGATCGAGGTTCTCGATGTGGCTTTCATCTCGTGGAGTTAATTCGACAGATAACTTCCTCACATGGGCCTCGAGTCTCGCGGGATCTACCATGCGTTCGGTCTTAGGCGTGACGCTTAGAATTAAGGGCTGCGTGAGCCAGAACCAAGCCGCGAATAGAACGAAGACAAATCCGCACAACACAAACAGCATGATGCGGATAATACGACGACGACGTTCAGCTTGTGATTTCCATTGCGATTCGATTGAGAGTTGATTCATTGCATTTGAGTTTAATGACCCTGCTTGGACGAGGTCAGTACCGACACGCGGTAGCGTCGGGTCCGTAACCCAACGAAGCCGTCAGGGAGTATACGGACCCGACGCTACCGCGTGTCGATACTGACCTCGTCCAAGCAGGGCTCTTGATGTCTGTAAAGTCTTACCAACCAGTCGCAAACAAGGCGTTCGCAGCTCGCAAACCGCAGTGCTGGTACTTCTCGTAGGCACGTGCTGCTCGTGCTCGAACCTGCTCGTCACTTTCCTTTGCGATCCAGCCATCAACTGCTGCAGAAAGAACGTAGGCTTCCGGCGCCATGAGATTTGTAGTCCAGACAAGTGGATTAGCCCCGGTGGATTTTAGCGGTTGTGAGAAATACTGCTTGCTGGCACACGCAAGAATGATTGTTTGACGTTGTCGCTGGTCACGTTGCTGGGGTGTGTTGCTGAGTTTGAAATCCATCAAACCGTCGTGACCGATGTAAGCGATGAGTTCGGCGCTTCCATGAGTATTCAATTCTGTGTTGCTAATGGTCAGTTTCTCGCCAGGTTGCCCAGCTGCTGCTCCCAGGAAGTCAATTGTTGCTCGAGCGATTTCCTTGCCTTGATAGGCATCGGCTACCAAGTACAAATCCTGGCTCCGATGTTTGAACACACAACGTTCGAGAACAGCTGAACCTGGGTTCGCAGCCGCCGAAACGAGCTGCCAGTCTTTGCTTTTGGAAAAAAAGGTTTTCACACCAAACGCCGCGCCCCAGTAAAGATTTGTCTTGGGATTGTCTCCGTCGCCTAGTGACGCAGATACTGGCACGATCCCCTGGTTGACGTTGTCAGCGAGGGCGACGAAGACGTGGATGACTGGAACGTTGTTTAGTGCGGCTTGCTCGAGCGCTGAGGGACGGGGTTGTGTCGTAGGGTTCGAGGTTGCGGAGTTACCACTGGCGCATGATAGAGCTGAGCTTATTGCCAAAAGAACGATCAACCAAGCGTATTCTCTTCGGCGAAGGTAAAGGTCCAGCATAATTTTTAGACGTCATCTGCGTGGAAAAGTTCCAACTCGCTTGATGAGGATTAGTGTCTCGCGGATTTTCGCTTTCGAGTCTGTTTGGGTTGAGGTTTACTGAAATCCAGCTCGCTAACTGGAATATGCTCTGTCCAATCTTTGTGCCACTGGACACCCTCCAATGGTATTGAGGTGTGACGGTTGCAAAGGTTGGATTCAGACGGGCCTTAAAAACAACTGCAATTTCGCCTGTGGATTCAGGGCCGTTGATCGAAACAAGGCTACAATTTTGTGCCGATGCTCCCGACGTAAGGAGTAACAGGACGATTAAACTTAAGAGGTGAGGGGCTTTCATCATAGAGCCAGTAGTAGCACCTGAATGTACGGATGGCAAGCTGATCTGCGCCCGACGGCTGACCCTTCTCGGCCCGCCAAAAAACCGTTGAAACGGTTGAATAAGTTTTTCAGGTCGCTGCAGTCACCGGGCTAAAGCCACGGTGAGAATGAGAAGCAACACGTTGGAACTGAGACAGGTGAGAAAGAACGCCGCCACGGAGGATAACGTCTTCTGTTAGGGCCGTATGAATTTTTTATTAAGTGGAAAGCTCGGCGACAATCTCTTTGACCGCCGCCCTCGCGATATCAACCTCCTCGGGCTTGAACGACACCGCACCAACCACGGCGTGTCCACCGCCGCCATATCGTTCACAAATCTTCGCGATGTTATGCGTGCGTGGTTTCGGGGCCCAGGGATTTGAACCAACCGAGATCTTTGTGCGATGAGCTCCGCGCGTGAGGGCCACGGAATAAGTAGTTTCCGGGTGCAGATAGTAAGGAATGAATTTGTTGAATCCTTCGTAGCCTTCGTCGATCAAATCAAACTGAACGACGCCGTTTGCGAACAAAGCCTTACGTTTGACCGCATCGAGCGTTTCCAAGTGTTGTTGGAGGATTGGTTTGAAGCGGCGCTGAACTTCCTCGCCTGTTGCCACTTCTTCGAGCGACTTGACTGTCAAATCCCGAATGACTTGATCGATAAACGTGTCGTCCGGATCCGACTCGATCACCTGCATTAGTTGCAGTGCCGGTTCCTTCAATTCAACACATTGCGCCGGTGAGGTGTATAGCGCACCGTCGATGATATGAGCCCAATGCACCAGCGACTCGATCGGTTCCACATTGAATCCAAACCGTTCGCGGGCGACGTCGGCAATAAACTCGGTGCACGACTTTCGCGTTGCATCCAGAAACTTCTTTCCGGACCGGTCTGAACGAAAGTGCGCCTCGTCTTCAGGTGTCAAGAAGGCAGATTCATGATGATCAAACCACCAGGTCAGTTTTTCCGATGCTGCATACTTGAAGTCGACAATCGCGTTTTCATCGGAATCAAGCAGGTTGGCGTCAAACAAATTGCCCGGACGATGAAGGAGGCCTGCGTAGTTAACTTCAGCATCGGGGTGAATGCATTCTTTGTAGAAGCGGGTGAAAGTAGCAGCGGAGGCGACGCCATCAAAGCAATGGCCGTGATAAAGAAGACGAAGTTTCATATCGGTTCTCAAAAAGAGCGCGACATCTTAGCAACCGATGTGTGTGTGCGCAAAGCGGCGTGAATGTCCGATATGCTTCAGCTTGTCGCCGCGAAACGGAAAGGCCACAGATTGGCACAGTTTAAACGGATAAGAAGCTCCAATATCATGGAGTCGATCTGATCCGTTTCATTCGTGCTCATCTGTGGCCGCTTATGTCCCAAGCCACGACAAGACAGACGCATATCGGACACTAATTCTTACACGGCGTAATCACCGCGCTGGTTGAGGAAACCTTGGACGCGATGAACTTGTCCACTTCGTCTTCGATCAATTCACCATTTACGACCCAGGCCTTTTCAGCCAACACATCGCCAGTGGCGTTTAATTTGGAAGGCTCAAGGAAGATATTCCAGGGCGAGCCCCAGTTACGGGTGTCGCCCGTCAACTGACGATAGCCATAATGCGGCGTCTTCTGTTTGTCTTCGCGCAACTCTGATTCAGTAACAACTGGATACGGAGGCCCCGCTTCACCAAAGTACTTCTTCACGTCGTCGCGCGATCCATATTCGCTTACGCCGATTACCTGGAAACCTTGATCCTTGTACTTCTCATAAAGCTTCGCAGCAATCGGTGCTTCGAAACGCCAGTTTCCACACCAGGGCGCGAAATAAACAATCATCACAAGTTTCTTGCCCGCCAATAGCGAGCGGAGATCGTCTGGCTGATCAGTCTTTAGATCAGGCAACGTCCAGTTTTTGTAGTTAACCGTTTTCTCGACTAGTGGAGAGTATTCGTGCCCAGCTTGCGCCTGAGCGGCGATTGCTGAAAGCGTCAAGGCAAGAATTAGAAGCAAAAGTTTTTTCATGATCATTTAACTCCCCACTTTCAATTCGATGCGATCCTTTCGATATGCGCGTCGTCTGCTAAACCCAACGTCAATCATGTGTAAGATCGCGACAGGCTGAAGCATATCGAACATTTCTTCCAACTTTCAATTCGTTGCACTTGCAGTTGCGGGCGTTTCATTGAGAAGCGGTTGCACTGCAGATTCCCAGGTAGCTCGATCGCGTGCCCCGATAATCTTATCTCTAATCCTTCCCTGTCGATCGATCAGGTAAGTTGTCGGCAAGACCGACTGCTCAAACTTAACTTTGGCATCGCTCCCGCCCAGCAGTACCTGATAGTCAAACTTCGCGACTTCCTTTTGATAAGCATTCACTCCATCAACACTATCGTCAAGAGACGCGCCGACAATCCTCAATCCGCGCGCCTGGAGGTCGTGCTGAAGAGAATTCAGCGCGGGTATTTCATCGCGACAGGGAATGCAGTAGGTCGCCCAGAAGTTAAGTAAAACAACTTGCCCCTGAAGTTCCTTCAAACGAAATGGTTTGCCCTCGAGAGTTTGAAATTCGACGTCAGGGGCCTGTTGATAAGTTGCGGTGGCTGGCGGTCCGTTGGGTCCTGGACCCGCAGGTTTGTTTCCATACCACCAACTTTGAAATCTAACTACTAACTCTTCGGCGTTAGGCAGAACTCTGGTCAATGTTGAGCTCGTCAACACAGTCGACTTGCCACTCATTACCAGGAGTCCAACTAGAATCAGGATGATTCCGGAAACAACTTCCACTTTATGTAAGTGACGACGAAACTTTCCGTAGAAACCGAGAAACTTATTGATCCCTAATCCGGTAAACAAAAAGGGCACGGCCAATCCAGCAGAATAGAAAGCGGACAACACCAGGCCGCTCCGCCAGCCGCCACTGGTTGCCGCCAAGCCGATGATCCCGCCGAGGATTGGTCCGATACACGGAGTCCAACCCGCAGCGAATGCCATTCCCAGTGTTACCGATCCAAGTATTCCTCGCGGCTTGTCTTGAGAGAAGAAACGCGTGTCTTTGTAGAGGGTGGATATTTTTAGCAGGCCGATGAGCTGGAGGCCAAAAAGAATAATTACGATGCCGCCGATGATTCTCACCCAGGGGTTACTTGTGATCGCTGCGCCGACCAGACCTGCGGTTGTGCCGAGTATCAGGAAAATCGTTGAAAGGCCCGCATTGAAAGCAAGCGAATTGACAATAACTGCGCGCTTACTGCTCGTGCCTTGCTTGAGACCATCAATACTCACTCCTGAAATCAGGGAGATATAACCCGGTACGAGCGGTAAAACGCACGGGGACAGAAACGACAAGACGCCCGCACTGAATGCGATGAAGATGGTAACGATGTTTACGCCCTGACCTTGCATGTCGTTAGCTTAAGGCTGCGCTTTAGCAGCAGTATCGCTCTTCGCTTCCAAGGGTTCATCTACGAGTTTCTTAATCATCCCACCTAGTGTGGCGATTTCTTCAGGATCCGCACCCGAAGCGATGAACCGAACCATACCACGACGATCTATTAAAAACGACATCGGAATCGAGAAGACTCCATAGTTGAAATCATTTGTATTTGAGTCTGCAACCAGAAAGCCATAAGGGAGGCGATTCCGCTTTTTGAACTCGCGCAAATAAACAAGTTCTTCGCCCGGTGTTAGCCGTCGTTCATCGTCATGACCAAAGAACTTCGTGACGCCCAGAATTACTAACCCTTTGTCTTTGTAGGTCTGGTGCCACAGCGACAGCTTAGGAAAGGTGAAGCGACACGGACCGCACCACGGCGCCCAAAAATCCAGCAGGACGACTTGTCCACGGAGGTCGGCGAGTTTCGTCGGTGCTTGATCGATCCATTGACTACCAACCAGGTTCGGCGGGGCTTCGAACGGTGTATTGGCGATCTCGTCTGAAAGTTTTCGAAGGTCTGAAGTTGGCGCCAGATTCGCCAGGCGGAAAGTGGCCACTTTGTAGAGATTGCCTGAAGGAAGTGACAGCGCCATTCGTCGCACTTCTTCCCATGTCGAAAGAGCCAGTTCCTTGCGACCAGACTTCTCGTACGAGTCAGCCAGGACAAGCGCCGATTTCAGCAACATGTCGTCACGCTTTGCTACTTCTGGCTTATTTGTTATCGCGAAGGTCCTGGCAGCAATAAGCATTTGTTCTGCGTGCGTCGCAGTATGAGAAAAGTCTTTCGCGCGCAAGAAAGCATCCGCGATCAAGAACTCCATTTTGTAGCGATCTTCGGATTTCTGCGGCTGACGTTTTGCGTAGTCATCGACTGCCGCAAGAGCGTCGGCGATCTTGTCCTTTTTGATCGAATACAAGACGACAACGTTTCGCGCGGCTTGCGCTTTCTCGCCGTCAGGATTGTCCTTTAGAAACCGCTGCATCGTGGAAAGAGCTGCATCGCTATCTCCCGCTAGATGGTAGAGCAGGCCAAGAAAGTAGCGATCGTCACCTTCCAACTGGCGACTTTCAAGTAGTGCTGCATTCTTAAGAGCGAGGTCGTGTTGCTCTTTCCTTACTTGAGCCTCGAGATTCGGATCGTAGGCAAGTTTCTGCTTGTTGAACTCCTGATACTTTCGCCCAAGGTATCCGTTGGCGTCTTCAAATATCGCCTGGGCGGGTCGGTCGTCAGCTTTGCTATCAACCGACTGGGCAGGTAAGGAGGCAGAGTTGATGAGAATGCCAACGATAACGAGAATCAGTTTGTTGGTCTGAAGCGTCTTCATTATTTGTGGACTAACTACACTCAATCTAGCTTACGCCTACCGCGGAGAAACGATCAGGACTAAAAGGAGCCAGCTCAGTCGGAACAATACCTTCCACGATTGTTTTGGCGATTAATTCTCCAGTGATCGGCGCTAATAGGATTCCATTACGATAGTGCCCGGTTGCATAAATCAGCCCGTCAATTTCACCACAGGGGCCCAACACAGGCAAACCGTCCGCAGCTTTGGGCCGCAACCCCGCCCAGCAATCCGCCACTGGCAAGGCCGAAATAGCCGGAGCGATCTCAACCGCATTCTGCAAAATTGTGCACATGCCTCCAACCGTGATTTCTTTTGCGAAACCGGCTAATTCGCTCGTTGAACCTGCTAAAAGCCTGCCGTCCTGCCTGGGTACGATGTAGCCCCGCGGACTGTAAATCACGTGCCGCGTCAATTGTGGCTTTGCTGTTAGACAAATAATCTGTCCGCGCACCGGTTCCACCTTGATGGTTGAATTGATGAAAGTCGTCCAGGCGCCTGCGGCAATGACCACGGTTGAACATGGAATGGAGCCGCGAGAGGTTTCGACACCCGTCACCCGGGAATTCGTTGTTTGCACCGCCTCGACATTAATTCCAGTGAAGACGTGAACGCCTAGTTGACTCACACTGTTTGTGAGTGCGCTGAGCAAACGGCGATTCTCGACCTGGATGTCGAGAGGAAAGCGCAGTGCACCAACGGTCTTGGCCGCGATGCAAGGCTCAATCATTTGAGCGTCCGCAGAGGTCAGCTTTTCAACGGGCAGACCTGCATGAGTTTGCCATTCATATCGTTCGTCAATTTCTCTTTGATCTTCTTCGGTAAAAGCGAGGTAAAGAGTACCGGCTGTATCAAGTTCAATATCGACACCCGTTTCCTCTTTCAAGGCGACGGCGAAGTTTGGATATAGATCACGGCTTTGGCAGAGCAATTCGAACA
>DASYRR010000110.1:0-24471 GCA_036004125.1 Pyrinomonadaceae bacterium | reverse complement strand
ACCAGAACCGCAGCCGCACCTAGTTCTTTAATCGCTTCTGCTGCCCTCTGCATATCCGCCCTATTGTTTATTGGAAACCCTGCCAGGCGTTCAGCTTCAGGTATGTTTGGCGTCACAATACGCGCGACCTTCAACAGGCGCGTTTTGAGGACTTCAAAAGCCTCAGTGCCAATCAAGTCGTTTCCAGATGTTGAGATCATTACCGGATCGATTACCGGATGAGGTAACTCAGTTTCGCTGAAGAGCCGACAAACCTCAGCGACGATCTCAGCAGTCGGTAACATTCCGGTCTTTGTCGCCACAACTGGCATGTCCCTTAGGATTGGTTCGACCTGGCCCCGTAGGTTCGCCGCCGTTTGGTGCTCAGCGCCATACACGCCGACGGTGTTCTGAAATGTTATGGAAGTTATCGCCGCGGCTGGGGCACAACCAAATGCAGAGATTGTTTTTATGTCAGCGACAATACCGGCGCCGCCGGATGGATCCAATCCAGCGATGGTTAGCACTACTGGTTTTATATGCATAACTAAATCAATCTTCTAAGCTGGGGAAGCCTAATGGACCTCGCTAGAAAAGAACAAGTTGGAAGCGGGCAAGCTAAAAGAAAAAATCATTGGTCATATATCATTTGACATTTCTCATTTGTCATTTGGTGACTCCGTGGTCAGCGTCAACCTTTAGTACGTAGTCAAATATTTCAGGCGCGCTAGTGCTGGGAGCGCAGGCGTCCTCGCCTGCTGGTTTCGACTGAGGTACCTGGAGGGTGACCAGCAGGCGAGGACGCCTGCGCTCCCAGCATTAGTGCGCCTGAATCATCCGGACAAGCTACTAAAGATAACCAAATGATAAATGAGAAATGGCAAATGATATATGACCAATGATTTTTTAGTGAGGAACATTGTGGATCGCTTCAATGGTTGCTGCCAGCGTTCCAGGATCACTCAATAAGCTAATGGCAGCGATGCCTGCAGCACCTGCGTGAAAGCACTTAGCCGCGTTCTCACGAGTTACCCCACCAATCGCAATCACTGGAAATCCTGCCAATTCCGTTGTGACCTCGGCAAGTCTTTCAACTCCCTGTGCCGGACCGAATACTCGCTTCGATTCAGTTTCAAATACTGGTCCAAAGACAACAAAGTCGGCGCCCTTATCTCGCGCAACTCGGCACTCACCTAAGCTATGCGTTGAAACACCAATCAAAAACTTACTACCGCAGACTGCCCGAACAACATCCGCCGTCATTGATTGGGCAGTTAGTTGGACACCGTCCGCACCTGCAGCCAATGCGATGTCGAAGCGATCATTTACCAACAACCTGGATGTTGTTCCTCGAGTACGCGCAGCTGCGCTCCTCGTGAGTTCAAACAGAACTCGAGCGCTCAAGTCTTTTTCACGTAGTTGAATTAGCGTAACGTTCGAGGCAACAGCGGCTTCAACAAGCTGGAGGATACTGGAGAATTCCGGGCAGTCAGGAGTTGTTTTGAATGTCGTCTGGCCGGTCGTTATCAGATAGATTATTGGTTTCGTCCGATCTAGCGCCATTTTTTGAAGGTGGACCTGAAAGCTGACTTTGCAAGGCGTGGACTGTTTGTTTGAAGTTGAAAATTTCCCAAAACGCGATGCCCAAGTTCAAAAGACCAACTCCAGTCACGGCTCCACGTACCCAACCGGATGCCACAACCGTCTGCAATCCCTGGTATCCGGTCTTGCGAGCAGCATATAACAAGAAATAGTTATTGCCCCAATCACTGAGTCCCCACATTCCCTGAGGCCACCATGGCAAGACCGTAAGGAATATGCCGATTTCCAGGCAAAGGATGATATAGAAAACTACGCTGAGTCTTGCTGACATTTAGTGCGATCTTTCGTGCTTATTTCTTCTTCTTCTTCTTCAAACTACGTAGCTTCTCGCCAACTTCTCGATAGTTAACGTCCACCCCGTAAACTTCGGTGTAGTATTGCAACGCTTGGGAAACGTCTCCCATCTCCTCGTAGGCAGCGCCCAACTCGTAACGCAGTGCCTGATATTCGTCCTCGCTATGGCCCGGCGCTCCCAGACCTTTCTTAAACCACATAACTGCGGCTTCCGGCATCTCTTTTTGAACAAAGCAGTGACCCAGCATATTGCAACATTGCAAGAAACGCGAAGTTCCATCACCTGGTTTCACTAAGGCAACAGAGACCTGGAACTCCTGAATAGCCTCGTCGATGAGATCCATCTCTTTATAGGCTGTCCCCATGTTGTAATGTGTTTCGTAGTCTTCGTGCCCGGTGTCTTCTTCTTCAGCGACGCGAAACTCCTCGAACAGTTCCGCGAGACCAGCGTCAATGCCTTTCCCTGCGGGCGGTGCTGAAACAGTCGGCTCGACAATCCCAGTCGCATTGCCGTCAGCGCCTGACAGGGAAGCAAACGTCATGTCCGCATCGAGCGACACGGTCTCTTCAGGCGAAGAAGCTAACTCCTCTCCGCCGCCAAACTCAAAGACAGCCGGTTCTGCCGGTGCTGCTTTCCCTCCCCTGAGCCTTTCGCGTCGACTCTGAATTTCGGGATGTGACCCAAACTGTTTTTCTAAAACATCCAAGGTGTCGGCAGCAATATCTGAGTAGCCCTGCGACAAATAAAAGTCGACGCTCTCGAGCTCCTGAATCATGATGCTCTCTAAGCGTGCGCCATCTGTCGGAGTGGCATCAGAACCTGGGATTTCATTCTCGATCGGAGTGACAATTCCAAAATCGACTTCCTGGAAATCGTGCTCGCTTGATTTGAAACTCCCAAGGTCAGTCATCTCATTCAAGTCGGCAAATGACGACGTCGGATCGGTGATTGTTGGTTCAGGTGCTGCATTTGCTTCAAACTCAACGACCTTGGCTACTTGACCTGTCACTGACTCGTCTGCCTGAAAACTTTCAAACTGCGGTACGTCTGCAGATTCAGGCATTGGCACAAAGTCGTCCGCGGTTTCGTCCTGCACTCCACCCAAATGACGCAATCGATCGAGATAACGCTGTTCATCCGGCGCCAGTCGTGCTAATTGCGTCAAAGCATAACGTTCCTCATCGATCAATTCTGCTGCTTCTGCCGCCTCCGCCAGACGCTCCAATGCAGAACGCAACGCATCCATGTCGCGCTGCCACCAGTGAATACGAACCAACATTCGCAACGCTGCAACGTGATCTGGATTCAGCTCGAGTACACCATTGACAATTTCGAGCAGCTCCTTCTCCTCTCGTCCCGCCAGCATTCGTTCAATAATGCTTCCGAGTAACCTGACTGTTTCATCGATGTCGCCGGTTTTTAGATAGAGACGAGCAACCGGCAGGAACTGCAAGTAGTTTCCCGGATCCTGGGCCATCAACAGCGAAGCAGCACGTTCAGCGCCCTTCGGATCTTCCGCCTCCAGATAAGCACTCGCTAGCATGGACACCAGCTCATGGTCCTGTTCCCTGCCGGGGATAACTCCTTCCAACACTTCCGCGGCTTCGTCGGCGGTCTTACGTTCGATGTGGGTCTCGAGCATTCCACGCAAGGCATCAAGGTCGTCAGGAATTATTAGTAGCGCTTTCGAGTAAGCGTCGAGAGCCTTATCTTGTGCCCCAGTTTGCTGAAGCCGGTTGGCCGCCTGTACGAATGCGTTCGCAGCATCACGGCGCATGCCCTCTTTTAGATAACCATCAGCGAGTTTCAGACGAATTTCCGTGTTGTTCGGATCGAGGTCTGCGATTTTGTGGAGGATGTCGAGAGCCTTCTTGTTCTCGCCCGAGCGGGTGTGAGCGTCGGCAACTATCAAATACTGAGCGCGAGCATCAACAACCAGCCCCTGAGCAGCGTAAAGCTCGGCGAGTTTGTGAGCAATGATCGGATCGCGCGTCTTGATACGCTCGATCTTTTTGTACATCGCGATCGCCTTGAGGTGAAACTCCTGCGCACTATAGTGGTCTGCGATGCGTTCAAAACAAGCTACAGCATCTCCTTTCTTTCCGGCCCGTGCATAGAGATCCCCAAGCATATTCAAGGTGGTCAGATCGTCGGCATCGTTGTCGACAATCTGGCGATACTCTTTGATTGCTGCGTTGATCTTTCCCTGTGACAGGAATTTCTCGGCGGCTTTTAGGACCTTAGCTTTATCGAACGCCATCAGGGATATTATGTATCATTACCAGAGTGGGCGGCGTTTATCGTAGCGGCGCGCTGCGGGACCAAGCCATCAACTTATGTGCTTGTCACAGTTCCACTTTTTCACACCAATGAAACAGCCAAGAGATACGCTAACACGCGTAAATAAGGGTGTCAACGCACCTATTTTTTTCGCGGCGCGACTGTTTTGAAGAGCGTTCAGATGTCTTTTTGTGATTGTGAACTGCCTCTCTGTGAGCTCTGCAAACCAGCGTATCAGTCTGCTCGAAGCTAAGGGTACGATTTGTCACCACCAGAACCAAACAGCAGCACTCTGACACGAGTTGGTCAGAATATCAGCCTGGCCGGCCTTTTGCTCTATGTCATCTTCGCGCCTCATTCGGTTGCGGTGAGCTCAAACGGCGTGGCTCTCGCAGTTGTTGGCTGGCTGTTTCGCAGCGTTGCTAGTCGGAATCTTGGCTTACGGAAGTCAAAGTTTGACCTGATCATTTTCCTTTCACTTCTCTGGACCCTTGCTTCGGCCGTATTGTCAACAGAACCCGGTATTAGCCTTCCCAAACTTCAGGCTTCGTGGTGTGTCCTTATCTTCTATCTTTCTCGAGCAGTCATCACTAAACGAACTGGCTTGGTCCTAGTCGCGGTGTTGATTCTTTCTGGATCTGTGGGAGCGCTGTACAGTGCGTACGATCTAATGCGCGGCCGTGGTGTAGTCGTCGACACCGTCAACGTCGGTAGCCCATTTAGTAAAATCGATATTCATGAAGGTGACACGATCTGGCGGTTAGATCGAAAACGAGTGTATTCAGTTGCCGAGATCGACGACGCGATAAAGTCAGCAAGGGCAAACACCCCATTATCCGTTAGCGTCATTTCACAAGGTGAACATTTAGAGCGTCCCGGCTTGAGCATTACATCCGATCTTCAACATACGCCGTCACCTTCGGGACTTACGGGCAGTTTACAAAATCATCATTTCCGTGCCTCGGGCTGGACACGACACTACGAAACATTTGCCGAACTGCTGCAGATAATCGCTAACCTGGCGCTGGGTATCGCCCTGGCCCATCTCAGGAACCACGGTACCAACAAATACTTCAAGCTGGCCTTGCTGGCTGCAACCATCCTCACGGTCGGAATCGTTTTGACTGCGATGAGAACTGTGCTGGTGGCTTTGCTGATCGGTTCAGGTGTTATCGCGTCGAGATCACTTCGCGGACTTCCCAAGCTTGTGTTTACAGCGGCGTTGTTTCTGGTTCTTGGCTTCGGTGCAGTCGTCGTTTGGCAAACGCGCGCTAAGAACGCTCTGGCTTTAGGTGATCCGAGTTCGTCGTTACGGGCGCAGGTTGCCCGTGTCGGACTTTCGCGCATTTTTGTTCATCCGGTATTTGGTCATGGGATGGATGCGATGAAGTTACATTGGAGTGAGTGGGGATTTCCGGGAAGAGACATGCTGCATCTTCATTCAACGCCATTGCAAGTGGCTTTCGATCGCGGCTTGCCAATGCTGGCGCTGTGGCTTTGGATGATGGTTTTGTTTTGGCTGCACGCCTTCCGCTCGGCAAACGCAACGAGTGATCTCAGTGACACAAACTCCTACGGGATTCTGTTGGGAACCCTGGGGGCGTTGACAGGGTTTCTGGCAAGCTCCTTAGTTAACTACAACTACGGTGATAGTGAAGTGGTGATGATGTTTTGGTGGTTAATGGGCATGTCAATCGCGATCAGCAACGAACTGATTTTAGCCGCGGATTCACGCGGATGAACACGGATCAGAACTTCAGAGAAATAAGCTATGAATGCTTTTCTGATTCGTGTTCAATCGTAAATCCGCGGCCAAAAAACTATCAGAATTTACCCGATGTTGCTCTCGCCTTCGACTCTCAAGTTATTTGTCACCGAGAATGCACCAGGAACTTGCCGTGCAGCCATGTTAGCCAGAGTCTTGTCTCCCCTATTTGAGACCACACCTTCCAGAGTGATATGCCCTCGATCCACTACGATATGGATCGAAGGGTTAGCACCCTGCAAGTACCTGTACAAACCACCGCTTCGCGCAATTGAGCGATATGTTGCCAGCCGGATGTCGTCGTCAAAACCCGACAAAGGCAACACCTTAATGTTATTCACCACGCGCGAAACGCCTGGCAGGCGTTTTACTCGGTTTTCAGCGCTAGACCTGGTCGTGGGTCGAACAACCTGACCGTAAAGGGTCACTGTGCTCCCGTTGATATTGTAGGCAAGATTGTCAAATACACCGTAATACGGCAGCGTCACTAACTCATGACGCACCTTCCTCGACAATTGCGGATTTATTACCTCGGTTGTTCTCGTGCGCTGCGCCATGGTCGGGACAACACTAAGCAGCGTCACGGCTCCGATCGTTAGTAGAATCGATTGAATTCTTTTCATATCCGTTTTCATACCCTCCCTTGTCAGGCTCCTAAACCTTAGTTCTTCCGCCCTTCTGGGGGCTGGTACACTTCCGTCCTTTCAGTAATATAGACACCCGAAAGCACAGAGTGGTTACAGTTGGATGGGCGATTTCATGCGGCTTTCGTGCAATTTAATGGGGTTGCGGCCGGCGTTGCGGTCCTGCAAGGACATGCAGAGACTATGACGAATTCTTGCATAACTCTTGCCTCACAATTCCGTTGATTAACTTGGACGCTGAGATCCACTTACTGTAATTGGGCTTTGGTCTTTTCGGTTCCGAGGATTTAGGATTCAACGCATGTCACGTCCACAACCAAACGAAGCCGCCACATATTATTCCCGATACATCGATCTCGTACAAAGCGACGATATTGTCCAAACGCTTAAGTCGCAGCTCGATGAGACTAAATCGTTTCTCGCGGGCATCTCCGATGAGCAATCACTGCAAAGCTACGCTACCGATAAGTGGACCATTAGGCAGGTCCTCAATCATGTGAACGACACCGAGCGCGTGTTTATGAATCGAGCGTTTTGGTTTGCTCGTGGTTTCAAGGATGCATTGCCCAGTTTTGACCAGGACATTTGCGTCACGGCCGCCGCTGCCAACGACATGTCATGGGGCAATCTGAAGGATGAGTTCACGAACGTGAGATTGGCTACGATTTCGTTCTTCGAGAACCTGCAGCCCGAGGCGTGGTCGCGTACTGGCATCGCCAGCGACAATCCGTTTACGGTGAACGCGCTCGCATACATTGTCGCCGGCCACGCCGCTCATCATCGGAATGTGATCGAGGAACGGTATCTTTAGAAAAGAAATCAGTGATCATATACCATTTGCCATTTCTCATTTGTCATTTGGAGACTGCGTGGTCAGTGGTGACCTTTAGTAGCTCCGTCGACTAATTCAGGCCCGCTAATGCTGGGAGCGCAGGCGTCCTCGCCTGCTGGTTTCGACTGAGGTACGTGGAGGGTGACCAGCAGGCGAGGACGCCTGCGCTCCCAGCATTAGGCGCTGAATCATCCGGAGGAGCTACTAAAGGTCACCGAATGACAAATGAGAAATGGCAAATGATATATGACCAATTATGACCAATGATTCTTCCCGTGACGCTCCTTCCAACTTGTTCTGCCATACTGGGTTACTTGTCTGCTGAGTTAACTTTTGCTCAGCTCTCCTCCCCAACCCGATCCTCTCAAAACTAAATCGTTGTTCTCGCCTGCGCCGAGATGGTACTCTTAGGCCCTGCGGGAATTCTCACGCGAGTTCCACAATCCGCAGGCCCCAACCCCATTATCCCGACTTCCAGGAGGGTCGCGATGAAACGATGCCCGCAGTGTGAATTCATCTACGAGGACGAACAGAGTCTCTGTGATATGGACGGAATTCTGCTCGTCTTTGACTCTCAACAACTTCCAAAGCCAGCCACTTCGTCCAGGTCTCAAGGACGAAATCGCACCGTCCCCGCAGCCGCAACCCTGGTTCTCGCGGTAGTACTCGGTCTGGTTTACTACGTTTCCACACGTCAGCAGCCTGCGTCCCCTCCGGAATACGTACCGTCGCCGGCCACAGTTGCACAGCCAGTGACTACAACGGATGTGGCCGCACCTATGGAGGCACCAGCTTCGGAAGTGAAGGCAGCCGAGACCACCAAAGCAAAACCTGCCGCATCCACAGGTCCGACCGCGACAGTAAAGAAATCGGACGGCAAACCCAAGGCAACGTCGGTTCAAAAAACGATCAAGCCTACTGCAACTCAGCAGGACGATTCGAAGATTGGCTCGCTCATAAAGAAGACGGGACGATTGTTAAAGAAACCCTTCAAGCTCTAGAGCGACGTCTCTCATGACACCCGTTCTACTTCACCACCGTTGCAACAACCTTCACTGAGCGCATCCTGCCATCGGACCCACGGTATTCTCATCGACGCCTCGCGCCACCTCGACGCTTACAAATAGGACCGATACGACCACTGACCACTACTGACCACTGACTACTGACTATCCATGAAACGCTGCCCCCATTGTCAATTCATCTATCCCGACTCCGACAAAGTTTGCGACTTTGATAACACCACGCTCATCGACACCACCGAGTCAGAGATTGCCGCAATTACCAACACGCCGGAGCGACCAACACTTACGGATCTTGCAGCGACAAGCTCGCACAGCTCTGTGAATGGAAAGAATCGACGAGTCTTGCCACTGGCGGCTGTGTTGGGTCTGATCATCGGTATAGCCATCGTCGTGGCTTTTTTCGCAGTTCGCCGTCAAATGAAAGCGCAACCAGCACCGGCGCCGGCCGAGGCGCGCCCGGCTGCTCAAGCACCGTCCCCATCACCTTCGCCCTCCATCATCAACTCACCTTCGCCGGAGCAAGCAGTTACTACTACTTCACAGACTTCGCCAACTACCTCAGAGACAAGGGCTGCTCATGCCACGACCACTTCTGGACCAATATCGACGACTGCAAAAGTATCGAACGCAAAGACTAATCGTAAGCCAGTGATCCTTTTAGCGAGTGGTGGAAAGATTGAGGCTGATGAAGTTTGGCACACCAATGATGGTATCTGGTACCGACGGAATGGCCTGGTCACACTGCTGAAGAAAAACCGGGTAAAAGCGATTGTGAGTCAGTAGAAGAGTCGAGTGTCGGTAAAAACTGGACACCACCGGCTTCAGAGTTCTCACACAGTTCCTGACAGAGTCTGTTTTTCTCTTGGCAAATTCCCTTTCCTTGTCGCACAATGCGCTCGTAGTAACTCACAACCTCATGAAAGGAACCTCACCATGTCTGAAATCAGACTCAATCTCGTCGACTCTCAAACTATTCTTACAGGCACAATTCACGGTTCAATTGGCGATAGCTGCGTTGCTGCTTTGTCTGCTGAACCCGAAACAATTAGTGAACTCGTGGCGGCGCTCGAAAGGTTCGAAAAGGACCCGCCAGACTTCTCTTCATTTTTCAGCGAGCGCAGCAACATTGACGATCGTCCCTACGATGCAGGGATTCTCGTAATTGATCTTGCCGCCCGGATTGTGGCGTGTGAATCAACGTATTCGCTGCCAGGTCCGCAAGGCCATGTGAACTATCACAACGGTCAACACGGCACTGACATTCCCATCTTCTATTGCGTTCCTGAAGATTGGTCATTCATTGGTTCAATCGACCACTACGAATTCGCATGCGTCGAGCGACACGAGCAACGCCTCAAGTTGCCGCCACTCGACGCTCGAGAGATTCTCTATGGCCGACCATTGCTGGAATTCCTGGCAACCAATGTCCGATATGCTTCAGCTTGTCGAAATCTCGCCACCGACGAATCCACAAATGCACCTAACGATCCGCAACCGCTTAGTCCCATCGGACAAATCCATGCGCAGTGGCTACTGACACCTCGTGAAGATCTTCGCGGCCAGTCGCCCAGAGAAGTCTTACTCGTGAAGCAAGACTTCATAAGCTCAGATCTTGAGTCGCGTGCATTGCAATGGAGCATGCTACTCGAAGGTCCGCCTTGTCTCGCACGAGATTCATTTGCGTATCGTTTCGGAGGTTTCGGAGTACACGAGTGGGTGCTTTATTACAATCTTATTCGGCACTTGCTCAACACTTCCATCCCATCTCCATCCGATCTTGCTGAGGACTTCGAGGCGCTAGTTACACAACTCGAATCACTGAAGAACTCCTGGCTAAACGAACCAAATCTGGAACTTGAGGGCAGAACTCCAGCGATAATTATCGATAACGAGCGTCGACGTTTGCCCGAAGCTATGGGCGGCCGGAGTATGGTCGTCGATGAAGATTGTCCGTTGTGCAAGATGATGGGTGATGAATGTGAAGCCGGGATGGAGGTCTGCTTCTGGCATTTGGATGGTTGCAACATGGAGGACCATTTCGCGTTCTCAACGTTTTTGACAGAGAAGGAATACTTGGAAGATCGTATCCGGAGTGAACTACATCATCGTGAATCTGATCGAAAGTGGAAAGAGCGAGAGGAACGCTTAGCACGCGGCGAACCGGTAGAACCAGATCCGTTCTTTGATCCTCCTTCATTAGATGATTACGTTCCGTTTGCGCTCGCTGAACCAGAGCCGCCCGAAGCGTGAAGTTGCGCGCACGTTAGCCACAGATCACTGATAGACGAGATCGGAAAGTGACTGAGCAAACCTGGGTTCGTTTGATACACCACCTACAAAAGCTTGCTATTTGGGCTCAAAGAATACCACCGACGCAGTCGGTGGATAGTTCATACCTAACCTCTGAAGGATCGCACTTATCGGTCTTAACATCGTGATATGAGGCTGGAGTATGAACGAATCCACCGACTTGGTCGGTGGGATTTCTATGAGCTCAGTCGATTCATCCTTCTAGGCTGGGTATCAACAATCCACCAACTCCGTTGGTGGTATTTCTTGAACTGACCCACTACCAATCGCACGTAGCAGCTTCCAGAACGTCCCGGAGTCAGATAAAATCTCGCCAAAACCCATCGCGAAAAAGGAGTCTTTGCCATGTCAGCAACGCCAACTCAAGCGCGGCGTAAATCTATCGACTGCCGAGAGTATCCGAGTGATAAGAACTGCTCTCTGAAAATTTCGGGAACTGAGGATGAAGTCCTCGACATCGCAGTGCAACACGCCACCGCTTCCCATGGACACGAGAACACCCCTGAGCTAAGAGAGGAACTCCGGCGGTTGCTCAAGGATGAATAGGATCATCCAGGACGGTCTACAACGGTCGTGAAGTGTATCCCTGAACGCGAAGGATAAAGGCTAATCTCCAAATTGATTCTTCGGTGAGACACTGATCTTGTGCCTAAGCAAGTTGCCGCATTGCTCGCACTCCCTTTCTGCGTGCTACAGTCGCAACGTACCCTTTAGTAGCGCCCTAAAAGATTCAGGCAACATCATACTGGGACCGCAGGCGTCCTCGCCTGCTCCGATTACCTCCACGTACTGCTAATGCACACAGGTCGGATCCACAAATCATCCATAACATCGCGTCCGCTCTGGACGTGTCCCAAATGTGCACGCCAGTTCGTCAATTCGAATATGCCACACTCTTGTGGCCGCTTTTCCGTCAAAAAGTTTCTCGCGGGCAAGAGCCGTTACGCGATCTCGCTCTTCGAACAATTCAGCGCCCTCGTGCACAACTGCGGTCCAGTACAAATTGCGCCTGCCAAAACACGCATTGGCTATCAGGTTAGAATGATCTTTGCCGCAGTGAACAAACTGAGTGATCAAGGACTCGACGCTCACGTCGTGCTGACGCGTCGTTTGGAATCGCCTCGTTTCAGACGAATTGAGACCATGACGCCTAAATGTTATGTACATCACTTCAGAATCGAGTCGCTGAGTGAACTGGATCAAGAAGTCATGAACTGGTTGCGAGAAGCTTATCAAGTAGGTACACAAGAACACTTATCTCGAGTTCGTTGAAGATAAAGAGTTAATCGCTGTTAATTAGAGACGTTACGATACGTAAGAGTAAGTAGATGAACCGGACCGCTTCATTTACTTGTCCAAACTGCGGAGGGGTCTCGCCCTCAAGCGCCAACTTCTGTGAGCACTGCGCTTTCGACCTGAGAAAACGCGACGAACGTTCTAAATCCAGGATCGAGCAGCGCTGGAAACGGATTGCAATTCTTCTTCTCGGTTTTGTCCTCGTGCTTATCGGTGGGTACGTCGGCTGGCGCAAGATTGGTCACGCTAATTCTGAGCTAACATCAAAATTCGATTTGACAGCGGACGAAGTCTCAACGTTGGCACATGACAAGATGGTCAAGGAAGTTGAGGCCAACCTGCCTAAGGGAGTAACTTCACTTGGCCATTTTGGAACATATAAAGACATGATGCAGGCGAAAGTCCTTGATTGTGATATCTCCATGTTCAAAAGGTACCTGGATTGTAAGCCTGGAGCTAATGGAAAGTTACTAAAGTTAGAGGGTCGGGTGCTGGCGCTACCAATTGGCCGTAAGATTCCTTCAGTCACTGCAATCTCTCGAATAGACGAAACCTCAGCTGTGGCCAATGTAGTCTTAGAATTCGAACCATCAAAGGGCTATGAAATTTTTCGAGAGTGGGAGCAAGCCTTTTACAAGCCAGCCATCGAAGCTGAACAGCATAAAGTTTACTTAAAACGCTATGGCATTGGCTGGCGAATCGAAAAGGTCGATTAGCGCACCTTTTGATGCGCAGCGAACGTAGAAATATCCTTACTTGTAAAGGCCCAGCGGTACGGATAACCAGAGTATGAATTCCCTCTTATCACTGGCCGCCATCGGGCGTAGAATGTCGGCAATCAAAATAGAGGCGATTGCTTATGGAAGACATAAATCAACCCGCATCCTCGGCAGAACCAGTTGAACCTTCAACTGCGGTCACGAGAGCTCTCCCTCGCGTCCTTCCGGACGCTCAGGAGAATGAAGAGACCTTCGAGGCAGGACAGAAGCGCGTCCTTAAGATGATTGCTTTCAACTCTCCGCTCAGCGAAATTCTCGCCAGCCTTGTGACGCTGATCGAGTCGCAGGCGCCGGAGATGCTTTGCTCTGTGTTACTGCTGAGCGCGGATGGTAACCACATCGAACATGGAGCCGCGCCGAGTCTTCCTGAGCACTATGTCAAAGCCGTCAACGGCGCTCCCATTGGACCGAAGCATGGCTCGTGTGGGACAGCCATGTACCGGGGCACGCCAGTGGTCGTCACCGATATGCTTTCAGATCCGTTGTGGGAGGATTACCGCGATTTAGCTCGTGCAAGCGGTCTCCGAGCTTGCTGGTCGACCCCGATTCTGTCGGTGCGTGGTAAAGTCCTGGGCTCCTTTGCGATGTATTATCACGAACCGCGTAACCCCACCGGCGATGAGGCCCGTTTCACAAACGTAGCTACGTACATTGCCGGCCTCGCAATTGAACATCACTCAGCATGAGATTGTGTGAAGCTCTGGACGCCTCCTTGGAGTGCGGGGACTTGTCACCGCTTTGGTACTGGGCGTTGTAGATACAGAGATTCGCTGTAACAAAGTGGTGATCCCCCGACTAGTCGGGACACTCCAAGGAGGCGTCCTTGTATGTAAGTCGCAATGGCTTTGCGGTAGAGGAATTGTCGCGCTCGGCCCGAGCGCATCGTTTAGAGGAGACTCACTGATGCAAAAGAAAACCTTCTGGACCTTGATTCTTGCCACGCTGACCTTCTGCGTTATCGTTCAAATGCCCGGAACCGACAGCGTCCATTCACAGGGTCGCCCTCCTGTCACGCCCGAAGTCATCGCCAGGCGTAACGCGATTGAGAACGAGTTGCAGTCAATCGCCATCGTAGACCGCAAACTAATGATCCCAATGCGCGATGGTAAACGAATGGCCACCGACGTCTACCGGCCAAAAGATACCTCGAAGAAATACCCGACGATCTTCGTACGCACACCGTACAACTTCAATTTCTGGGACGTTCGCAATCGCGCGCCACGCGATCTATCTAACGAGCTCGAGGCAGTGAAGCGTGGCTACGCGTTCGTAGAAATGAACGAACGTGGGCACTTCTTCTCCGAGGGTAACTACGACATTCTTGGTCCGCCACTCACTGATGGCGACGACGAGTTTACCTGGATTTCCAAACAACCATGGTCCAACGGCAAGGTGGGTACGATTGGTTGTTCTTCAACAGCCGAATGGCAGTTGGGCGTTGCCGCTCAGGGCAATCCTGCATTTACGACCATGATTGTTCAGGGCTTCGGCGCTGGAGTGGGAAGGGTGGCTCCTTATTATGAACAGGGGAACTGGTATCGCGGCGGTGCGGTGCAAATGTTGTTCATTGCCTGGCTCTATGGTGAGCAGAACCAGGTGAGACCAATGTTTCCACCAAACACATTGCGGGAGGATTTGATTCGGGTGTCGAAATCATTCGACCTGGCGGAGCAATCGCCGGCAATCGATTGGTCAAAAGCCCTGGGTCATCTTCCGGTGAAAGACATAATGAAGGCTGCTGGTGGGCCAAACGGAATCTTTGCCGATCGCATGCCGGTGGCTACAGGCGGCGCGATGATTGAGCGGGCGCCGAATGATCCGGCTTGGTACAAAGGTGGATTGTGGCACGACAACATGAAGATCAATATTCCAGGATTCTGGTTTATGTCGTGGTACGACGTGTCGGTTGGCCCTAACCTCGCCGCGTTCAATCATGTGCGGAAGACTGCGTCGCCTGAAATCGCCAACCAACAGTATGCAGTGATTGCGCCCACGCTACACTGCGCTTACAAACGCGCAACTGAAAACACAATCGTAGGCGAACGCAGCGTTGGTGATGCACGTTTAAACTACGACGAGCTGACCTATGCCTGGTTCGATCACTTTCTCAAAGGCGACAACAACAAGATTCTGGAGACGATGCCTCGAGTGCGTTACTACACAATGGGTATCAATAAATGGCAGACATCCGACGTCTGGCCCCCGCGAGGCGCGGAGTCGATGAGCTTTTTCCTTTCGAGTGTCGGCAAAGCTAACACGGCGGCTGGCGACGGTCTGTTGTTGGAGTCAGCACCGGCGGCTGATAACCCGGATAAGTTTGAATACGACCCACTGAATCCCGTGCCGTCGTATGGCGGCAATGTCTGTTGCACCGGAAACGCGGTGACCGGTGGAGCCTTCGATCAGCGTAAGAATGAGGCGCGACCAGATGTGCTTGTCTATAGCACTGAGCCATTGAAGGAAGGAATCGAAGTAAGTGGACCTATTGAGGTAACTCTTTATGTTTCGAGCGATGCGAAAGACACGGACTTCACGGTAAAGCTCATCGATGTTTATCCGGATGGCCGGGCATACAATTTAGATGAAACGATTCAGCGCATGAGGTATCGCGAAGGCTACGCCAAACCTGAGGTCTTGATGCAATCTGGTAAGGTCTACAAGGTAACCTTGCAACCAATGACCACGAGTAACTACTTCGAGGCTGGTCATCGAATTCGAATAGAAATATCGAGCAGCAACTTCCCGCGATTCGATCGGAACCTCAATACCGGCGGAAGGAATTGGGACGAATCAAAAGGTGCCATTGCGCGTAATGAGGTGCACCACTCGAAGCAGTATCCGTCTGAGATAAGGATCACGGTTGTGCGAAGACCAACGCAAAGTAGTACGAACGCGGGTCGCGACTTCGACCGTTAGCGCGTAACAATGACCCTTTCAGCAAAGCAAATATCCCAATCAACGAATCGTCGTAAACGACTTGTTGAAATCTGCGTGGCTTTTCCCGAAGTCAGCTATGAAACTGTTGGCGACGGACACATCAGCTTTCGCGTTCGCAAGCGGATATTTGCTTACTACCTTTACGATCATCACGGCGATGGGATTATCGCATTCTGTTGCAAGTCGAACCTTAATGAACAGCGTCGCTTGATTAGAGAAGATGCGGAAAGCTTTTTTGTGCCGGCTTACCTTGGTGCCAGGGGCTGGATTGCCATCCGGCTTGATCTTGAAGTTGTCGAATGGGACACAATAAGTGAATTGGCGCGACAAGCTTTCCTGTCAATCGCTCCAAGAACGTTAGCTGCACTGGTTGAATAGATCTCAGAGTTCGCAAGCTACGCGATTGTGAGCTGATCGGCAAAGGTTGGGGTCGGCGGCTTATCGTCGGAGGATTGAGATGGGAAGAATTTTTGTCTCCTTGTCGGGCTCGCTTTGTTATGGCCGGAAGGGTCCTACAGGATAGATAGTCGCCCCCGCGGATAGGATAA
Organism: Pyrinomonadaceae bacterium; assembly: GCA_036004125.1. Classification (GTDB taxonomy): domain Bacteria; phylum Acidobacteriota; class Blastocatellia; order Pyrinomonadales; family Pyrinomonadaceae; genus PSRF01. The sequence continues at coordinate 8,179 of DASYRR010000110.1, read as the reverse complement.
CGCTGGTAAGGAAACAAATCTCGCCGCTGAGCTGAACGTTAGGCTGCTTTACTTAAAGCGACTCTAGGTGGAAGAAATAGTATGGCTAATGACGAACACTTGGAAATTCTTTCACATGGAGTGGGTGCTTGGAATAAATGGCCGTACCATTAAAACCAATCCTTCTGGAGGGTTCTGGCGACGAACCTGTGACACTTTTCAATCTGCGAAGGAATCATCTATCACGTCTGGATACCTTCCGGTATGAAGATTGTGATGGCCTTGTATCCAATCTCAAAAGCCAGGTCATTGAACAAGCTGAGGCGAGAGTAAAACAGCTTCGAGGCATGCGTTAGAGTGAGAAAGAAGAATATCTATTCGTTAAGTCGTTCAGTGTTCGTACTAGTTTTCGCTGGATCAGTTGTTTGTCTTTCAACTCAATCTAACTTTGGGCAGTTAAAGAAGCCTGGAAACCCCGAACAAAGTCTACCTTCAAACATTACCCAGTTGACCGGGTTTGGTGAACGGGCCGCGTGGTCGCCCGACGGGAAACGCATCGCCTTTATGGCGAAGTCGTTCAAAGACGCGTTTGAGATCGACCTGCATACACGACTTACGCGATTGCTCACCGGCCACTTCCCACACGAAGGATTCCTGCGGGTCCAGTATCTGCCGAATGGAGATTTTTTCTTAATTGGTGCCAGGAAATTTACAGACATCAGCATCACTCGTTCGCGCGACCAGGAAATGTGGATAATGAAGGCCGATGCCCGCATACCGCCTGTCTCACTCAATCACAAAATCTCAGAAGGTGTAGCCATCTCGCGACGCAGCATGAAAATCGCGTGGTCTAATACCCATGGTCAATATCCTGAAGAGTTGGCGGAAGGTGAGTCTGTGATCTATACGGCTGACATTGAGTACCAAAGTGGCGTACCGGCGCTGGTCAACAAGAAAGAAGTGTTAAGAGCGAAGCGCCCGGAGTGCACTTTGGAGGCGCAAGACTTCCGTCGCGACGACACAGAACTGATCTACACCTGCTATCGACAAGGTGAGAAAGCAGATGTTTTTGGCATAGATTTAAAAACCAGTAAGGTCACAACCTACAGAAAGATCGCCGATGAGTACAACGAAGTAGAAGGCATTTCACCTGATGGCGAGTGGACGCTGGTTGAGTCAAGCCGCGATCAGGGCGGCCCGGAGCGACAGAACTCGAAATACATAGACATTTGGAAATTGAGACTCGAGCCGAACAGCACAAACTTTGTACGCATGACCAGGTGGGGCGACTACGACGGCTACAAGGCCTCGAATCCTGTTGTTAGTCCGGACGGTAAGTGGATGGCGTTCCAATCGGCACGCAGTATTGATCCGGCTGGGGTTGGCTACGGGATTTTTCTGATGAAGTTGAAGTAGCTAATAGATGAATCGCGCCAATCGATTTCGGATCCACTGGGTAGCATACGGCGCGGCGCTTTGGGCGCTGATCTTCGCACTCTTCCACATGATATGGGCGACCGGCTGCTACATCGGGTTGGATCATGAACAGGCGCGCAAAGCTTTTGTCAAGACACCTTTTCTCGTGTACGACCTCGTGGTTGCCGCCATGTGTGCGTTTGCCGTACCGGTAGCGAACAAACACCTAACGAAGCCCGGGCTCATGACTATTCCAGGCAAACCAGGCGACGACCTAGCGGTCGGCACATTGAATAACATACTCAAGCAAGCTGGTCTGAAACCATGAAGAAATACTTAATCATCGTCGAAAAAACGGAGACGGGTTATTCGGCATATTCACCTGATGTGCCGGGATGCGGCTCCACGGGTGAAACCAAAGAGGAAGTTGAGCGCAACATTCAAGAGGCAATCCAATTTCACCTTGAAGGATTGCGCGAGGAAGGCTACGAGATCCCCGAACCCTCCACCTATTCCTCATACATCAACGTCGCCGCATAAACGACAGCCAGCATCCCAATCTTACGTTGAATCCTAGTGCGTCCGTTCGTAGCAAGGGCTGCCTTGTCAACGCTGAGGGGATATCCGATCACTGATGACCGACTTCACCCGCGTTCTGCTGACAGACAAGATTGCATGGCAGCTATTCGGTCTGGCCGCCCGAGAGCAAATGCTCTACACCAGTGCTGGCGAAGACCCACCGATTCCGCGCCGCGGCGCATTAAGTCAACATGCCCTATCCTTAAGTTCTCATCGTTCCATGAGTACGACTCGACGTAGTATTCTTCGCTGAATGACAACCATGAGTTACAAGTGGCAAGTCGATGGTGCGGATCACTGCTTGGATCTAGTGCACGTGGCCGGAACCAATGGTGAGCCGTTTCTGTTTGGCCGAGGCACCAATCGCAAGCCAGTCGACGTTCCTGAGTTTTACATTGCGACCACGCCGGTAGCGCAAGCGCTCTGGTTGCACGTCATGGGATCGAATCCAGCGAAGCATCAAGGTCTCAGATACCCGATGGAAAACGTATCATGGGATCATGTCCACGAACGTGACGGCTTCCTTGAACGACTCAATGCAAGCGAGATACTGACAACAGTTAATAAAGATAATCCGCAGATGCGGTTTCGACTGCCTTCCGAAACCGAGTGGGAGTACGCCGCGCGTGGCGGACCAAGTTGGAAAGATGAATTCATCTATAGCGGCAGTAATGACCCAGACAAGGTTGCGTGGTACGGCCCGCGCTGGACTCGAGCACACGATCTAATCGCCCGCGTGTTTGGGTGGCGATTTGCGTGGCATAAGGTCGGTCGCATTCATTTTAAGAAGAAGCGTACGCACACTCATGAAGTTGCGCTCAAGGCGCCGAATCAACTCGGCATCTACGACATGTCAGGTAATGTGTGGGAGTGGTGTCAGGATGTGTGCACGGATGACATCAACGCAGTGCCCTCAGACGGAAGCCCGTACCTTGGGGCAGGTGACGAACGACGATTACGCGGAGGCTGCCACCACAATTGGAATCTTCATTGCACAGTCTCCTGGCGCTACGGAATTGTCCACGATGCGCACGACCACGCCCTCGGCTTTCGCGTGGTGCTTGCGTGAGACATACCAATTCGGAGGATCCCTATATTGCTCGACTTAAATAGTTCACGCTGGTCTGAACTTCGGCATGCTTATGGTCCAGCTCACGATGTGCCAGAACTGCTGCGCGCACTTGCAGCTGAATCAGACCCACATTATTCGGACGATATTTCTCAAGCAAGGGAAAACCGGACGCCATGGGAACAGGTTAATAGTCATATGCGGAAAGGCTTGCTGCAGGCAAGGAGCAGCTCGAAGACTCGGAAGACCCGTTGTGGTCCGAGCTTGAGACGCCGAATGTCCTAGCGGCATTGGCGCTGGAGCGAAATGAAGTCGCGCTGGCCACTCGCATTCTGGATCTTGATTCGACTATCGTCTGTCCTCATTGTGGACTCTCCTTTGAGATTCGCGAGGGATTCAGAGATGAGGATGAGGACTTGGACGATGATTGGACAGATATCTGACGTTACGCCCAACTGATTGTTGACATTCCGCGCTCGACTGCATTAGATCATCCCACCGTTTTCATTCCCATCCAGCGAGGCTTTCTGAAATGACCACTTCTCGTCGTGACTTTATCAAGACGGCCGCGGTTGCTGCGGGCGTAGTGTCGCTGCCTTCTCTTCCCTCGTGGATTAGCAACGTCGTTGCCGCCGAAGAGGCCGCCGCAAACGGGGTAGACAAGAATGCGTTGGCAGATATCGCTCTGAACACTGCGCGCAAACTTGGCGTCACGTATGCCGACATTCGCATCAATCGCTATCGCAACGAATCGATTAATACTCGCGAGCAGCAGGTACTCAACGTTTCGCGCGGTCAGAATTTTGGGTTTGGCGTGCGAGTTCTCTACAAGGGAACGTGGGGTTTCGCCTCCAGCCGTAGTGTCACCGCAAACGATGTGCGCCGCATAACTCAGCAGGCGGTCGAAATTGCTCGTGCGAACTCGGTGTACCAACGCAAAGGGATTTCGCTTGTTCCCGTGGAGAAGGTCGCGACGTCGTGGAAGAATGCCTTCGAAAAGGATCCTTTTGAAGTTTCCATTGACGAGAAGATTCAGTTTCTCCTGGCACTGAACGATTCGGCAATGAAAACCCAGGGTGTGAACTTCGTCAGTTCATCTATGAGTTTTGTGAACGAGCAAAAGTTTTATGCATCGACGGATGGGTCGAGGATCGAACAGTACATCATTCGCGCCAACCCAAGTTTCAACGTGACTGCTGTAAACCGAACGAATGGAGACTTTCAAACACGCAGTGCTCTTGGTGGTCCGCAAGGGATGGGTTACGAGTACATCGAGAAGCACGATTGGAAACGCGAAGCGCAGCAGGCTGGTGAAGAAGCCGTCACAAAGCTAAAGGCAAAACCGGTCGATCCTGGAAAATACGACCTGGTTCTGCATCCTTCTCATTTGTGGTTGACGATTCATGAGTCTGTTGGTCACCCGACAGAACTCGATCGCTCGCTTTGGTGGGAAGCTGATTATGCCGGGACGAGTTTTCTCACACCAGACAAGATCGGAAAGCTGCAATTTGCGTCGAAGATAATGAACTTTGTCGCCGACCGAACTCAGCCTGCAGGTTTAGCAACTGTCGGTTATGACGACGAAGGGGTTCCCGGACAGCGCTGGCATCTCATCAAAGATGGATTGTTTGTCGATTGGCAAACGACTCGCGATCTTGCGGCACTGACGGGACAGAAAAAGTCTTACGGGTGCAATCACAGTGAGAGTTGGGGCAGCATCTCATTTCCGCGCATGCCCAATGTCTCGCTACAGCCAGGCGCAGATAACACGTCGCTTGATGATCTGATTGGCGGTGTAGAGAAAGGAATCTTGATTTACGGAGATGGAAGTTATTCGATCGATCAGCAGCGTTACAACTTCCAATTCGGTGGTCAAGTGTTCTGGGAAATCAAGAACGGCAAACGCGGCGAGATGCTGAGGGATGTTGCTTATCAATCTCGCACCACTGACTTCTGGAATTCGTGCGACGGTTTAGGGGGCCAGGCGACATACGAACTTGGCGGCAGCTTTAGTGATGGCAAGGGTGAGCCTGGGCAATCGAATGCAGTAAGTCATGGTTGTCCGGTGGCACGGTTTAGACAGGTGAATGTGCTCAACACGGCAAGAACGTAGATTTAGTTCTTCTCTGCGCTACCTCTGCGTTCTCTGCGTCTCTGCGGTACAAAGGCGGGCCGAAATCATTTACCGCAGAGACGCAGAGAACGCAGAGGTAGCGCAGAGAAGAACATTGAGACTCAGGAGATCTTAAATGCTACTCACCGAAAAAGACGCCCGCACAATTTGTGAAAAGTTGATGAGTTATGTGAAGGCGGATGATGCATCCGTAGGCGTGACCAGTGAAAACTACGGTCACCTTCGCTTCGCAGCCAACGCTTTCACCACCAGCGGCGCACGGGAAAATGTCAGTGTCGGAGTGACGGTGTGGCTTGGAAACAAGCGTGGCGCGGCTTCAACAAACGAAATCGACGATGAATCGCTCAAAGCTACCGTTGCCCTCGCCGAACAACTGGCTCGGATCTCACCGGTGGATCGCGAATACATGCCGACGTTGGGCCAGCAAACTTATCAACCTGTTAACGGATACGCGGAAGCTACGGCGAACATCTCTGTCACTAGTAGAGCAAAAACGATCAATGACGTAATTGCGGCATGTGAGAAGGCCAGGGTTATCGGCGCTGGTTTTCATCAGGCGAGAGGATCGGCCGGAGCTTCACTCACCAAAAACGGCAACTTCAATTATGAGCAATCCAGTTTGGTGAGCTTGTCGACAACTGCCAGGACGCCCGATGGCACAGCCTCTGGATACTTTCTCCGCAATCATTTCGACGTTGCAAAACTCGATACGGTCCGCGTTGCCAACGAAGCGATTCGCAAAGCCCTCGAAGCGCGCGAACCTCGAGTTCTCGAACCAGGCGTCTATCCTGCGATTCTCGAACCACAGGCAGTGGCCGACCTGCTTGGATTCTTTGCGTTTAGTTTTGACGCTCGCAGTGCCGAAGAGGGACGGAGTCCGTTTTCTGCGCCGGGCGGCAAAACCAAATTAGGCGAAAAGATCTTTGACGAGCGCATAAACATCTATAGCGATCCGTGGCATCCGGACTTGCCGGGTTCCCGGTCGGCACAGGGTGGGCTTCCAGCTCAGAAGATCTATCTCGTCCGCAATGGTGTGCTCGATAATCTCGTTTACTCGCGGTTCTGGGCCAAGCAAAAAGGTAAGGAACCTACGCCCGGGCCAGTAAACAGCATCATTGAAAGTTCTCAGTCTCCCGTGGGCCTTGAAGACATGATCAAGTCTATGGATCGCGGATTATTACTCGGCCGCTTCTGGTACATTCGCGGAACTGATCCGCGAACAGCGTCGCAGACTGGTCTCACCCGAGATGGAATCTGGTATATCGAGAAAGGCAAGATCCAGTATCCAGTGAAGAATTTTCGATTCAACCAGAGCGTGATCCAACTGCTGGCGCCAGGCAATGTCGACTTGATTGGTAAGCCCGAACGAGTAGGCAACTCAGAAGGCCAGGGTGGCAGTGCTGCACTGTTACCTGCGCTTAAAGTCAAGGAATTTCACTTCTCCTCGCAATCTGAAGCTGTTTAGAAAGCTCGGCCACAGAGTTCGGCCAAAGATAGACACGGATTAGAACGGATCGGAATGAACTCCCAAGACCAGTAATACAAAAGTTGATCGATGGCGACTGGTTCCGGTCTTTACGTCGTGGCCTAATTTGAAGTTTTCTCTGCGCCTCCTCTGCGTTCTCTGCGGTGAAATGATGGCAAAATCTCTTTACCGCAGAGACGCGGAGAACGCAGAGGAGGCGCAGAGTGAACTAGGGCATCACCGGTTCTTAAATAGCAACAGGCGCAAATGACCTACCGAATATGATCAGAAGTCACCTGGTAATTGCCGTCAATTGTTTCTTACTCTTCCTCATCTCTTCCTTTCACGTTCAACAACCTATACCCGCGCAATCGCTGCGCGACGACCGAGTTTTAGTACTCGACGAGAACGTATTGTGCGCTCCAAATGGCAACAACTGAAGTTAGTGGTAAATCTGAACACCGTGGGGCCGCTCTCCAGGAGGCGCGTTTCGTTTGTCTTCACTAGTCGCCTACATGAACGCAATGGACTTAATGCGTCTCCATGTCGAGACACTCTTCACGTCTGATGACACCGGCCATCTCATTACAGTTAACGAGCCAACATGAGTAGAGACCCCGAGTACGCGCTGAGAGCTCAAACGTCGGACACGACCTTCGCGACGATCTCCATTGACAATACTGACCTTAACGGATTAACGTGCCACCGCTACGACACTCTGCTCATTTCTTCACGCCACGGAAAGGAGATCCAATGGCAATTCGAGTGGTCATCAGTCAAGCAGTAAGGAACCCCTCGCTCCTATCATTCTCGTCCATATTTTGTCAGCACGCATTTCTTTGAAGCGCCACCTCGCATCTAGTTTTGAACTCGTTTTCACGAGCGTTCCAAAGCATCTGCCTCCGTTTGGGTACAGGTGAGGAACGACCGTCGTTGATACGAAAACGGATTGCTGTTTTCTGCGCGTCCCGATAGCGCGGGTGACGAAGAAGCAAACTCAAAAATCAATCTTGGAGGAACTGTAATGCCTGGAAAATTGACGGATGCCGATTATGAAGCAGCGGCAAAACTGCTCAAGACTGAAGTTGCCGCAATCAAAGCCGTCGCTGAAGTCGAGAGTAGCGGCGATGGTTTTCTCACCGACGGTCGAGTGAAGATTTTGTTCGAGGGACATCAGTTCTATAAATTCACTAAAGGCGCCTACGCAACTTCTCACCCCACTATCTGCTACAAAAAGTGGACATCAAAGTTCTACACAAAGGGACCGAATGCAGATGTCCGCGGAGCAGGTGAGTTGGCACGCCTGGCAGAAGCAATGGCTTTGAATAAGAAAGCCGCACTACTCTCCGCTAGTTACGGAAAGTTTCAGATCATGGGCTTTAACTTCGCGATCGCGGGCTTCGTCACAGTTGAAGATTTTTATAAAGCCATGCAAGTCAGCGAGGCTGAGCACCTCACTGCATTCTGTAACTACATCAAAGGCAACGCGATTGACGACGAGTTGCGTAATCACAATTGGGCGGGCTTTGCTCTTCGT
>DASYRR010000109.1:0-6951 GCA_036004125.1 Pyrinomonadaceae bacterium | reverse complement strand
TCTTCCGGCGCCAGAGGATCACGCGGCAAGAGCATTTTTGTCTTTAGCTCGATCAGTGTAGCTGCCATGACTAAGAAATCACCCGCCACCGCAATGTCGAGCTCCTGCATCACTCGAAGATAGCGCAAATACTCATCCGTGATTCGCGCCACTGGGATATCGTAGATGCTAACCTGCTCTTGACGTATCAAGTGGAGCAACAAGTCAAGTGGACCTTCAAACTCACCCAGAAGTATTTTCAGATCATCGGTGACATCGTCTGAAACAATCCTCGGCACGGCACCGGCAACATTAATCTGCGCAGCCGCTGGCTCCGTTGTTTCCAATGCGATGTCTGGTGTTTCGTCGTCCACTGTCAGTTACCTGCCCCAGCCAACCCCAAGCTGTCGAACACTTGCATCAAGGTAGCTGTAGCAATGCCTGCCGCCTTGTCACGACCCTTTGAAAGTATTTGGTCGAGCTGATCATCAGTTATCCCTTTGACCCGCTGTTGAATCGGCTGTAGAAACTCAATCGTCACATCCGCAAGCTGACCCTTTAGTTGTGCGTACCCTTTGCCCGCAAAGTGTTCTTCGACCTCTGGCTGAGTTTTCCCCGTAATGAGGTGATAGATTTCGAGCAGATTGTAAATCGCTGGTCGCGACTCGTCGAATTTGATTTCTGTGCCGGAGTCCGTCACCGCTCGTTTGAACTTACGTTGAATAGTGTCGGCATCATCCATCAGCATTACGCAGCCATTTGGATCATCATCCGATTTAGACATCTTCTTCAACGGATCAGACAACGACATGATTCGAGCGCCGACTTTAGGAATGTAAGCCTCGGGAATTCGAAACGCCTCCCCGTAATCTCGGTTGAACCTGATGGCGAGATCTCGCGTCAGTTCCAAATGTTGTTTTTGATCGTCGCCAACGGGAACCAGGTCCGTTTGATAAAGAAGGATGTCTGCGGCCATTAGGGCTGGATAGTCAAACAAGCCGACAGTAACGTTCTCCTCCTGCTTTCGCGCCTTGTCTTTGTACTGGGTCATTCGCTCGAGCTCGGACATTCGAGCCACGCAGTTAAGAATCCAGGTTAATTCAGCATGCTGTGGCACATCCGACTGAATGAACACGGTCGAGACATTGGGATCGATTCCCACCGCCAGATAAATCCGCGCAAGATCACGAGTCTTTTCTGCGAGGAGTTTTGGATCTTGCTGCACCGTGATGGCGTGAAGATTGACGATGCAGAAGAAACTTTCGTATTCGTGCTGCAGTGCTACCCAGTTACGCAAAGCGCCCAGGTGGTTGCCGAGATGAACATTCCCAGTTGGTTGAGCACCGCTGAAAATCCGTTTTGCCATTCGTCAGCTAAAGTGAAAGTAAGATTATTAGTACTTTCCGTACCGGACTAAATATAACGTTCAATAAACCGATTTGCATTGCAATCAATAAGATTAAGAAACCAAACCGTTCAAGAGCTTCCAAGGCAGGCTTCATGCTATCAGGCAAAATTGAATATAAGACCTTACTGCCATCAAGAGGAGGAAAAGGAAGTAGGTTAAACACGGCAAGAGAGACGTTCAGTTGCAGGGCGCTAAGCAAAAACATCCAAACGGGCTCGGCTATGCCTGACAGCGATGTCCCATCATCAAACACACTTGTGCGCTGAAAGATCTTGATCAGCACCAGGGCAATAAGAGCAATGGTCAGATTTGCAAGGATGCCGGCAATCGAAACCATGATGTTAGCCAGATCCTTGTTGCGCCACCGTAGGGGGTTGACCGGGGTTGGTTTACCCCAACCGATGAGCGGAATGCTCGCAAGTGGGCCCCCAATGCTGCCAATGACAAACCCGGCAATCGGTATTAGCAGCGTACCGATCGGATCTGTATGGGCAACTGGGTTCAAAGTTATTCTGCCCAACAGGCGCGCAGTGTCATCGCCAAACTTATACGACATCCATGCGTGAGCCGCCTCGTGCGCTGAGATCGCCAGAAGCAGCACCACCATGTAGATAACAAGGCTCGGAATTAATTGTTCTGGGTTCACTCAGACTCTCGCGACGAATGCCTCTCTAAAACAGAGCGGCCAAGTTAGCATTCTGATCAATGCCTGTCAAAAGACCAATAGTGCCTGCCATGTGTTAGTTTACTTGTGCAAAAGAGTGCCTTTGATCTTCATCGGAACACTGAAAACAGAGTCGATCGAGACCACGGCCATCTCACCACTTATCCCAAACGCAAGACCAACCAAATTGACCCCGCTAACAACAAGCTCGGCTTGCAGCCCATCATGGGAAATTCGAACAATTCCGCGTCTTCCCCGCAAAGAACCCGCCACATACAAGTTCCCTTCCGTGTCGAATGCGATTCCCTGAGGACGCCCTAGGCCTTTGAAGAAAACGTCAACCTGGGCGTCTTTGTTCACTCGCCAAATCGAGTCAAAACTAGTAACCGTTGGACCGGTTACAAAAAGCGAGCCGTCAGGTCCAAACGCCAAATGATAGGCCGAAACAGAAGGTTCAATCTGGGCCCAAGCCTTTTCTTCGCCGATTTCATTAACTCTGAAGATCGTCCCCGTGCGATCACCAACATGCATAACGCCTTCAGCATCAAAAGCGATCCCGGTAGCCACACCAAGATTCCTGGCAAAGGAAACAGCATCTTTAAAAGGCGTCAATCTGTAAATGACACCGTCCAGACGGCTCGAAACGAACATTTGCCCATCGCTATTGAACGCAATGCCTGTAGGGTTTGCGATATCACCTGAATACTCAGTAACTTCACCATCAACGTCGATGCGAAACAACGTCACGGGCAGCTCCTCGCCGCGTGATCCAGATCGAGTAACAAACAACGCGCCGTCATCAGGATCAAAAGCCGGATTCGCTACCGGATGTAAGTCACTGGCAAGTTTCCTGGCAACCGTGAAAGTAACAGCTTCTCCATGACGAGAACCTGTCTTCAATCTAACCTGAACTTCGCCACTTCTTCCGGCGTCAGGGACAATGGCCAAAACCCGTTTGGGACCCAGCGCGACAACTTCTGCCACGATGTCGTCAAACAAAACCGCACAGGCTGAAGGGTCGCTGGTATCAAAATCCTCACAATCGATAATTACCTCTCCAGCCGGGATTCCGTACGGAGGGTCAATTCTGGTGATTCTGCCAATCCGTGACATCGCTTACGACCTACTACAATTCCACAAACTCAGAGACCACAAAAATGACTCATGATACGCTGCCCATTAGTTGAAGTCTAACACCAGGTTTTCCCGAAATCTGAAGAGATTTCCTCACACTGCGGCTCACGACTCTGATCGAAGGAGGTGTTCTTATTTTCTTCTCTGCGCCTCCTCTGCGTTCTCTGCGTCTCTGCGGTGATGTTTCGAGTGGAGTCCTTTTACCGCGGAGACGCAGAGAACGCAGAGGAGGCGCAGACAAGAAATAAGAACACCGCTATGCTAACGAACTGGGGATCCTTCGGAGCGTTCTAGCTATGGTATAATCCGCCTCGTTTACTAGTGCGGGACTCAGAGATTGACGATCCTAGCCTGCGAAAGCAGGAAGTTGCGCACGATAAAAGATCCGATGCTTAAGCGACTCAGCGACTGGATGTCGCCGAGGAAAATAGCCAGAACCTACCAGCGTACGACGTACACCGCCCGCAACACTCATCCTGTAAGCGCGCGCCCGCGGTGGCTTCCGCCCCAAGCTTCAAGACTGACACGATCCAAGGAGGGCAAGAACCATTAGTAGTGTGTTAGGCAATACACTGGGGCTCAAACCGAATCAACTTCGTCGTATAGAAAAACTCTACACGCGCCGGATACCGCCAAACCAAATTGTAACTCCAGAGTTTGCGCGACAACTGGGTGAGCTTTCACACGAAACCAGACGGCAGATTGGTGTTCTTATCGACCGAAAAGGACATGTGCAATATGTAATGGTCGGTGACAACCGCAGAATTGAGTTGCCCGACTTCAAGCGCGTTCGCGTCGCCACTGGTCGGTTTCGCGGATTGCGCTGCGTTCATACTCATCTGCGCGGCGAGCAACTTACTCAAGATGACCTTACAGACCTTGCCCTGTTGCGTTTGGACTTGATGGCGGCCATTGACGTTGACAACTCGTCGGGTTTGCCGGGTCTTGTTCATGCAGCACACCTGTTACCTCTCCTTGCCGGTGAGCTGGATAACGCGAATGGCGCGGACCACTATGCGTTTCTCGAGCCGCGAATGGCGTCGCAAATGGATCAAGACTTCCTGGCGTTGATTAACTCGCTTGAAGATGAAATGGCCCGTAACCGCCGCACAATTCGACGCGCCGAAGTGCGAGACCGCACGATTCTGGTAGGCGTGGCAACGGGCCCAATTACCGACGCAGAAGAATCTATGGCTGAGCTGGCGGAACTGGCTCTGTCTGCCGGCGTAGTCGTCCAGGACAAGATCATCCAGAGACGTTCAGCAATCGACCCTCGAACCGTACTTGGTAAGGGAAAGTTAGATGAACTGATCATTCGCGCTTTGCAGCTCGGCGCTGACATGCTCGTGTTTGATAGTGAGCTATCGCCTGCGCAAGTAAGAACACTCTCCGAGGCGACTGATCTGAAGATCATCGATCGCTCCCAACTCATCCTCGACATTTTCGCGCAAAGAGCCCAATCAAAAGAAGGTAAGATTCAGGTCGAATTAGCACAGTTAAAGTATCTTCTTCCTCGTCTAATTGCAGGACAAAACTCAGCTTTCTCGCGTCTCGCTGGTGGGATCGGAGGCCGTGGCCCTGGTGAAACTAAACTCGAAACCGATCGACGGCGAGTCAGAGATCGCATCAACCGTCTCGAGAAAGAGATCGAGGAACAGCGACAACGTCGACAAGAACGGCGCAAGTCGCGTTCGCGACAAGGACTGCCTGTCATATCGATTGTTGGTTATACAAACGCCGGTAAGTCCACTTTGCTAAACGCCCTAACTAAGAGCGAAGTGCACGCTGAGCAGCGAATGTTTGCAACCTTGGATCCAACTTCAAGAAGATTGCGGCTGCCACGCGAGCAGGAAGTGATCATTAACGATACGGTCGGTTTTATCCGAGCCCTCCCACCCGATTTGATTTCCGCTTTCCGAGCAACTTTGGAAGAGATCAGTGGAAGCAGTGTGTTGATTCATGCTGTGGACGCGGCAAACCCACGTTGGCCGCAACAGATTCAATCAGTTAAGAGAATTCTTGCGGAGTTACACCTGGCGGAGATTCCGACAGTTTTGGCATTGAATAAAGCTGACTTGATCGACAAGGAAGCGTTGGAGATTGCCGTCAGGCGAGCGCGATCGGAAGCCTCCGAAGTCGTTTCGATTTCGGCAATTCACCAGGACACCCTGGCGTCCCTATTGGACAAGGCCGGGGCGATCTTGGCTCGCAATCTCGCAGCGCAATCAAAAGAATTTGAGTCTTACAAAACGCCGTTAACGCGAATCGCCTAATGGGTCTGCGACCACGTTTCAAAACCCCGCTTAGTCAAGCTCGAGACAAACTCGTGAGCTACGCGATTCGTCCCTTCATGAAGCTCGAGCCGCGGGCGCGCTTTCTCATTCTTGTCGGAATTCTCGTTTTAATAACCACCTTATTGCTATTCAGTAACTCATCCTCGGGCCTGACGGGAAGTTACAAAGAGGGTGAAGTTCTCAATCGAGCAATCATTTCGCCTGCCGATATTACTACGATTGATCTGGGGGAGACGGAGCGTAAGAAGGAGGTCGTAAGACGAACGACGCGGCAAGTTTTCAATTTCGATTCAAGCCGTGCAGAAACATCAGTCCAAAGCTTTCGCGCGGGGTGGGAAGAGCTCAAAAGGCAAGGTAGCTCAGGACCAAACAAATCTCCAATCTGGAATGGAGAGGGTGGGAGCGCGGTCGCGCGCGCCATCATTAGCCACAACTTCCGTGAGGACGAACTCGATCGTCTGACCGCCATCATCCGTGAAATTGGCACGGGCTATATTTACGACGATAACGATGCCGAGCGGCTGCAACAGGAAATCGTATTAGTCGATGTGCGTAATCCGACTGCACAGATGATTATGCCCGCCCCGCGAACACGAATGATTGCGGTTTCGGCAGCCCGTCGAGATTTGGAACTGCGGCTGCTAAATCTTAAAGATTGGTCGGCAGAACAGAAGGCTGCAATCTCGTCAGCCCTAATTCCACTGATACGTCCAAACGTTGTTCTGGATCAAACTGCCACTGCGAGTGCGCGCGAGGCAGAGGCCAGTCGAGTTAGTCCGGTGGTTATTTCGTTGAAGAGAAACCAAGTGCTAGCGCGCGAAGGCGATACTGTCACCGCCAATACCCTGGCGCAAATTGCCGCGATCAGGGGCACCGGTCATACCGGAAGACCTTTCCAAAACCTTCTTGGGCTTCTTCTGGTTGTGGTCGCGATTTATTGGGCTGCCTGGAAGTTTACGGAACATCGCAGTTCAAGCTCTGCGGTCATGCTCAGCAAACACAGGGCGTTTGCCCTGGTTGGCTCAGCTATCCTGATCGAAACGGCGTTGATGAAGGTCGGCTTTATTCTTGCCGACAGCATCGCCGCACCTCGGCTTAATGCTCCATTTAACGATCCCACTATTTGGAGCTTTGCCATTCCATTTGCCGCCGCCGCGCTTTTGGTAGCGATGCTGGTGGATACACAACTAGCTTTTCTGGCTGGAATTATTACCGCCCTCTTTGCCGGTATGCTCGCGCCAAGTGGAATGCCGAAGGCTATGTTTGCAATGGCCTCTTGTTCAGTTGCTGTGTATGGCATCGGACGATATCGGGAACGTCAGTCAGTAACTTTGGCCGGCCTATTGGTAGGTGGTGCTAACGTCATCATGGCTGTCGCACTTGTCGCCTACTCTGAACAGTCGTTGACCTTCAACACACTTCTTCTGGCAACCGGATGCGGCATTGCGGGTGGGCTTTTAACGGCAGTCTTT
>DASYRR010000108.1:0-13363 GCA_036004125.1 Pyrinomonadaceae bacterium | reverse complement strand
GCGATTGCACCACAGCGCCGCGAAATGGTTTGCCGTCAGGTTGCTACCCACTTGATAGTTATTACAAAGAATCTGAGTTGGGGGTGAAGTTGAAACAGATCAAAGCGGCAAAGAGATCGGCGGTGTCCGATAAACTTTAAGTTTGTCGATGGTGGACAACGCGCACTTTGGGATTAAGTTAAACGATCATTGTTGTAGGTAGAGACAACGACAAGACAGACGCATATCGAACATGCGACACAACAGACGTAGCTTTCTCAATCTTCTCGCGCGGAGTGAGCCACGTGCGGATGATTGCTGGCTGCATGTGAACCGCACGGCGATGGCTTGCCGGTTTGAGGTTACGCTGCCACGATCCGAAGACAATGGCATAGTTGCAGCAACAGGAGCACTCGATGAGGTTGATCGGCTCGAAGCGCAGTTAACCGTCTTTCGTGATAGTAGTGAAGTCAGTTATGTCAACGCGCATGCCGCCGACGCACCGGTCAACATTTCACAGGCACTTTTCGATCTTTTTGATCTCTGCTTGCGTCTGAACAAGGAAACCGAGGGCGCTTTTGATATCACGTCTGGTCCGCTAACTCGTTGCTGGGGCTTCCTGAAGAGAGAAGGTCACTTGCCGAGCAACGCAGCGATAGATGCTGCTCGCACAGTTGTTGGAAGCGACAAACTGCACCTGGATGAAAGAGCGAAAACCATTCGTTTCTTGAAACGCGGAATGGAAATCAATCTTGGCAGCATCGGCAAAGGCTTTGCGCTTGATTGCGCGGGCGCGTTGTTGTCGAAACATAACCTACGCACGGCGCTGCTGAATGCCGGCGCCAGTAGCATGCGGGCAATTGGTGACGGTGAACACGGCGAAGGCTGGGTCGTTGGACTGCGACACCCTAGTTCAAAGTTTAGACGATTAGGTGTAGTCAGACTTCGAAACTGCTCCCTCTCAACCAGCGGTAGCGAAGAACAGTACTTTGATCATGCGGGTAGAAGATTCAGTCACATAATTGATCCGCGCACCGGATGGCCCGCCGAAAGTGTCACCAGCGTCACTGTTGTGGCGCCGACAGGTTCGTTGAGTGATGCGCTGGCGACTGCGTTTTTCGTCGGCGGACGTGAATTTACGGAAAGGTATTGCTCTGGTAAGAATGATGTTATGGCAATTATGCTGGAAAGAGATTCCAAGGAACCGGTTGTTATCGGCAACAGCTCTGGATGTGATGGTCTGAGAGATTTCTAATCTGCACCTTTGGTAAAACTTGATGAGTGACGAAACAGCGAATCGCCTGTCATCTTTGCAGCAGTTCGTTTTGGTTGCTTTGCGTACAGCCATTGGTTGGCACTTTCTCTACGAGGCGTATTACAAGATCATCTCGCCTGCGTGGAGTGCCAACGGTGGTCCGCTTACTCCCTGGACCTCAGCCGGCTATCTCAAAGGCGCATCGGGTCCACTGGCGAGATTTTTTCAATGGATGATCAGTAAATGGGGCACCCTGTGGATCGATCGAACCGTGAAGGTTGCACTGCTTTTAATAGGGATTAGCTTGTTATTAGGATTGTTCACTCGATTTGGTGCAGCGGCGGCACTTTTGTTTTTGAGCATGTTCTATCTTTTGTACGTGCCGATGCTCGGCGTGCCACAACCAAACGCAGAAGGTGTTTACTTAATAGTGAACAAAACTTTGATTGAGGCGATTGCCGTCGCAGTATTATTGGTTTTCGATACCGGACGAATAGCTGGGTTGGATTTATTGTTGAGACGGAGGTCTCGCGAAAGAAGGGTGTCCAGTCGATGAAGCGTAGTTTGGTTTTTCTCTGCGCCTCCCTGCGTAGCAAGTTCTTAAGATCTTGTTTCTTTGAGCAGATTTTTCGCCATGTTGTTGAGGTTCGGAGTACGTGCTTGGATACAGTCAGTAGCGTCACGCGGTAGCGTCGGGTCCGTTGTCACCTCTGACGGTGTGGGTGGTTACGGACCCGACGCTACCGCGTGACGGTACTGACTGTATCCAAGTTTGGTTGTGGCTGCGCTGCGCTGTGTCTCTGCGGTTAAGGTGTCTCATTCACCGCGGAGACGCAGAGAACGCAGAGGAGGCGCAGAGAAGAGATTACGACTTAAGGTCGCTTCAGTTGTAAAGGACTAACACCATGAACTTAACCGAAGAACAGAAAACGATTGGACGTAGGAATTTCCTAAAAGCTGTCGCGGGTGTCCCAGCATTGGTCGCGCTTGGCGGTGCGGCTGTTACGCGTGGACCCGTCCGCGGTGGGCCCGTGAAGATTGCGCTGGTAGGTACGGGTGATATGGGCAAAGGTCTGCTCAACCAGTATCAACGGGAGTTCTGTGATCTGAAAGCGCTGTGTGACATAAATCCTGTACGGCGAGCAGCAATGGTCGACGTGATGGTTAAGAAAGGTTGGCCCAAGCCCAACGAGTATGACGATTGGCAGCAAATGCTCCAAAAAGAAGACCTCGAAGCGGTTCACATTGCGACACCGCTCTGGATGCACGCGCCGATTGCGGTTGGCGCGCTGAACGCGGGCAAGCATGTGCTCTGCGAAAAGATGATGGCCAAGAGTGCGGCTGAGTGTCAGCAGATGATCGACGCTGCAAAAAACAACCACCGGATGCTCGAGATTGGTTACCAGCGTTACTACAATCCAATCTATCAAGCTGCGTATTCAAATGTGATCAAGCAGGGAGTGTTGGGCGACATCTATCATGCTCGACTTGTTTGGCACCGAAACAATACCTGGCGGCGGACGGAAGCCGCACCCTCCAACTTTGATCCAAGTCGGTGGGGCTATCCCGATTGGGAACACCTCCTTAACTGGCGCATGTACAGAAAGTACTCCGAAGGATTGTTGTGTGAACTCGGCAGCCACCAAATCACGGCAGCAAGCTGGTTCTTTGATTCCCATCCAATTGCCGTCTATACGACTGGCGGTACATATCGCTACAAAGACGGTCGCGAGGTTTACGACCACGTGTTCGCGACTTTCAACTACCCGGGTGATCGGACCGCAATCTTCACCTCCATCCAATCCAACGCATTTGAGGATTACTACGAGCTGTATATGGGGACGAAAGGGACGCTGATCCTGACCAAGGAGTTGGAAGCATATCTCTTTACCGAGCCGGGGGTCGGTGAGCCTGCTGGGCAACCAACGAGGTTGGAGATTTCTCGCCAATCATCTGGCCCAGTCGCAGACAGTTCTGCCAGTCAAGCTGCGGGCACCACACAAAGAACCGTGAATCAAGGCGACGCCATTGTGAACAAGGGAATTGCCTATCAAAATGAAATCGCGGAGTTTTGTACGTCGATTAGAACAGGGAGTCCAGTACGCTGTGGTGGCGAGAAAGCAATGACCTCAGCCGTAGCAATTCTCACCGGTAATGCCTCAGCAGAAAAGGGAATGAAGCTGGAGATACCGGGGCCAAGCAGCACCTAATTAGAATTGCAGATTGAAGATTTCAGATTGCAGATTGGAGGGCTTTGAGGAACCTCGGGCTACGGCAAATCTGCAATCTGAAATCTTCAATTGCAATCGCCGTCTAAACCCACCTCCATCTCAGAAGATCATATTATGATCTTGTAATCTGAGAATATTCATGTATACTCCCGCCCGTTCAAAAACAAAGACTGCTCCGTTAGGAGATTCCCACCCGGGCTTTTTAGAGGTGTCGGTGTGCCCAGTAAACATTCGGCGAAGGTAGTTTGCTACGAAAGTAGCGTTTGGATTTCGCCACGACAGTTCTGGGGTTTGGTGCGCGACGACATCGTCGAGTATCTAAGCGAACCCCCTCTTACAGGCAGATTCAAAGGCGAGTCTGCCGATTTCCTCATCACTATTAACCACACCGTCTTGAACATGGCGTGTCCGGAACATCGCCAGTCGGTATTACTCTCAAAGCGTTACGCAAAAAAATAGTTTGGCTCACACATCGGCCAGGAGGACCGGCTTATGCTGGAACTTATCCAACCAATCTCAAAACGAGATCAGGTCGTTAGAGCAATGAAGGAAGCCATCCTTTCGGGAGGCATCCATCCAGGCGCTTCGATTGTTGAAAGCAAAATCGCCCAACAACTCGGCGCCGGAGTTCCTCTCATCCGCGAGGCCCTCATAGAACTTGAGCACCAGGGCTTTGTACAAAGAACACCGTACAAAGGAACGACCGTTACAAAGCTGTCGCCCGCAGATGTGCGGCACATCTTTGCTCTGCGGGTAGAACTTGAAGCCATCGCGATCGAATGGGCGAAGGAGCACGCGCAGGAGTCTGATCTGGAAAGCTTGCGTCAGGAGATACGCAAGATGGAATCAGCGGCAAGTGCCTTGGAGTTGCCACAGTTTTACGAAGGTGACCTCGCTTTTCACAGAAAGATCTGGAGTCTTTCTGGGAATCCCTATTTGGTCGACGTACTTGAACGTTTGGTGGTGCCGCTCTTTGCCTTCTTTCTGATGAAGACTAGCAGGCAACAAGCGTCTTACGTTGAGAGCGCTTGTATGCATGCTGAGATTGTGGAAGCAATGGCAGTCAAGAGTGCTGTCGAATTGCGCGAGCTATTTAGAGGGTCGTTAGTCAGTTGGAAAAACGACATGCTGAAGTTGTTGTTCGCTGAAGAAGAGTAAGAGCAAGGACGAAGGCGGAAGGATGAAGGAAGAAGAAGGAAAAGCGTGGGATTGTGATCCTTCATCCTTTGATACCGTTCTTCGTGCGCGAAACATTTACAAGTCTTACGACGGCGTTCAGGCACTTCGAGATGTTTCGTTTGAGTTGCGTGCCGGTGAAGTGCACGCCTTGATCGGTGAAAATGGTGCGGGAAAATCGACACTGATCAAAATCATCACTGGTGCGGTACAAGCTGACAGCGGCGAGATCGAACTGAATGGCAGAACAATTACAAACAATTCTCCTGCTTACGCAAAATCAATCGGCATCGCGGCAATCTATCAACAGCCAGCCCTATTCCCGGACCTGACGGTTGCCGAAAACATCTCCATCGGCCTCGAAAGTAGCGGCGCCTGGCGGAAGATTAATTGGAAGAAACGTCGCGCGCGGGCTGCGCAGTTGCTTGGTCAAGTGGGATCCAGGATTAATCCCGACATCGAAGTGCGCGAATTGAGCATGCCCGAACAGCAATTGGTTGAGATTGCTCGAGCGTTGGGTGCAAACGCGCGCGTGCTAATCATGGACGAACCGACCGCTTCGTTGGCAGAAGAAGAAGCGCAGAATCTCTATGAAGTAATTGGGAGGCTTCGTGCATCAGGTGTGGGCATCGTCTATATCTCACATCGTCTGGAAGAGCTACAGATCATTGCCGATCGCGTCACCGTGCTGAGGGATGGCTCATATGTAGGAACACAACCGATGACTGACATTGAACGTCAGGAATTGATTCGGTTGATGGTTGGTCGTGAACTGTCGGCAGTCTTTCCAAAAGTGATTGTCGAGCAAGGGCCCGTCACCTTCGAGTTGCGCAACGTTTCGTGCCAAGCAAATGGAACGAACGGGATCGATCTTGCTATACATGCTGGAGAAATTGTTGGCCTCGCCGGGCTCGTCGGTGCAGGACGAACGGAATTAGCGCGGACAATCTTTGGCCTTGAACCAGCTGATTCCGGTGAGATACGTCTCAGGGAAAAGGTTGTCAGCATTAAACAAGCAGCTGAGGCCATCGAGTTGGGAATTGCTTACTTACCCGAAGATCGGCGTAGGCACGGAGTCATCCTCGATATGCCGATCGATGCAAATGTGACCCTGGCATCGCTGCAGAAGTTAATGGCCGGACTCGCATTCGATTTCGAAAAGGAACGCACAATTGCAACCAACTACGTTCGCCGGTTTGCGATTAAGACCCCGTCGATCTTCGCGCCAGTGACAACTCTTTCCGGCGGCAACCAGCAAAAAGTAGCGTTGAGCCGTTGGCTCGAAACCAACCCAAGCCTTTTGATTCTTGATGAGCCGACTCAGGGAATCGACGTAGGCGCCAAGGCCGAGATTCACGCTTTGATGGGCGAGTTGTCCAGTCGAGGCACTGCGATATTGATGATTTCGTCGGAGCTACCGGAAATACTCGGCATGAGTGATCGAATCGTTGTGATGCGGCACGGCACCATCGCTGGAGTTCTGACAAGGGCGGAAGCAACGCAGCAACAGATCATGTCGCTCGCGCTTGGCCATCAAACTCATCCACAGATTACGCAGATTACGCAGATTCAAGAAAAGAACTGAATACAACTTCTCAGCTCTGATGCGGTTCTGCGAAATCTGCGTAATCTGTGGATGATGGTTTTCGGCGACCGATCAAGAAGCATTCATGAAAAGCTTATTCGCCAGATACAAGCGAGAGTCGTCAGTAGCTGTCTCATATCTTGTGCTTGTGATCCTGGTTGCCATCATTGCTCCGTCGTTCTTGCAGGCGACAAACCTGCGTGACCTCGCGATGAACAACGCTGCCGTGTTGATTGTCGCGGTTGGCATGACATTAGTGATTCTCACTGGCGAGATCGATATCTCGGTCGGCTCGCAGTTCGCTGTGACGACGTATTTTGCGGGTATGCTGGCGAAGGCTGGGATACAGCCCCTACTGCTGATTCCAGCGGTTGTAATTCTTGGCGCTGCTTTAGGGGCTGTCGGTGGGGTGTTTGTTGCGCGGCTGCGAATGCCCTCCATCGTTGTGACGCTCGCTCTAATGGTTGCGTGGCGCGACGGTTTGCGATGGATCACAGAAGGAACGTGGGTCCAGGATCTTCCTAAAAACTTTCAGTGGTTTGGCTTGGGCCAGACGCTGGGGCAAATCGTCGTCGTTGGTGTCGCGTTGGTTGTGCTCGTCAGCTTTGGTTGGGCGCTGCGAAATTTAGCCGCCGGTCGCGCAGTTTATGCTGTTGGTTCTGATGCTGAAGCTGCGCGGTTGGCTGGAATAAATCCCCAACGCGTTGTGTTTACGACCTTTGTCTTAATGGGTTCGCTTGTGGGACTTGCGGCAGTCCTTAGCGCCACACGTTTCTCGATCGTTCCGAGCAACGCTGGTATCGGTCTCGAACTGAAGGCAATAGCGGCAGTTGTTGTGGGTGGCACTGCAATCAACGGGGGACGAGGATCGATTCTCGGCACTCTCATTGGGGTTGCCCTACTTGGAACAATTGGTACCGCATTGACTTTTGTCGGAATTAATCCGTTTTGGGAGAAGGCGATTCAGGGGGCCATCATTTTGGCTGCCGTTGTTTCCGACGTCCTTGTCGGCCGGCTCGGCAAACCCGGAATTGGGAAACTTGGAATGCGCGCTGAGACGCAGCCGTGAGCTCAACTGTCTCCAATTCGGCAAATTCCGGACTGCAGATTGTCGCGCCTTTGCGGGCGCGCCTGTTTCCAAATCACGAGTGGGTTTTACTGCTCGTATTGCTCTTTGAATGTGCAGTTTTCGCCATCGCCGGAGATAACTTTCTGACAACGGCGAATGGTTTTGAAATAACCAGGTTGAGCGTGGAAGTAGGATTACTGGCCCTTGCGTTGACGCCAGTGATCATCACCGGCGGCATCGATCTTTCTGTCGGCTCAATGATGGGTCTGGCTGCCGTGGTCTTTGGCGCGCTCTGGCGCGATGCTCACATGCCCGTAGTGCTCGCGGCCGCTGTTGCCGTGCTGCTTGGCCTTGTTGGTGGTGGACTGAACGGCCTGTTAATAACGCGTCTGAATCTGCCGCCGTTGATCGTAACGCTTGGCACGTTTTCGTTGTTTCGTGGAATTGCTGAGGGGCTTACGAGAGGCATTGAGAATTACTCTGGTTTTCCGCCGCGCTTTCTCTTTTTGGGTCAGGGATATGTTGGAGGTCTAATCCCGACGCAACTCGCGGCCCTGGTGATCGCAATGGTCGCAGTTGGATGGTGGCTGCATCGCACTGCGTACGGTCGAAGTCTTTACGCTATTGGCCATTCGGCGGAAGGTGCGCGTTACGCGGGCATCGCCGTTTCTCGCAAGTTGTTTCTTGTTTACCTGCTTTCAGGACTGGCGGCGAGCATTTCAGCAATCATCTACGTCGCGCACTTGGGCCAGGCGAAGTCGGACGCTGGAACCGGATTCGAGTTGATGGCCATCACCGCGGTTGTTTTGGGTGGTGCATCGATCTTTGGCGGACGCGGCACAGTGTTCGGAACTGTGTTGGGTCTGTTTGCGATCGTTGTTTTGCAAAATGGTTTGCGTTTAAGCAGGCAACCATCGGAACTCGCTGGAATCCTCACCGGCGTGCTCCTATTAGTAACGATCGTATTGAATCGCTTTTCCGCTCTCGCTCGACGACATAAGTTAACCGAAATCGGAACTGAGGAGATCGATGTGAAGAATTCGCAGGTCGCTGTTTTAAGTGCCGTCATCATTCTTGCTGCTTTGTTGGTGGCTGGAAGTAACTGGTTACTGGTGCGGTCTGTGAAGCGGGACTTCACCAGGGGGCAGAATGGCGTCTCTACAAGTTCCCCCAAGGGACGTCGCATTCAGGTTGCGATGATGCCGAAGGCGAAAGGCGATCCTTACTTCGTAAGTTGTCGACAGGGAGCGGAGGAAGCGGCGAACGAATTGGGTGTTGACCTGTTGTGGGATGGCCCAACCGATCTCGACCCCGCGAAACAGAATGAAGTTGTCGAGGCCTGGATCACCAAAGGCGTCGACGTTATTGCCGTCAGCGTTGAGAACCAGGCTGGCATTTCCACAGTTTTACGGAAGGCGCGGGAGAAGGGAATCAAGGTGCTCACCTGGGATGCGGATGCCGAGAAGAATGCGCGAGACTTTTTGATCAATCAGGCAACACCGCAGGGTATTGGTTACACGTTGACTGATGAGACAGCGAGGATCATGGGAAGCAAAGGTGAGTTTGCTGTGATAACGGCCTCCCTGAGCGCGGCCAATCAAAACGAGTGGATTAAGAACATTAGAGCACGCCTAGCTGAAAAGTATCCGGATCTGAAACTCGTCGCTATCCAGCCAAGTGAAGGTGATCGCGATCGTGCGTTCTCGGAGACGCAGACGGTCTTAAAGGTTTACCCAAATGTGAAAGTGATCATGGCGATCGCGGCGCCGGCCGTTCCTGGCGCTGCGGAAGCAGTGAAGCAGTCGGGCCGCACCGACGTGAAAGTCACCGGGTTGTCGTTGCCGAACATGAACAAACCCTACGTGAAGTCGGGAGTAGTAGAGAGTGTTGTTCTCTGGAACACGACTGACCTTGGGTATCTGACTGTGTACGCAGCAAATGCGTTGAGCAAGGGCGAACTCAAACAAGGAGATCGTGAAGTTAACGCCGGGCGGTTGGGCAAGATCGCAGTAGTGGACGATGAGGTGCGACTAGGAGCTCCGTTTATTTTCAATAAGGACAATATTGATAGGTTTAATTTTTGATGCTGCAGGTCTTGGGGCTTCGGTCTTTGCTCTTGATTGGATCTAAGACCGAATACTTTGCCCCTAAAGTCAGGGAATGTGAGATCGGGTACTGACCCGGTCCAAGTCAGGTTCTGACCTTTGAGGCGAAGCCGACCGAAAACTGTAGACCGAGGATCGAAGAACGAAGACTGTAGACCGAAGGCCAAAGACCAAAGACCATGAAGAAAGCAAAAATCCAAGAAGTCCGTGCATACGTAATCGCACCTGGTGAGATGGGGGCTGATTATCACAACCAACTCGGCAGACATTGGATCATCGATCTACCGATTGCGAATCCCATGTCAGTTTATGAGGAGTACAAAGCGGAAAGAACGAGTTGGGGTATTAATGCGCTCGGCACCGTCGTAGTGCAGGTTGAACTTACAGATGGCACCGTCGGAATTGGTTGCAGCATTGGTGGTGAACCCGCGTGTTACATCATCGAGAAACACCTGAGCCGCTTTGTTGAAGGACAGGATCCGCGTAACGTCGAACTTATCTGGGATCAAATGTGGCGAGCCACAATGCCCTACGGAAGAAAGGGGCTCACTGTTCAGGCGATCAGTGCCGTAGATCTGGCGATTTGGGATTGTCTTGGCAAACTCCGGGGCGAACCTGTTTATGCTCTAATTGGTGGCAAGACGAAAGAGCGTTTACCGGTCTATGCAACAACATCTCGTCCAGATATCGCCCAGGAATGGGGATTCAAGGGAGCGAAGATTCCATGTCGTTACGGCCCGGCTGATGGCCAGGAAGGATTGAAGAAGAACATTGAAGTAATGGCAGAGGCACGCGCGCAGGTAGGACCTGACTTTCCCTTGCGGCTTGATTGCTACATGGCCTTGACGGTCCCCTACACGATTCAACTTGCGAAGGCGCTGGCACCCTACGATCTAACCTGGATTGAAGAATGTTTGCCGCCAGACGACTACGATGGATACGCAGCGCTCAAATCTGCACTGACAGGAATCTGTTTGGTGACAACTGGCGAGCATGAGTACACGCGTTATGGTTTCCGGGAATTGATCGCCCGAAAGTGTGCTGACATTCTGCAGCCGGACATTAACTGGGTTGGCGGTTTGACTGAAGCGCGCCGCATCGTTGCAATGGCGTCGGCGTACGATATTCCCGTAATTCCGCATGGCTCGAGTGTCTTTTCCTATCACATGCAGTACGCCTTTTCGAACTGTCCAATCGCTGAATTTCTGGTGATGAGTCCAGAGGCAGATGAGCTCGTGCCTTTATTTGGGGAATTGTTTACGAATGAGCCACTGCCCGAGAGCGGCTACTTGGATTTGAGTGATGCACCTGGTTGGGGAGTTGAGTTGAATCATTCGCTCGAATTGGTGCGACCGTATGAGAGCAGCCGACGTGAAGTTGTGGTGACGTGATGTCCGATATGCTTTAGCTTGTCGTTGGGGTGAAATTAGGTGCTTTTTTGCGGCAGGCATGTGCTATTGGGCATTTTTTTGGAACGGCGGCGACAAGCTAAAGCATATCGGACATAAAAGCATGACTACTAACTTCAAAGAACAAGTTGCGATCGTGACCGGTGCGGCTTCTGGTCTGGGCTTGGCTATCGCGAAGAAGCTTCATGCCGAGGGTGCACGAGTGACTTTGCTTGATCTTGACGAAGCCGCTTTGCAAAAAGCTGCTGTGGAAGTTGGATCGAATTCAAGTGCCGTCCCAATCGACCTAACCAAACAGGATCAGGTTGAAAATGCTGTGGGCCAGATTGCCGAGCGATTTGGACGCGTCGACATTCTGGTAAACAGTGCAGGTGTCACAGGTGCAACAAACGTCAAGAGTCATGAAGTCGATACACAGAATCTTCGTTTTGTCTTTGAGGTGAACTTTATGGCGTCGTTCTTCACTTCGCGTGCGGTGTTGCCGTTAATGTTGAAGCGGAACTATGGACGCATCCTGCACATCGCTTCGGTTGCCGGAAAAGAAGGAAACGCCGGCATGCTCGCGTACTCGGCTTCCAAAGCAGCAGTGATCGGGATGACCAAAGTGCAGGGCAAGGAATACGCGGAAACGGGAATCACGGTTAATGCGCTTGCGCCTGCAGTAATTAAAACGCCGATGGTTGATGCCATGCCGCCTGAGCAAGTGAAGTACATGACTGACAAGATTCCAATGAAGCGTTGTGGCACGCTCGATGAGATCGCTCACATGGCGGCATTTATCGTTTCACCCGGAACAGGATTCACGACAGGGTTTACGTTTGATATGACGGGGGGAAGGGCGACGTACTGAAAGGATAGGAGCAGGAGGCAGGAGGCAGGAGGTAGGAGCAGGAGCAGGAGCAGTCGGCAGGGCACGAAATAGAAAAAAAGAACTCGACATTCGTCGAAAGCAGGTTAGTTTGGCTGCTCCTGCTCCTGCTCCTAAATGACTATGCCAAATTACACCATCCAACTCCTAAAAATGGGCCAGTGCGACGTCATGGGTCCGGAAGTTTTTTGGATGAGTCACTGGACCGAGTGGATCCAACTCTACTTTTGGATGGTGGTAATTCGCGGCAATGGTAAGACAGCAATCATCAACACCGGGCCACCCGATGATCTCACAGCGCTCAATGAGCGCTGGAGCAGTGGCTTTGGTGAACGCGGCAAACTTGTTCGTGAGGAGAGCGAACGCCCAGTTAACGCGCTCGCCAGCCTGGGTATCACGCCCGAAGATGTCGACTATGTTTTGATTACACCGATCCAGATCTACGCAACAGCAAATATTCAGCTATTCAAGAATGCTGAGATTTGTATTTCCAAACGTGGTTGGGTTGAAGATTTTCATGCCGAGAAGTTTCCCATGCACGTTCCGCGTGAATTTCGTTTGTCGGATGAGACGCTCCGGTATTTGACATTCGAAGGCCACGAGCGGCTCAGGTTGTTGAAGGACGAGGATGAAATTATGCCCGGGCTGCGTTGCTTTTGGGCTGGTGTGCATCACCGGTCATCAATGTGCTACGTGGTGGAGACTGAAAAAGGTCGAGTTGGTATCTCAGATTGTCATTTCAAGTACGGCAACCTCGAAGACGGCGAACCGCTCGGTATTCAGGAAAGTCTTGAGGAGTATTTCCACACTACTGAACGAATCAAGGTTCGGACTGACATCTTTGTTCCGTTGTACGAGCCGGAGGTATGGAGCCGTTTTCCGGGAGGGAAGATTGCCTGAAGGTCTTTGGTCTTGGGTCTTTCATGTCGCGCTTGGATAAGGTCAGTACCGTAACGCGGGAGCGTCGGGTCCGTCACAACTTAGAGTCTTGATATCGAACGAACCCGACGCTACCGCGTTACGGTACTGACCTTATCCAAGCGCGACACCAAGACCAAAAGACCCAGACCCAAAACCAAAGTACCGAGACGAAAGACTTACTATGCTTCGCAAATCCTTCCTGATGACATTGAAGCCTGGTGCCTGGATTGAGTATGAAAAACGCCACAATCCAATCTGGCCGGAGCTGCAGGAAGTATTGAAGAACTACGGTGTTCACAATTATTCGATATACCTGGATCGAAGCAGCAATAGGCGCTTGTTCGCTTACGCGGAAATCGAGTCGGAAGAGTTGTGGCAGCGCATTGCAGATACTGAGGTGTGTCGTCGTTGGTGGTCGTACATGAAAGACTTGATGCTGACCAACGAGGACGATAGTCCCGTTACTACAGAGCTGAGCGAAGTTTTTCATCTTGATTGACCTTCTTTGTGATCTCTGTGTAGCAAGTTCTTAGGATCTTGTTTTTCTGACAATCTTTTGAGCGTCCAGGAACGAAATAACGGACACTCGCCACTCCGCTAGGAGTGCGATGTTTATAGCCCGCAGAAGAATAGAGTCCCCGCACTCCGTCAGGAGTGCAATGTCTGTAAATCACGAGAACGACGACTTGTTATTACGGGGATAAACATGGCACTCCTGACGGAGTGCGCAGCTTTGTTCTTGGGTGATCTATAAACATGGCACCC
>DASYRR010000107.1:0-7528 GCA_036004125.1 Pyrinomonadaceae bacterium | reverse complement strand
GATTCGAAGCAGCGTAGTTGAGCTTCGGTTTCGTAGCGCAACATTTCTTCGAGGTCCTGTGCCTCACTCATGTACACAGCCTGCTTCGCGGCGGCAATTGCGATTGGCGGTGCCGCTCGCAAGCGTTCGGCGAGTTGTTGAACCGTGCTGTCGAGGTCTTCCGGCAAGACAACTTGGTTTACGATGTTTAGTCGCGCAGCTTCCGTGGCATTGATTGTTTCGCCAAGGAAGAACAACTCGCAGGCCTTGTTAGGTGTAACCAGCCGTGGCAGAAAATAGCTACCACCCCAATCAGGATTCAAGCCCACTTTCACAAACGACTGTGTAAACGTTGCTGCCGTGGAAGCAATCCGGAAATCACAGGCAAGCGCCAGATTGCAGCCGGCACCTGCGGCTACACCGTTTACTGCCGCGATGACCGGTTTGTTCATTTGTCGAATAGCGAGAATGACTCGGCGACCTGCGCCGACGATGCGTGAGAACTCCTCAGAATCGTGACGATCCATGAGCTGCGCCATAAACTCGACATCGCCACCCGCACAAAAGCCTCTGCCGGCACCGGTGATTACCACGACGCGAACGGTGCGCTCACTTCCGCCATGTTCGAGAGCTTCGGCGAGGTCACGACGCATGTGACCGATAAACGCATTGAGCTTTTCAGGACGATTCAGAGTGATCGTCAGGATGCCGTCTGACTCTGAGACTAGGATGTTTTCGTAGGACATGGGTCTTTGGTCAATCCTACCTCCCCTTAAACTCCGCCTTTCTCTTCCCAACATAAGCGTCCAACCCTTCCTTCGCATCCTCGGATTGGAAAAGTTGTTGCTGTAGTTCGCGCTCGAAAGCCAAAGCCGATTCGAAGGGGATCTCCGCGCCCGTCTGTACACTCCGCTTGATTCTACCAACAGCATGAGCGGCTTTGTTGGGCGCCGTAAATTGTTTGGCGTATTCCAAGACCTGATCTCTGAATTGATCTCCTGTTTCTGATTCGAATACCTGATTCAGGATTCCTAACTCCATACCGCTCTCAAAGTCGAATAGCTGACCGGTAACCATCAGCTCGATCGCCTTCGACTTACCCACAATACGAGCGAGTCGTTGTGTTCCGCCAGTTCCTGGCAACACGCCAAGGGAAACTTCCGGAAGCCCTAATTTACCGGCACCCTTTCGCGCCAATCTAATATCGGCAGCCATCGCGACTTCTAAACCGCCGCCAACGCAGTGACCGTTGATTGCCGCGATGACCAATTTCGGCGTTTGCTCTAAACGGTTGAGAGTTTCGTTGGCATGTAAACAGAAATAATATTTGAACGTAGGTGTGACGTTCGCAAGCATTTGAATGTCAGCGCCCGCACAAAAGAACTTATCGCCCTTGCCGATAATAACAATTACTTGCACAGCATCGTCCATCCGCGCGGTCAGGATTGCGCGATCGAGTTGCTGCATCATTTCATAACTGTAGGTGTTCGCCGGAGGATCGGTGAGCGTAAGAACAGCGATAGCATCTTCAACGTGGTAATCGACAAGTGTTCGTTCCTCAGTGGCGCCTTGTACTGTTGTCATGGACATTGAATCCTTATCTAGTCTCTCGTCTTTACCGCGAAGCGGTTGCGACCCAAAGCCCAGGGTTGCCGCTTCGGCTACCCTGGGTATTCTGTAATTTGGTAATTCAACCGCAACGCGGTTGCGTCGACCGGCGACGCAACCCGTTCCGGGTTGATAAGAAACTTTCACCCTCTACCCAGGGTTGAAGCAACCCTGGGCTTTGGGCCGTAACCGCTTTGCAGTAGAAATCGTCTTCAGAATTCCCCGAATCGTCATAGAATTCCATCAGACCTAAGGTGCGCGTTCATAAATCGAAATATGCTTTCCACTTTCAGATTCAAACGGCGCGCGCTGCCAGTTACTCCAACGCTCGCGCAGTCGCAATCCAGCGAGCTGGGCCATGAGATCGAGTTCGGAAGGCCAGGCGTAACGAAGCTGCACTGGATACAGGCGCACGTTGCCGTCAGTGATCACAACCTTTTGGCTAATAACTCGTTGGGAAGCTGCATCGTGTTGCCCTGTGTCAAGCTCAACTCGATCCTCGGTCACCTTGGTTGCCCAGTTTACTTGACCACCGGTAAACCTATTCAGATTTGGAACGAACGCTTCAATTACAAAGCAACCGCTTGGCGCTAGATGTGAAGCAACATTTCTAAAGCATCGCACTTGCTCGGCTTGTGAACCGAGGGCGAAGAAAGTATTGAACACGACATAAACAAGCTGAAACTCACCTTCCACCGAGACGTCAGCAAAATTCGCGAGGTAAACGTTCAGAAGTTCCGAGCCAGGTTTAGACTTGAGCCGGCCGACCATCGACTGTGCGGCATCAATTCCTGAAACGTTTACGTTCCTGGAAGCCAGTGGTATCGCAATACGTCCGGTCCCAATTCCCAACTCCAGAGCTCGACCAGTCCCCGCTAATTCCGCCAGCAGATCTATCGAGGAGGGATCTACTTCGGAGTACCATTCATCATAGACGCCCGCTACTCGCTCGCCGTATGTTTCGTCTGAATAGAAGTTCATTGCTGGGCCGTCTCATTCTCACCGCGGCTTTAGCCCGGTGACAATGAAGATGTTGAAGTTACATGAACCGTTTTAACGGTTTTCGTTGGACGCGCCAACCTCTCGATAAACCGTAAAAACGGTTCTGTAATGGTGCAGAGCACCGTAGCACCGGGCTAAAGCCACGGTGAGAATGAGAGATATTCCCTACCGCGCGATTCAAACTTTATGGAGTCTCAAGACCTCGCCAAATACTCAGGTTCTCAGGCTGTCTTCGTCCGGTTAGTTTGCTCATTGATTCAACGGCACTTCCAGGCGCAAAGCCTTCTAAAAAGAGCTGCATCAGATTCTGCGCCAGGTCATTAACTTTCAGTTTACCTTTTGGATCATACCAGTTGTAGATCCAGTTCATCATGCCGAATAGGGCATATGTGGCTACCGTAAGATTTACCGGCCGTTCCACCTTCTGAGCTTCAAGAACCTCCCGAAGGATTTTGGTCGCAAGCTTCGTGTACTTTTCCTTCCGGCCGGAGACGTGCGCATGAAGGTCGCCTTGAAGAGATTGCGCTTCATGCGATAGCACCTTCATCTCAGCCATGTTGGCAGCAAAAAACGAAAGATGGTTCTCAATAAAGATTTTCAGCTTGATGGTCGGATCCGTTACATCACGCAACCGCTGTTCGAGTCGTTCCGCGACGCGACCAAAACAGTTGTCCTGGATCATGAAAAGCAGTTCTTCTTTTGATTTGCAGTAATGATACAGCCCTGCGAGACTAACATTTGTCGCGCGAGAGATGTCACGCATCGTCGTCGAGTGATAACTCTTGTCCGCGAAAATACGGGCTGCGGTTCGGAGAATGAACTCCAACTTTTGATCGTAGCGCGACAGATCAGTTGCAGACATAGACTGGTCCTTGAAGATATCTTTGAAACCCTTTAGTAGTACTGCAAAATGAAAGGGCGCGCTGATTCTGGGACCGCAGGCGTCCTCGCCTGCTGACGCCGCACTCACGTTACTTCGATTCAATCAAGGGGACTCTATGTCACATTAGCAGGCGAGGACGCCTGCGGTCCCAGCATCAGCGCGTCCTTTCAATTGAGCGTACTACTAAAGGGCATCTAATAATCGCGACCTGGCTTTACAACCTGACGTACTCAAACTCGAAGGGCTTACCTTTGATCCCTGCTGCCGGCGGCGCGATCCAGTTTGCAATCTTTCCGGGTTCCGTAACCGGATGCATAAGACTCCGCACGTATTCGCGATCGTGCAGGGTGGGAAGCCACTCGGATCTATGTCGTTCAAATTCTTCTTTCGTGATCAGATTGCCCGCGATGTCGAAGTGATGTCCTGCATATTCGCCCACGTGCCGATGGAACCGTGGATTGGGTAGAAACAACCGTTCAGACATTCCTTCGTCGTGTAAGACCTTGTTCCAGCGTGCAAGTCCCTTTTCACAATCCTTCACATACTCACCGCGTAACACTTCATTCAACGCATTTCTGAGCGGCACCTCACGCGGCTTGAGTTGACCATCTTCAACGACAAGCATCGTAAAGTTTTCATTTGTCGCTGAGTGATCCGTGTACTGTTCCTGTTCTTTATAACGACCCTTTAGTCCCGCAGCGAAGAAGTCGGACGAGTTTGAGCTAATCTCACCGCCAAAGAGATCCAATGAATAACTGAACCAGAAGTTGATGTACTTCTGAATTATGGCGAGCGGAATTCCACCAAGGTCGCGCACGTCGCCTTCTTTCATCAGTTGAGCTGTGCGCCGGACAACTCGACCAAGACCAGTGTCACCAACGAACATGTGATGGGCTTCTTCAGTCAGCATGAATTTGCAAGTGCGCGCCAGTGGTTCAAAACCCGATTCAGCCAATGCCGATAACTGATACTTCCCATCGCGATCGGTGAACATGGTAAACGCGAAAAAGTTGAGCCAATCGTCACACGGTTGGTTGAACGCTTCGAGTATGCGCGGCTTATCGGGATTTCCGCTTCGTCGCTCTAATAGCGCGTCAGCTTCGTCTCGTCCGTCGCGTCCGAAGTATCCATGGAGCAGGTAAACCATGGCCCAAAGATGCCGCCCCTCTTCGACGTTTACCTGAAATAGATTGCGCAGGTCGTAGAGGGAAGGACACGTCTTACCGAGTTGTCGTTGCTGTTCGACTGATGCAGGCTCAGTATCACCTTGCGTGACAATGATTCGTCTCAAGGCATTCCGAAATTCGCCGGGAACTTCCTGGTATGCTGGGCGTCCGTAGTTATCGCCGAAGCCAACCTTGGCCTCCGGTTGGGCTGGCTCCAGGAAAATGCCCCAACGATAGTCAGGCATTTTCACGTAATCGAAGTGCGCCCAACCTTCCGAACCAACATCGATGGCGGTACGTAGCCAGACCTCCTTTTCCTGAAATCCCTCAGGTCCCATCTCACGCCACCAGTCGATGTAATTGGGCAGCCATTTCTCGAGCGCACGCTGAAGCTTCTTGTCTTCGGCGAGGTTTACGTTGTTAGGAATGCGTTCGTAAAGGTTCATGTCATTGCCGATTGTCAATTGGTTAGTCTATTCAAGGTGAATGGTGGCCTGAGCAAAAATGCCAATCGGTAATCGACAATTGGCAATATTTCAGGTCCGTTTGTAATCAAACTGTGCTTTCGTCGGCTTTCCGTAATTCGTCAATGCGCCGTGTTCACCTACCGCGTTTGGTCGTTGAAAGATCCAATTCTGCCACGCTGTTAGTCGTCCGTAGATCTTCGTATCCATCGTTTCGGGTCCGGCAAAACGTAGAGACGCTTCCATTCCCGTCAAAGCATCCGGCGAAAGTGAAGTGCGTTCTTCAATTGCCACCCGGATCTCGTCTTCCCAATCCAGCTCATCGGGTGCAAAGGTTACAAGTCCGAGTTCTTCCGCTTCTCCAACGTCAAACTTTTGCTGCTCACCAAAGATTTCCTCCAGCTTGTTTGGTTCGGCAAGAAAACGCGATTGCATTCTCGTCAAGCCATTACTCATTGGAAACGCACCGGCATTTAGGTCCGACACGGCTATGGATGTTTGACCCGCCTCCGGATTGTTAAGCATGTAACTGCGATCCGAAGCCAGGAGTAGTTCCAGTAGGTTTCCAGCGAAGCAACTATTCGGTTCTACGATCGCAAAGAAACTCTTCGCAGTGAGATCCAGTCGACGAAGAACGCGGGCCATGTTCAGAACTATTTCGCGCACCAACCAATGTTCATGATTTGCTGCCAACGTTTGATCCATCGAAAGCACAGCGTCGGCATCTCCTTCAGCACGCAAGCACACCAGGCCAATCAGTGGTTCGTTCACTCGCAAATGGAGGAGTGCGTCGTCGAGCTCTCGATAAGCTTGCAAAGGCCAGTAAGCATCACCAAGCTGCTGAATTTCTTGTGGGGTCTCTGGTTGATTCGCTGCTGGTCCGTCAATAGTGAGATCTGCGTAACGCTCATCTCGATGAAGGCTGACTTTGACGTACTTATAGTTGAGTGAATCCTCTGTCTGCTCGACTGTCAACGGATTCAAAACGATGCCAGTGATGTTTTCCGATTCAGTCCCGAGGATTTCTTGTACGCGTGCGTTGACGCCGTCCTGAAACTTGCTGGTCGGAAACGTATCGTCGATCAATCCCCATTCCTTGGCACGTTTGCCTTTCAATCCTTCTGCAAGTGTTGAGAAGACGTCTGCGCGATCTCGTCTGATTCTTCGTTTATCGACGAGCCGCGTCAGTCCACCAGTGCCTGGGAGCACTCCGAGTAAAGGAACCTCTGGAAGTGAGACTGCTGAGTTGCCGTCGTCGACCAGATAGATTTCGTCGCAGGCAATCGCAAGTTCATAACCGCCTCCGGATGCGGTTCCATTTAATGCGGCCAGGTATCGACGACCTGAGTGGCGAGAGTCATCCTCAATCGCGCATCGAGTTTCATTTGTAAACTTACAGAAGTTGACCTTGAACGCATGTGAGGAAGTGCCGAGCATGTAAATGTTGGCGCCTGCGCAAAAAATCCGTGGCTTCAAACTGGTGACGACTACAGCGCGAACGTCCGGATGTTCGAAGCGCAGACGTTGAATGGCGTCCGCCAGTTCGATATCCACGCCGAGGTCATAAGAATTGAGCTTCAGTTTGTAGCCTTCGTTCAGGGTCTGATCTTCGGAGACGTCCATTGAGAGCGTAGCCACGCTGCCGTTGATGTCGAGTTTCCAGTGTTGGTAGCGGTCAGGTGACGTTTGAAAATTGATCATGCACACCTCAGGAATGGTGGAGCGGTTCGAACGTTCGTTCGAATAATACGGACGGAGATATCCAACGTCAAATGGAGTTGGTGCCAGAAGTAACTGAGGAGGAAATTGGTATTGCTAAACCCGACGACCACAATCCGCTCTCATTCACACCGGACTTCAGCCCGGTGCCTGAGCGATGCTTTGTTCTCGGAAACCGTTTCAACGGTTTACTCCGCTCGGGTTGGAGTCAGGCGTTCAAAAACGTAATCAATGCGGCCAATAAACCGTTAAAACGGTTCCAAGAGAACAAAGGGCTCTCCACCCGGGCTGAAGCCCGGTGAGAATGAAAAGAGCAACAATCGATCGAGGCAAAATACCTATGTGGACAGAAGGTTCTTCGATACGATACGGCCGGTTTTCTACTCAACCCCGAAGCGCGAACAAAACATGCGTGATTCCCGAGCCCACATAGTTCCCGCACTCGCCGCCTTGTTTCTGTGTTTTGATTTGTCGGTATCTCAGCAAGCAGCCTATCCAAAAGAGATTCGTGGCTATAAAGTCGGGCGCGCCGTTGTTGAAATGAAGAAAGCCAAAAAAGCTCCGGATGCGCTGATTCGTCTGGGAGAAGCAAGACTTGCACGAGTTACGCCTTTGGGGATCAGTCTTGAAATCCCAATTGTTGTCGTTCCAGTTACCCAGAAGGGACGTGTCGATTTCCTCTTGTTTGAAGAAATGGTGGTCAACGG
>DASYRR010000106.1:0-3833 GCA_036004125.1 Pyrinomonadaceae bacterium | reverse complement strand
TGATGCTGACTTCAATCGGTTCGCCTTGAGCAAGGAGAGTCTTGGTTGTTTTCACCTGTATGACTGGCGCGTCGCTCACTGAAAGCGTTTCAGCATGCTTTCCAATATTTCCGTCTTTGTCCCGCGCCAGCATTTCCAGGTCCAGCGCTGAGTTTTCCAGATCGGCAGACGACACTCGCAGCTGGTCTATCTTTACCAACCCGTAGCGATTGGTTCGGGTCTGGCGAAGGGCCCTCGCCTTTTGGGAGCTTGAGCCAGCCAAACTAATCGTGAGATTTGATGGCGCGGGTGTGCCGTCGGCATAAAACGTGGAAACGTAAAATTCAAGTGGCAGCTTTAGATTCTCGTAGTAGGAATCTCGAGGTCGGATTACATAGAGGTGTATTGCGTCCTTCGTGACGCGAATTTGGAAACGACGCTGTTCGGTGCGATTTGTTGTTGGATCAGTGAAGTAGGCGGCGTAAGTCAGATCGTTAAAGCGGTTGTAGTCTTCGTCGCCTAGTTTATTGTGATCATCTTTCAAATCGAGGTGCGCTTTGAAAGATCCGTCAGCTAAGGTGTCGCCCTCATAACTATCGCCTTCGGTTGTTTCGTATTTCTGCTCTCGATAGTCCCAGGTCCTTTTTGTTTCCCTAACTACTCGAACATGTCCTTTAGAGACTGGATTGCCGAACAGATAGTCGGCCCTGATTTCCAGCTCAGCGTTCTGTCCGGGCAGGTAATAGGAGCGATCGGGTTTGACGTTTACCCTGAAGTTCGGCAACTCGTAGCGCGAGACCTTAACCGTTGCCCTTGATGAGTAATCATCATCGTCTGCCATCGAAAATTCGACCCTGTAGTCACCGAGTCGAGTGGAATCCGGAATCGCCCACTCAGTGCTCGCAATTCCGAAGCGTGATGTTTTGAGGGTTGAACTAGCGACGACGGTATCTTCCGGGTCTGTGACTTTGAATTCGATGTCCTTATTGCCGAGCGCACGTTTCGAGGGGCCTAACAGCAAAAGCCGCGTATATACAGTCTGGCCTGGTTGGTACAGCGGTTTATCAGTCGAAATCAGGAGGTAAGGTTGGTTGTAGAGATCTACTTCGTGCTCCGCCTTTACCGTAACCAGACCAAGTGTTCCTTCAATGTTAACTTCGAAGTCGTCTCCGCTTGATTCTGCCGGCAACTTGAAATTGAGATCCGCAAAACCTTCCGAGTCGGTAACGTCAGAGCTGGTAAGACTAATGTCCCTGTCTGCATCATCGGTGGTATTGATCACGCCTTTGACCACGACGTTCTTGAGCGGTCGACCAGTTATCGGATGACTGGCTCTAACTCTTGGCGCGTAGATCTTTCCGGAAGAAACTCTTCTTGGTCCAATGATACGCAGTTCAAAGAGATCGGGTGTAATTTCTGAAAGCGAGATGAAGCCTTCCGCAATCGGGTCTCCGGGGTTCTCCGGCGCGATGCGATAGTGAAGCCGGTACCAGAGAACTTCGTCTTCCTCATCCGGCGTCAGATCGCGAGTTTTGAAAGGAAGAGTGAACGGAATTTTCTGAGTGCCGCTCTTTAGATCTACGATTCGTTCGGTGGTTGCAGAGACTTTGTTATTGGGACCAAGAAGTTCCAGACGAACTCGAGCTCGTAACGGATCTTTCGAGCCATTTGCTACGACAAGCGACACCTCTGGTGCCAGTTCTTTGAGATAGATTCGGGTAGCAGCTTCGTCAACGCTGACATTAAAGCGAGCATTTGTAACTTTGCCTAGAAAAGGGAGAGCACAGCCCAGGCAGACGAGGAAGAGAAGACATCTGCGGCTCATGAAAGCCTCCAGCGAACCCGATGAATCATCGGGGTTCAGATCAACGGACACACTTCAACATCGGGGAGAATCCGCTTTCACCACTGGTACTAACTAGGTTGTCTTGTTTGTTACGGAGCCCGGGGAGGTGCTCACTTTGACTTTCGACCGTGAGATGCGATCAGTTGTACGAAGGGTTGTTGAGGTGTGCAAAAAAATGTAGAGGTCGAAAAAGACGCGGGGACACGGAGACGCGGGGACACGGAGACGCGGGGACATGGAGACGCGGGGACATGGAGTCTCCTCTTTCAAATTGTTCTAACCGCCCCGCACTATGGCGCCTGCATCGCACGAGCGCGCAACATTTGTTTTAGAAATCGCTCTGCCACCTTGCCGGCCACCGTGCCACCGAGCGAACTGAGTTTCCCCCCAGCCACCACAATATCCGTTTTCGGATCGACGGCTGTGTACACATACTTTGTGAACAGATCATGATGGACTTCCAGAATGATGTCTGCGCCTAACGGATCTCGCGTAACCATCAATCCCATCTGCTGAAACTCCCGACGCTTTTGAAGTTTCTCCTCAATCACCGAAGCGCCAACCAGCAGCGAGGACGATTTCACATAGATCAATTTTCCCGTACGCAGCGAGTCAAGTGGGGTTGGAAGAACCGTGGTGTTAGTAAGGTTTAAGGGAACTCGCGGCGCCGATTTGCCTTGAAGTGCTGTTGTTGTGTCGTCCTTGCTGGTCGTTTGCGCCTGGATGTTGGCCGAGCCGATTACAAGGACCAAAAGTGCGATAGCAATGTAATTTAAGAGTGTGCTCATGATTACTGAGCATCTCGTATTCAGGATTTGTTGTGGGATGGTGTTATGACAGTTTGTTGATTGTCATGCGCTGGGTGAAAAAAGCTCACAAGCGAGAAAGGCAAGTGGGCGCCTCCTTGGAGTGCGGGGACTTGTCACCGCTTTGTTACAACGAATCTCCGCATCTACAACGCTCTGTACCAAAGCGGTGACAAGTCCCCACACTCCAAGGAGGCGCTCACTTCCCATCTTCTTCTCGGTTCACAACGCTTTAGCGATCTCAGCCGCAACTCGAGCATTGTTCTCCAGTAACGCGACATTCGCTCGCAACGTTGACCCCTCGCTTGCGGTGGCCATATGCGACAAAAGAAATGGTGTCAGGTGTCGGCCAACAATCGCTTCCCGCTCCGCTTGTTGCAACACTTCATCCAGAACGCTTTGCAGATGATCCACCCGCACCTCAAACTCCTCCGGAACCGGTACGCAAACAACCAGCGCAGAACCGATCCCCAGATTCTTCTGTGTAGAAAATAGACGGACAACATCGGCTGGTGAATCGACTCTCACATCGATTGGCAAACCACTGGAGCGAGAATAAAACGCGGGCATCTCATCGCATTGGTAGCCTACGACTGTTACCGCATGAGTTTCGAGCCACTCGCGAGTAGCAGGGAGATCCAAAACGATTTTTGCTCCCGAGCAAACAACGACGATATGTGTCCGCGCGAGTTCCGGAAGGTCAGCGGAGATATCTGGCAACGAACCGTGATGTACCCCACCAATGCCTCCCGTTGCGAAAACTCTGATGCCAGCGCGATGAGCAATCCAACAACTGGAAGCCACTGTGGTTGCGCCACACCATCGTTTCGCAACTGCAATTGGTAGATCTCGTGTGCTGATTTTCTTGATGTCGCCTTGCTCGGCCAAGAATCGGATCTGTTCGTCGTTCAGTCCAGCTATTAGCTTGCCGTCGATAATTCCGACCGTCGCAGGAACCGCACCTACTTCGCGAACGATCGATTCGAGTCGATGCGCGGTTTGAAGATTTAAGGGCCGTGGCAGGCCGTGCGCGATTACGGTCGACTCCAGGGCAACGACAGGCTTGTTGTTGGCGAGTGCGTCGGCGACGTTGGAGGAGATGTGTAACATAAAGGTCTCGGCGGGCTTACAAACTACATTAATTAGGGCGCCTCCTTGGAGTGCGGGGACTTGTCACCGCTTTGGTACAGCGAATCTCAGCA
>DASYRR010000105.1:0-4286 GCA_036004125.1 Pyrinomonadaceae bacterium | reverse complement strand
AGACAGAACCATTACATCAATCTCTTCGTCTGGCCATCAACGGGCCACACAGAACAACCGGAACAAATCTTATCTCGCCAGGGCTACAATCTAATTCATTGGGACAAATCTGGAATGACGTTTTGGGCCGTGTCAGATCTTAACACCGCCGAGTTGCGTGAGTTTGTGCGATTGTGGCAAGACTGAGGTTTGGCGCCATGAGTCAATCTTGCGAGCGTCGCTGCCTGACTTCGGGCCGCTAAGTGTTTACGCATAATTGCGAAGAAACGCTCGCCTGGCCGCCGTGCCTTCTGGCTCAATTTGCAGCGCCAGCAGTTTCTTGATCTCCTTCAAAGAGAAGCGCAGCTGCTGTGCTCGTTTGATGAAGCTGAAGCGAATTTACACCGTCGAGTGAGAACAGCCCGTAGCCACTAGCTGTTCGTAATGAATACCGAAACGGAGATCAGGTAGGCGATGCTTGATTTTGGAAGAGGAAAACTCGAACAGCTTTGAATTGCTGACGAAACCACCCTCTCACTGCCCCTCGCAAAAACATCACGACTTAAGTATAAGACCACTAACTGTGACAGTGTGACCAGCACGGCATTCTTTAGAATCTGAGCGAGTAATTGAGGCGGGCACTGCGCCCGATCTCAGGTGCGATCTCTTTGATGAACGACAAATGATTGCGATACAGCTTGTCGGTTAAGTTTTGTCCGCTCAGCGACAAGATGTGCGCTACTCGCCCGCTCACAAAGGTGTACGAAGCGTTGAGATTGAAGAGGCCGTAGCCAGCAGTAGGTTTCTCATTGTCAAAGATACGAGTTTGCCGGTTTACCAATATCATTTCCGGCCGGACACTGAACGCCCTGTAGCGCCACTCGAGTCCGAGCATTCCGCGAAGAGGCGGGATTCTTGGCAGCGGCTTGTTAAGTTCGGTAAGGTCCGCGCGCACATAGTCCACTTTGCCGTTGAGCCACAGAGTGGGTGCAACCCTAGCTTCTAAACTAGCCTCTGTCCCAACGAAACGGCTCTTCGCTTGTGCGTAGTTAACGATCGGAAGATTTGATTCTGGATCAGTTACGCCAGTGAACGCGGTGTAAACAAAGTTGCGCAG
Organism: Pyrinomonadaceae bacterium; assembly: GCA_036004125.1. Taxonomy (GTDB): domain Bacteria; phylum Acidobacteriota; class Blastocatellia; order Pyrinomonadales; family Pyrinomonadaceae; genus PSRF01. The sequence goes on along the minus strand of DASYRR010000105.1, from coordinate 3,190 downwards.
GTTGTAGTAATAAACGCTGCCCTCGAGGCGCAGGCTGCCCGTGTTGTGTCGCAACGAGAAGTCGACGCCGTCGCCCCGTTCGGAGTCCAGGTTCGGATTACCGATGTCGAAAACGAGAATCCCCGGATGCGGGCCATTGTTATAGAGCTCTTCGAGAGCTGGAGCTCGGAACGAGTGTTGGTAGTTCGTTATAAATGAGCCGCCCGTCCAAAGGGGAACGCGCACACCAGCACTACCGGAGAATCCAACAAAGTTGCGCTTGCGGAAGTTGCCTTCTGGATTGTAGCCATTCTGTTCGACGCGTCCTCCGAATTGAAAACCAATGCGCTCGTAGTTAACTCGTTCTAAGGCGAAAACGGAAAGGGAATGTTGCTGTGTGTGCGGTGCCGGAGCTTCAGCGCCAATCGATTCGTAGTTTCGAGTGAACCCTGAGAGCCCGAAAGTGCCTGAGAATTTACCGAAGCGTCGATGGTCAAGGCTTGCGCGATAATTGAAGTTCTTGTTGGTGGCAATCGATTCGAGTTCGGTTACGTTTTCGTCTGATTCGAACTCGAACTCACGAGATTTGTAATCGTTGTAGCTCAGAGCAGCATCGACGTTCTCAATAAGCCCGTGCAGGTCGCGTAAACCGCTTTTGACTTGGAAGCTGTGGCGGCGCTCTCTCAGGGACTCGAAGTCGATTTCGTCCGGCTCGACAGGAATGCCGTGACGCCGTCGGTCATAGGAGTAACTAAATGCAAGCCAGCCTTTGCGAGGAAACCAACCTGCGCCTCCGCTGACGTTCCCCGTCCGAGCGAAGGAATTCAAGACTGTACCTACTGGTGTGCGGTAGTCATTAGCTTTCTGCGCTCCTCCGCTTCCAAAGATTAGGAAGTTTTTGACTCCGTATTTGAAACCACCGCTCGCAGCCGCTTGCCAGTTATTCGTGCCGCCAAAAGTAGTAAGATACCCCGACAGCCCTTTCTGATAGACGTCATTAGTAGCAATGCCGTTGACCACACCTCCTATGGCGTTGCTACCGTAGAGTAGCGTCGCGGGACCTTTGACTATCTCCACACGATCAAGCGAGAGCACATCAATCGGTTCAACCTCGTCGGCCGATTGCGACGCGATGCCTCCGACGCGTAATCCATCCTGCAGCACCAGTACGCGATCACCATCGAACCCACGAATAACCGGACGGCCCGAGCCCGGACCGAAGCTGCGCTTAGCGACCCCGGGTTGGTATTCGAGAGCTTCGCCGATCGAAAGCGGATTTCTTTGGGTGAGTTCTAAAGCGCCGACCGAAGTGACGGACTGATAAGACGAGCCGACCGCCTCGGCGGAGCCAGTCGCCGTCACTGTTACCTGTTCGTTGACCAGCGTGAGAGACAATTCAAAATCGACAGTCTGATCTTCATCTGTGACTTCGACAGTTTTAACCACCTCAGGCACTCGATCGAGGTGCGCGAAGATTTGATACTTGCCCGCGGGAACATCCTTGAATTCAAAGGCGCCCTTTTCATCGGTCAGTACGGCTCTCTTCAACTCGGCGATTGTAACAACAGCGTTGCGCACCGCCGCGCCCGATGGCTCAATCCTGACACTTCCGTGAATCGTTGCTGCAGGAGTCTTGGCACACGCGGTTACCAATACAAAAAGAATACTCAGAATTGCTGAAGGAATTCGCATAAATCAACCCCTGCCTGAACGTGTTAAGAGTTGGGCGTTAGTTTCCTTTTAATAAAGAGAAGGTTTGTTCGCCCCGGGCGACCTTCTATATGAAAATGGCTTTCAATTTCAATGGCAGCCTAGCGAAAATAGCGCCCTTATGTCAACAGGGGAGGCGTAATTCGTTGTAATGAATTCTGTCGACAACGCGACGGTATATGTTGCCTCCGCTATTACGAACGCTTGAAGCTCGGGCTGGGTGTACTGCGGGGGTTTCGGCTCTTTGGGCCGGAGTCCGCCGAGCGCGTCCAATTCATTAAGTATAGATGTTGCCGCACCAGCGACGCGGTTGACAACGCATTGAACAAGTTGATTGCCGTCCGTACTTGCCGATCTGACTATCGCGGTAGAGGTTGGAATGCTCTTCGCCGCGCTGCTTTACATTAATCGAGTCTCGCAGACGACCACGGTGGCTCCGGTGACGGATGAATATGTTGACGACGGTCGTCCACCCATCCTTCAGGACAAGTTGCTGTGCCTCCTTATGTCCTGGTGCTGTGCACATTCATGGTCCCTTTTTGTTTGGGGCTACGGAGAAGTTGTCCGAAGCTACGGTTGATGTCGAGTCGCTCTCAGCCGTGGTGATCTTGCGTCTCAGAAACATGACACCTCCGGCCAACTAGCGCTATTATGATGCCTGATTGCCATGGAAACTGAAGACAAGATTGAGGCGAATCGTTTTGGCCAACGTATTCAAACGCGAACCCTGCAATTCGGACGATTTTATGGCACGGTACAAGAGCAACATGCCCTCTCTCGGTTTTCAGTGGCCTTCGTTGGTGCAGACTCTGGTTCAATCATAGGTGTGAAACATCGCCACGAATCAGCTCATATAGTCTGCGTGCTTACCGGTGGTTACCTCACCTCCTTTAGGCATCGAGAACGAGTCGCACCCCTGGGATCACTGGTGTTTGTTCCAGCAGACACTACGCACGAGGATCATTTTCAGTCGCTCGACGCTCGTACCTTGAACATTTCAATTTCTAAGTGGCAGATCGATCAAGCGCGTGAATGTGTTCGTCTTCCGGAGGTGCAGTCAGATTTCCGTTATGCAGAAGTCAATCTAATAGCACATCGATTGGAAGCCGAATGCCGTTTCTGGAACAGCACTTCGGCGCTGATGGCTGAAGGCCTATGCCTTGAACTGCTCGGCGCCATGGGAAAGCAAAGCGAATCTAACGGCCGCGTGCCACCGCGCTGGCTTATCCGAGTGAGGGAATTGCTACACGATCGGTTTCGCGACTCGTTCAGCGTTTCGGCTATTGCGAAAGAGGCTGACGTCCATCCCATCCATCTGATTCGGACATTTCGCAAGTTCTTCAGTGCGACCCCCGGGGATTACGTGAGGGATCTCCGGCTTGAGGCTGCAGCCTCGCTGCTCAACTCGAGAGACCTGTCGATTGCAGAGGTGGCAGTTGAATGCGGATTCTCGGACCAAAGCCAGCTGTCAAAATACTTTAAGCGAAAGTTCGGACTCACT
>DASYRR010000104.1:0-9405 GCA_036004125.1 Pyrinomonadaceae bacterium | reverse complement strand
TTGACTCTGGCAGCGAATCCTACGAAACAGTCACGACGATAAAAATCTCATGGAACAGCATCAAGGTGACGATTGCATGACGGCCTAATCGAGATGCACGAGGTGGGGTTATCCGAAACGGAGTGCCGGAATCTGATGAAGAAGTCGTCACCAGAAGGCAGCCTCAAAAGGCAACTGGACGCAACCGGCTCATCTTCGAGCAAACTCGACAACAGTTCAGATACAAGTTAGGAGCACGAGTCATGAAGAGTCGAATACGCTGCCGCTCAACGAATTGGCACTTCAGATTTACCAGCCGGTGGCCCGTCGCCTGCGGCCTGGCGCTGCTGTTCGCGTTGTTACCGGTCGCGCCTGTAAGCAGGCGTTCTTCCGCAGCTCCGATCAACCCCGACACATCCGGGCTCGCCATTACTTTCAATCAGGTAGCGGACAGCACCGCCGCAATTCCGGAAGGCACGGGGACGTTTACGGATTTCCCTTACTACCCTTCGATTGACAACGGGAGCGTCGCAGTCTTTGGAACGGGCGTGGGCGGGCAGCAGGGCGTTTACCGCTTCGTCCCGCCGAACCCGATCGTCCCGCCGAATCCGATCAAGGTGGCCGATCTCAACACCGCGATTCCGGGCGGCACGGGAAACTTCACGGGGTTCGGCGGCGCGCCCTCGATCAGCGGCGACGCGGTGGCCTTTCTCGGCACGGGCGCGGGCGGGCAACAGGGGATCTATTTGATACCCATACCGCCGCCGATCAAGGTCGCCGATCTCTTCACGCCGATCCCGAACGGCACCGGCAACTTCACCAACTTTTCTCCTCTTGATCCGTGCATGAGCGGCAACGCTGTGGCTTTCATCGGCAACGGCTCAGGTGAACAGCAGGGCGTTTATCTAGCCAACACCATACCGCAGCCGCCGCCGATCACGCCCATCGCCGACAAGAACACAGCGATTCCCGGCGGCTCCGGCAACTTCTACCGCTTTGTGCCGCCCAACCCTATCGCTCCGTCCGTCAGCGGCAACTACGTGGTCTTCTTCGGCGCGGGAAGTAATATCGGGCAAGAGGGCATTTACCTGGTTGATACCTCTCAGCCCGTCCCGCCGCCGATCATGCCGGTCGCCGATTGGAACACGGCCATCCCCTGCGGCACGGGGAACTTTCAGTTCTTCTCCACCTTTGCTTCCGAAGCGAACGACGTGGCCTTTGTCGGCGGCAGCATAAATCTGGATGAATTCGTCCCGGGCGTTTACAAATCGCTCAACGTGCTCACCCCGATCCCGCCGCCGATCAAGGTGGCCGATCTCTTCACGGCGGTGCCGAGCGGCATCGGCAACTTCACTTCATTCGGCATGCTGGCCATAGACCCCGGCACGGTCGTATTCGAAGGCTACAGCAGCGACGGCGCTGACGGCACGCGCAAGGGTCTCTACACAGACTTTGGCGGCACGCTCGCGAAGGTCGTCGCCACCGGCGACACAATTGCGGGCAAAACGGTGAGCGACCTGCGCTTTGGCTTTCGCGGCTTCAACAACGATCAAGTCGCATTCGCTGCGGACTTCACCGACGGCACGCACGCCGTCTTCATGGCGACGCTGTCGTCATGCGCAATCGGCTTCAGCGGCTTTGGTGAACCCATCGGCGGCGCGGACGCTACGGGCGGCACGTACGCCGACCCCGTGCGCGCCTTCAAGCTAAAGAGCACGGTGCCGGTGAAGATGACGCTTACCACCTGCGACGGACAGCCGCTGACAACCGGCGTGCACACGATCCAGGTCATCAAGTTCAGCAACGCAACGACCTCGGATCCGGCGATTGACGCGACGCCGACTGACGCGGCGACAACGGGCAACGAGTCTCGCCTGACCGACGCGGCTACGGGTGAGTGGCAGTTCAACCTGTCCACCAAAGGGTTGAGCAAAGGCATCTGGCAGATCAAGGCCACACTGTCCGACGGCAGCATGCACACGGCGTTCATTGAGTTGAAGTGACCGCCGCGAATCAGTGGATCGGTCACATACGTTTGGACAGCATATGAATCGCACGATTCTCATTATCTTGTCGCTTTACGTAATCGCCGCTGGCCAGCGGCCACCGGTCAAGTGCACCGAAGATTCTCCGGAGCGGCGTGGCGAAGAGGGCTGCACGGTTCTGGCGAACAGAGCCCTGGTTGGCCGTCTACCCAAGTCCGTGTACTGGCATATCGATCGCTTTGATTCGTTGGAAACGGCGAAGAAAGCAGCCGGCCCTAATGGTGTAGCAGCGGAAGCGCACGGCTCGTTTTGGCTAATGACCGTCGAGGCTAAGACTAATGATCATCATGGTGGTTATCACGTCTCTTGGATAGGTCCTCTGATCGCCGCACATTCACTTTGACATAATGGCGAAAACGGACAGAAAGCTCACTCAGTTGTATTTCCCGGGCGATCCGCTGCTGGGTCAGGACAGGGTTTTCCAAAGCGGTCTTGCGGAATCGCGATAAGCTATTCGGAACCATCTCGCCGGCGAACTATGGATCGGGCTCTCTGGTCGTTACGTGGGACATCATCCTAAGAAGCGGATCGGGTCAAGGGACTATTGTTTTCATTGTTTATCTAAGGACGGTTCAGAATTGCCGTCCACGGAAGCGACAAGCTAAATCTTGAACTCTTCGATCCTTGCTTCGCACACCCTGCACAAACGTCTAGTTACTACTCGCAGTACTTGGAGTAGGGTGGTTGTTTGCGGCTTTGCAGCGCTGCGTTCCTCTGTATTGAGCGTTCGCGAAAACCGCTGAAACGGTTCGGAAGACATGAGGAAAACGCAAGTCAGCGGGCTAAAGCCACGAAGAGAATGAGAGTTTTCTATCTTCAAACTGGACCAATACTAAATGACCGACAAGAAGCGAACGACCGTAACCACAATTTAGACGCACGAGGTGTGGATTATCCGGAAAGCAATGCCGGAACCTGCTGACGAAATCGTCACAACAACGCCCCCCAGACAAAACAATTGGACACAGTTGTTTCATCTTCGAACGAACGCGACAGCAATTCAGAAACAAGTAAGGAGCACGAGTCATGAAGAATCGAATACACCACCTCCCAACCACACCGATTTTCAGAACTGTCCTTTTGGCGTCGCTGGCTATTCTGCTCTTAGCAATTTCTGTCGCAACCCAACACACGGCTTCCAGCACTGCTATTCGTCAGCGACCATCGATCAAAGACCTAATGCTCGACTCGCCGGCGACAGAGAGCTTGAAAATGGGTAAAGAGAAATCCAGAGGGCTAGCTCAGAAGAAGGTCAACCCTGACGCGCCCGGCGTGGTGACGATCCCGCATTGGAGCGACAGCTTCACGTATCAAAAACTGAGCTATAAGTACACAATGGTCGGCACGGACCCGAACCGCGGCTCGGCGACTACGATCATCCCGACCGTCATTATTCCGATCAGATATGTTTTTGAAGCCAATGATGGATATGTGATCGATGCGCTCAATGACGATTTTGGCCGGCGTATATTCGAAGAGAATCTCAGGTCACCGATCTTTCAATCCGCCAACTTCACTGTCGGCGGTGTAAACGTCGGCAACACCCAGTACGGCGACGCGTTTCAACGTGCTAATTTCTGGGATGTTGTCTCGCGGCGGTCACCCAACTATCACGTGCTTCTGGGACAGCCGACGATCGCTCCGGCCTATGAGATATTCGTACCGGCAGATCAGGGGTCTATTGACTTCCATGCAGATGGAAGCGCTTGGGGCGTATTCTTCGCCGATGGTTTTCTGGACGAGCAGGTATTGAACGCACTTCAGCAAGCCAATGTATCACCCCAAACACTCCCGATCGTGCTTGTAGGGCCAATGATGGGATTTCAGCATCACGGTGCCTACGAAGTGCCTGGAGGCGTGCAGACATACGTCGCAACTTCGGTGGGCTTCCACTTTAGCGGCGACATCCTCGGGTGGCTTAACAATCCATTTAATGAAAACTTTACGCCGGGATTTTACGAGCCTGATACGCTTCCACGTCCACCTGGACGATGCGACAGCGAATCTGTTTTGGACCAACTTGAAGCTCTGTGGATCGGCGCCGTCAATGGTATCTATCCGTATGCGGATGTAAGCACGCCTACGGGAACATATCGACTCTCAAATGGCGCCTTTCTTGATTATTTCACGCGTGCCACTTCGTCGCGATCAGCTGGCGGTCGGTACACTTTCTTTCCCATTACCAGAGGGAGTGGGATTCCCGGCGGACCGCCCGTTGAAATTCCAAACATACCATCGTCGCCCTGCACCGGACACATCGAAGTGGAAAAGAGGGTAGTGGAGTATCCCGACGCACTAAGCACGACTGCCAGAGGGATAAATAATCTTGGTTGGATAGTGGGCAGTTTCCGCAGCGCATCGTACAACGGCCACGGTTTCACACACGGCTTCATTTACGACGGCACAAATTTTACGCAACTCGATCATCCAAACGCGGTGGCTGGCACGATTGCATCGAAGCTTAACGATACCGGCCAAGTGGTTGGGTGGTACTTCGACGGCCATCTTCTTCCGCACGGGTTCTTGTACTTCCGGGGCAGTTTCACTCCGATCGACTTTCCTGGCTCGATTGATAATACGACCCTCGCGTTCGGTATTAACGGCCATGGTGACATCGTCGGGGTCTACGACGCTACAGTGGAAATCACTCACGGTTTCATCTATCGGAACGGTCAATATTTTCCCCTCGATACACCATTTGCTCAGCAGACCGAGGCACTCGCTATCAACGATGGAGGTGTGGTGGTAGGCGATACGTATGACGATCCGTTTGATGGTCCACTGCATGGGTTTACGTTCGATAAGAACACTTTCATGCAGTTTGATTTCCCAGACGCACTCAATACGTCGACTCGTGCGGTAAACAATCGGGGAATGCATGGGGGTAACATCACCGTCTTCAACATCGATTCATTGAGTGGTGAACGTGTGCGTAGCGGATACGTGACGATCTACGGTTATCCATATGAGGTTTATGGGAATGTTTCGGGAATGAATGATCAATGCCAAATTGTAGGCAGCTATTTTGACGCCGACCTTGGGCATACCGTTGGATACGTCGCCACACTGCCGAAGTAAGACCGATCGACCGAAGTAATCACGAACGAGGCAGGAGTTTTGGTCCGTGTTGGTTAGTGTGACGCGCGTGGATCGTGTGACGCGCGTGGATCGTCCTTAGTTTTCTGGACAAAAGGAACGATCCGCGAAGTCACACGAACTAAACACGAAACTCGTTACCACCGAAATCGACTTTTGAGGCAAAGCCCCCACCGAGTACGCTTTTCCTTGAATCTTCTCCGCGCCTGATTTAGTTTCAGCCTTGAAAGACCAAAGCCCAAAGACCGGTTTCCCCAATGTACCCATTCCGAAACATCTTGTTTCCGACGGACTTCTCGCAAAACTCACGTGCGGCGCTCAAGTATGCAGCGGCGTTTGCGCGGAATGTCAATGGTCGGGTTGTCGTGTTCAATGTGCAGGCTTCGAAGGTTCCCGCCGACCTGCTCAACTTACCCGAAGATGCTTTCGCGCAACAGACCACACAATGGTTGTCACAGGTTCGCTCTGAAACAAGAACACTGCTCTCTGATCCATTATTGGAAAACCTCGAAGTCGAAGCTGCGTTTGCTGTTGGTGAACCATCGACGGAAATTGGCCGGGCTGCAATCGATCACGAAATTGATCTCGTTACCGTAGTTACGCGCGGCCGCAAGCGACTCTCGAGAGCGTTTGGCGGTTCGATCGCCGAAGAAATTGTTGCCGAGTCGCCGTGCGCGGTGCTTGCAATACGTCCGCCGCAGCGCGACTTTGTCGAACTCCGTCAGGGTCAAACTCACCTCCATTTGAAACGCATTCTCGTGGCAACAAATTTTCGCCCGTCATCTGTGGCCGCCACCCTTCTTGCCACGCACATGTCGAATCACATGGGAGCGGAACTTCATGCGGTCTACGTAATTGGCGACTACTTCGAACAGATCTCCGCGATGTTTCCCGAGGGTGGACTCGCTGCATTAACTCGCTTAAGAAGCTACGTGGAGGAGCGAATGGCGCACCTCGCTAGAACTGACGGTTCACGCGCGTCGACGCACGTGGCGGAGGGCCGACCATACGAAGAGATTGTTCGGCTGGCAGCAAAGACGGAGGCAGATCTGATTGTGATTGGTACTGCCGTTCACAACTCGCTATTTGGAGGAACGCCGGTACTGGGTTCGGAGATTGAACGGGTAATTAGAAATGCACCTTGTCCGGTGCTTTGTGTTCCGGCTGCGCGGGTGGTGACGCCTTTGCCTTCGTTTGTCACTCAGGCGGTGCCGACGTAGATCTCAGATCTCAGATTTCAGATTATTTCAGATCTCAAACCGTGATCCTTGAGATCTGCATTTTGTATCTGAGATTTGAGATCTGCGATCTGAGATCTTTATTGCTTGTCGATCGGCAACCCCTTCCGTAGCCACTCATTCCACCCACCGAGTAATGCTGCCGTGTTAGTTATGTTTTTCGTTTTGAGGCTGACCACCGCACCGGCGGACGTGTGTTCGTTCTGTCAAGCACAGTAAGTGACTATAAGCTTGTTTTTCGGTAGGTCATCGAGGTGATTGAGGATCTCCGTGGAAGGAATCAGTTTTGCTCCCGGGATGTGTCCGGCATCGAAAGAGGCCTGATTGCGCACATCGACTATGAAGACGTTGTTTTCTTTTATGAGTTCCTGAAGCTCGGGAATCGTAATTCTACGGGCTCCGTCCGCATAGGTTGTTTCCGGTCCCAGGGGTTTATTTCCTCCCTGAGTGACTTTGGTTACTTTGTTTCCCGCGACGTTGCACCCCACAACAAGAAGTGCTGCTACGAGCAGGAGCAGAGGATTTAGGGAATGAAAACGCATCAAAACCTCCAAGTTGAATAAGAAGATGCGGGAGCTAATTTGTTACGCCAGCCAACGATTTGTCAAATGAACACCTGGCGATTTGCAATTCAACGTGTCCAGTATCAGATTAGCGCAAGTGGCGTTAGAGTTGTGATGGAAACTTTGTATGTCGCGTTTTTCTCGGAAAAGAGTGGGGCTTGTAACGTTTTTGCTCCTCGTCGCTTTTGGGTTTCGACTTTTTGTAGCCTTACGTTTGCCTAACGACACCCCGGATGATGGTCGAGTTTACGGGCAAATCGCCCGCAACATCCTCGAGCAACATGTCTATTCGCATGAAGAACAGCCACCATTTGTTCCTTCGTTGATTCGAGTGCCTGGTTATCCACTTCTTCTAAGCGCCGTTTATGCGGTTGCTGGTCATGGCAACAACACCGCAGCACGACTGGTTCAGGCGTTCATCGATACAGGCACCTGCGCTTTGATAGCACTGGTCGCATTTCAATGGACTGAGGATGAGAAACAAAGACGCATTGCCGCAACTGTCGCTTTACTGCTAGCTGGAATCTGTCCGTTTACAGCAATCTACGTCGCCACAATCCTGACAGAAGTGCCGACAAGCTTTCTGGCTGTTTTGTTGTGTCTTCTTTCGACGCTGGCATTCAAGTCTGTCGAACGTCGTCGGTCGGTTGTACTCTGGTTGCTCGCCGGATTAACTGCGGGTCTCGCTGTATTCTTTCGACCTGACAGTGGGCTCTTTGCAGCGGCAGTCGGAATCACTATTCTCGTTTCGTCACTCCGCTCCGTTCCTCAACAAGGTTTCATTCATCGATTTCGGAGAGCCGTCTTTTCCGCCGCGATCTTCTCGTTTGCGTTCTGTCTGGCGCTGGTTCCCTGGACCATTCGCAACCGCCGGGTGTTTGGTGTTTTCCAACCTTTGTCGCCGGCCCATGGTGAGATGCCAGGCGAGTTTGTTCCCCGTGGCTACTTGATGTGGTTGCGAACATGGCTGGACGACGGTCGTTACGTTGGCCCAGTTCTCTGGCGACTTGATCTTGCGCCGATTAACATCGACGCGTTTCCCAAGAAGGCTTTTGATTCAACAGAGGAGAGAGAGCGGGTTGCTGTGTTGATGGAGAAGTATAACGGGAAGGTAGTGACAGGAGCAGGGGCAGGAGCAGGTGCAAGGGCAGGAGCCGCGAATGCTGCTGCTCCTGAAAGAAGTCCCAACGAGAGCGGCGAAGCACAGGCTCACCAAGAGAAGTCACCGGAGGCTGAGACCGAGGATCAGGGGGAAGATGAAGGGGAGGATGAGGGGGAAGAAGAAAGTTCGGATGAAGAGAGTCAGGATTCAGCTGATAGTGCTCCGAGTGATGTGGAGATGACACCCGAGATCGATGCGGCTTTTGCGCAAATTGCCAGGGTACGAATATCTCGTGCGCCTCTTCGGTATTACGTCATCTTGCCTCTGAAGCGAGCGTCTACTCTCTGGTTCGACACACACTCCCAGTACTACCCGTTTGATGGGGAGCTTCTGCCGCTCAATGATCTCGACTACGAAATCCATCAGCAATACTGGTTGCCGTTGTTTGCCGGACTGACCTGGGTCTACACGATTTTTGGGGTTTTGGGAGGCTGGATTCTTTGGCGTTCACGCAACTTGCAAGCACGATGGTGGCTTTTATTGGCAGCGTTGCTTATCTTCCTTCGACTCGGATTCTTTTCAACCCTTGAGAATCCAGAGCCGCGCTACACAGTTGAGATATTTCCTCTTCTCTCTATTCTGGGCGGCCTTGCAATCTCAAAGCTACCGTCTTTGAGATCTGAGATCTGAGATCTCAAAACGGTGTTGGCGATGGCTTCGCAATCTGTTCTGAGGGTGGAATGCTTGCCGGGTTAGGAGACTCAGGCGACGAATGCAAATGGATTGCTTTCCAGGCTGTGCCGACATGCTTGAACACCAGCGTCATTCGACCAGACGCGGTCTCTGGAGTGCCCTTGTAGTTTTGTGACTGAGTCCACTGACAAGTCACCACCGCGCCATCCTTGCCAAGCATCGTTACTGATACGTCGCGTACATCGAGCTTTACATCCTTGATTTCCGGATAAGAGCTCTTGCGATTTTCACGCATCTGCTCCCAACCTTTTGTAACCGAACCGTTGTAGTTAAATAAGGCAAGCCGTGGCGAGTTCCAGTAAACGCCAGTCACAGCGTCAATGTCAGCGTGCCGAATGCCGTCGAGCAAAGCGTTGAATGCCGCCACTACGCCGTCAGCTCCCGGCTGTTGTGTAGTGACCACGGGTTTCCTGGTTGCTGTCTTCGGCGCAGTCGCTGAGACTGACGGTTTTTCAGTGCTTGTAGGTGATTGTGTGCCAGGCTTTGGCTGTTGATTCGTGTTAGTAGTGCGCGGTCGAGCCGGAGTTGTAGTTGATGAATTTGTGTTTTGGGCCTGAGCAATTTGCGAAAGACACAGAGCACATAAAACAAAAGCCGTGAATCGATCTGACATCATTTGACTCCTTAGC
>DASYRR010000103.1:0-13881 GCA_036004125.1 Pyrinomonadaceae bacterium | reverse complement strand
GAAGTTTCTGTTGATGACGGTAAGGAAAGGCCTCTGGCAGCGGAGCCGTGGCTTCAGGTAACGGCGCTTTCTTGGTTGGCGGATGGCTCGGGACTTGTTTTAACTGGTCGTGATACAGAAACGAAACTATTTCAGGTTTGGCTGGTTTCATATCCCGATGGCAAGGCTCGGAGAATTACTAACGATTTAAGCAGCTACGCCAGTGTAAGTTTGACTGCAGACGGCAACACTCTCGTTAGCGTCCAAAATGCTCGCGTCACTAGTCTCTGGGTTGCGCCAAACGGTAATTCGGATCTTGCCACAAAGATCACTTTTGAAACGGGTAAAGACGAAGGGCTCTCCGGTCTCAGTTGGACTCCAGATGGCCGGATAGTTCATACCGAGAGAAATTCTGGCGCCACGGATCTATGGGTCGTGAATAGCGACGGTCGCAACCTTGCTCAACTCACGATGAACGCCGGGAGAAACTTTTATCCCAACGTGACACCAGACGGTCGCTTCATTGTCTTCATTTCCGATCGGGGCGGTCGAAACGATATCTGGCGCGCTGACATCGATGGACGAAATCCGGTGCAGCTCACGAACTTCGCCGCGATCAACGCCAAGCCTTCTTTATCGCCCGATGGAAAATGGGTTTTCTATCAAACGTCGGGTGATAAAACTCCAACGATTTGGAAATCTTCGATCGATGGCGGCCAGCCAATTCAGCTTACCCATACTCATTCTTCGGCGCCGCTCGTAGCTCCGCAGGGAAATGTCTTTCTCTGTGAACTTGGTGAAACAAGTGCGACTTCGAAGCCACAAGCGGCTTTGATATCGGTGAACGGGGGAGAGCCCGAACGGCTCTTAGCTCTTCCAAGTGCTCTCAAGCCAGGCATTGTTCAAGTTCAATGGGACACAAAGGGAGATGCATTGATCTATCGCGACAGTAAAGATCGCGTAGACAATCTGTGGAGTTACATGTTGAACGGTGGGCCGCCAAAACAACTTACTAACTTCAAATCAGATCAGATTTTTTTGTTTGATTGGTCGCGCGATGGAAAGCACCTGGTACTGGCGCGAGGCAGGAGTGGCTCGGATGTTGTAATGATCACGAACTTTAGATGAGTACCGAGACATTTGTACTCAAACTTTAACGAACCGGCACGAGAGGCGAATGTAATTGCAGCCCAGAGTGCCTTCAAACAAAAGGAGGCTCGTAATGCCAAAAGGAAATAAGGGACATCACGGAGGTCCCGGAGATTGCGTTGGTGCAGACTGCGATTGGGTAAACTCCAACGGTAGGCAAAGCTGCGTGGACGGCTCTGGAGGTTGTCAGAACGCCCACTTCTGCGAAGCGGAAGAGTCGAGCTTTCACGACAAGAATCTGCAAGAGGCCACTAAGAAGATCAATCGAATCCTATCGCGCATACCCGCTGATCCAAAAGGACGTAAGCTCTCCTTTTGTGAGACACATATGGGATCTATGCTCGCCTGGGTGCAACACGGAGGCAAACCCGGAAAAGGGCGTCAGGTTACACGTCGAGACGATGATGCAACTGTTGCCAAAGCACTGAAATTGAAAGTCGATGCGGGCAAGAAGCGATAACATCGCTAACCTTTAGTAGTACTCAACGAGTTAACTGGCGTGTTCATTGCTGGCACCGCAGGCGTCCTCGCCTGCTCGTTTACATTAGGGCGCCCCTGGTGTGACAAGCAGGCGAGGACGCCTGCGGTCCCAGCACCTGGATTACTGATTAATTCGAAGCGTACTACTAAAGGTTACGAAGATTTACTGCGCTGCCGCCAATGCCTCGGCAATTCTGTTGTACTCGTCCTCTGCGCCGTGTTCGAGGCCTGCTTTGAGAACCGTGTCGCGAACTTCCTGGGACGGGAACAATATTGTGCTTTGAAATGTTGTCTTTCCGTCGTGTTCGGTTAAGACGGTCGTTACCAGGGTTTCGCCTGCGTCCCAGTCTTCCCACTGCTCAGTGTTGACGATACGTTCGGGCTTTACGATCTCGCGATAGACACCCAATTGTCCAATTTGTTTCCCGTCCGGACGGCGGGAAACGAAGTGCCACGCGCCTCCCACTCTCAGATCAATTTCGCAAACGACTAATGACCAGCCCGTTGGCCCGTACCAACGTTTGAGCCACTCGGGTTGCGTCAGAGCGTCGAAAACTAAAGTAGCTGGAGCTTCAAAAAAGCGCGTCAGGGCGACCTCACGATCGGTCGGTGTGGTAATGGTTAGGGTAGAGGGTTTCATGGGTAATTGATCCTATTTGAGGAGGTCTAACCCCAAAGCTTCACTGCCTGTCCTGACAAGCAGATAAAACGAGATGAAACTCTTGGTCAAGAGGGGGCCGCGTCATCTGATGTTTACTCTCTGTGTCTCCGTGACTCTGTGGTTAACTAAGAACCGTTCATCACCACAGAGACACGGAGACACAGAGGAGCACAGAGAAAAACAGATCACTTGCATTGTCTCTTCACCGTCAAAAGTTTCATCTCGTTATCTGCTTGTCCGAAGACAGGCAGGGCAGCTTTGTGGTCAAAGTTCCCTACGAAATCTAGCCCGCGTGAGCTTCCTGCAACTTCGCTACGTCAATTTTGGTCATTTGCATCATCGCTTCCATCACCCGCCTGGCTTTCTCAGGGTCTTTGTCACCAAGCAGTTCACCAAGGGCCTTCGGAATGATTTGCCAAGACAGACCAAACCTATCTTTCAGCCAGCCGCATTGCTGTGGTTGGCCGCCCTCCAAAAGCTTTTCCCAATATTCGTCCACCTCTTCCTGATTTTCACATATGACGAACAGAGAAATTGCCTCTGTAAATTTGAAGCGCGGACCACCGTTCAGAGCCATGAACTGTTGACCGCTAAGCTCAAACGTTGCAGTCAACACTGCGTTGTTTGGCCCAAAACGTCTCACACTTGTGATTCGCGAGTCTTTAAAGATAGATACGTAGAAATTGAGTGCCTCTTCGGCATTATTATCGAACCACAAAAACGGAGTGATTTTTTGCGTCATCTTCCCTCCTAAGTCGATTACGATTTAGCAAACATCGCCGTCATCTTATCGAGACATTCCTGCAAGCCGGCCTTCGATAACTCGAACATTTGATCTGATGTGTAACCGAATTCAGTTACCGTCATCTCAGTCTTGTTCTCGGCTAATTTTTTGAATGTCACGACGTGGCGAACATCGCGAGGCATGTTTGGTGGCAAGCCAATGGATGTTGGATCGATTCGGTTACCATCTTTGTCGGCCCAGTCAAAAACGAATTCGATTTGCTCCATCGGTACAATCTTCTGGTAGGTCCAGGTGTTGTACATGTCGAGTCCCTGTGGCGAACGCATGCACACCAGCGACGCCCTGCCTTCACGAAAGTCCATCTTAGCCACAGGAGAAGTGAAGCCAGCCGGGCCCCACCAGGTCTTTACGTGCTCAGCATGCGACCAGGCTTTCCAAACGCGTTCGACCGGCACGTCGAAAACTCGAGTTACGACAAGGTCTCTGGCTTTGACACTCTGATTTGGTTCCGTTGGAAGCGTTGCTGACAAAGCAATTGAGCAAAGAAAACATACGGCGGTAATCACATAGAATTGAGTCACTGTTCTCATTTCATTTCCTTCATCTGCGGTTCTTACTCTTCTTTTCGTTTGCAGCAACACGCTCTTTTACGATAGTGCGCACCAACGCCGCCGGCAGTGGCTTATCAGGTTGGAAGCGAATTGTGCCTTTGCTAAGGCTGAAATCCTTGAGCTCATTCTTATGGGCTTCTATGGCGGCTGCTCCAGGAAAAAACGAACAGTGCCTGGCAAAATCTCCGAAGTACACCAACCCTCCGTTCTGCCGAAAAGCCGGGAGCTGATAACTGATACATTCTTCCGCCTTCGGTGCAGCAGCCTTGATCTGTTTGCGAAGTTTTTGGAGTGCCGCCCGATGTTCTTCGTTTTTAACAGTGGCCAGATACTCATCGACCGTTTTTGGTGCTTTTGATTTCATAATCTTTCGCTTCCCGTTCGAGTTTCCTCCTACACCTGTTAATCGAACGACGCATTGTGAAATCGACAACTGCGTCAAAGAAAATTATTCGCTAACGCTTTCTTGATCGCTTTCCTTTTTTCGCAGCTTTCATTTCATCGAGCAGATTATCGAGACGTTGGAAGCTGGTTTCCCAAAACTGCCGATAGCTCTCCAGCCACTCCGTTGCCTCGGCGAGCGGCTTCGCATTCAGCCGGCGTGGGCGCCTCTGGGCGTCAACTACGCGCGAGATAAGACCCGCACGTTCAAGTATTTTGAGGTGTTTGGAGATTGCCGGTTGGCTCATATCGTGCGGTTCTGCGAGTTCATTAACAGAAGCCTCACCGGAAGCGAGGTGGGCGAGAATTGCGCGGCGTGTTGGATCGGCCAGCGCTAGAAAAGTTGCATTGAGCTGTTGAGTGCTAGTCATTGCATATAACTCATTGGTTTAATAACCAATTGGTTATACACAAAAAAGAACGATCGCGTCAATAGTCTTTTTAGACGATTTGAGGTTGAAGTCAGTACCACATCGCGGTAGCGTGTGGCTCGAGCAAAAAAGGAAGCCTGAAACATTGGCGCGCCACACGCTACCGCGATGTGGTACCGGTCGGTCTTGATGAACGGGAAGTGGCCGAGATCGTTCAGCGCTGGCTGGCAGGCAAGTGAGTCGTTTTCGTGGCCTTGATGCGGAGTTGCTGCTACGGTTTGAGCATCGGAAACGCGGGTGAATCCATCCGACGATTCGATAATTGGGAAACTATCGAATAAAACCCTGTGGAACCAGCACCAGATAACGATGAGGTTTTAAAGCCTTATCTGTGGGCCACCGCCGAAACAGAAGCCAGCGCTCTCGAGCACTTAGTCTGCAAGCTCGCGCATCCTCTTATCAACGAAGTCATTCGCAGCAAGTTGCGCGTGGGTCACTTATCCAGCTCCGATATCACTGACGATGAAGCCTCCGAGTTGGTGAGCGAAGTCACCATTAAACTCCTGGGGCGACTCCGCGAGCTTAAATCCGACACTGACAGACCCATTAGTAACTTTCGTGGTTATGTTGCGGTCTCGGCCTATCACACCTGTGACGAGTTTCTGCGAAAGAAATATCCGCGCCGTTACAGCCTCAAGAATCAACTGCGGTACGTATTAACTCACAGCCGGGGCTTGGCAATCTGGACCAGCGAAGATCAAAAACAAGTCTGTGGCTTCAGCGAGTGGGCACAACTAAGACATTCCGCGATCCGGGCAGGACTTCGTGAATCGTTAAGTCAGTCGTCGCAACTACCCACGACATTGACTAGCGGAAAGTTCACGTCGCTCCAACTAATCGCAGAGATATTCGATCGAAATGGCGCGCCGCTTACGTTAGATGACCTCGTGACTATTGTTGCTGAGCTGGCGCAGATAAAGGACAACCAACCACAAATCTCAATTGACGATGACTACGTTGGCTCGTACGCAGTGTCGCGTCAAGAGGCGGATATGAGCATTGATCAACGAAGTCAAGTCGAAAGACTGTGGCTGGAGGTCTGTGCGTTACCGCTGCGCCAGAGAGTCGCACTGCTCTTAAGTCTCCGGGACGCAAATGGCCGAGCGGTTCTAACATTATTGCCGCTAATTGGCATCGCATCGCTTCGCCAGCTTGCAGATGCACTCGAAATGCCGGCGGATAAACTGGCAGAGTTGTGGAATAAGCTACCACTGGAAGACACGACCATCGCAGAATCGCTTAGAGTTACAAGACAGCAGGTTATCAATCTGCGCAAATCTGCACGCTCGCGTCTTGCGCGACGAACAAGGAAATAAGTGGGCAAGAAAATGAGTAAGTTGTCGATGGTAAGATCGTGGTTCACTTTTCGTCGAACCAAATTGTGAGGGAGTAGTCTGTCGCAGGCGGCAAGGTGAGAGACTCGAACAAATGTCACACCATCTTTCTGAGCAGGACATTTTGCGTTATAGCAGTCGCGAGCTGTTGCCCGCGGAAATCTTAGCGCTGCACGATCATCTTGATAACTGTGCTGTATGCCAAACTGAAGTGCGTCGGCACGAACAATTTGAGGAAACTGCCGCACAGGTAGTCGCGTCCTTTCAAAAACAGGAAGAACTGGAGCAGACACATCTTCTTTACGAGGAGATGGCCGACTATGTTGATAACAACGCAGACGAAGTGTCCCGTGAGATTGCCGATGGGCATTTGGAATATTGCCAGAGTTGTAAAGCGGAAGTTGCCAATCTTTTGGCAACCAAAGCCCAACTCGCTTTGTTTCCCGACGCGACGTATCGGCCGCACGACATTCCAAGTCTCCGTCAACGTTTGGTGAGGCTATGGCAAGTTCCAAGAGTCAGGATTCCAATCCAGGTTGGGGCAATGTTAGTCCTCGTTGGGCTCATCGTTTGGTTATTGGTCTTTTATTCTCGGAAGCAGAGTGAAGAAGCCCGCAAGCAAATTAGGACGCCAGACAATCTCGCTGCCAACCCAAGTCCAAACCCATCTCCCTCAGCATCGCCCACCGATCAGACAAACGCTAACGTCGTTGTTGATTTAGTTGATGGTGATGGGCGTGTCAGATTGAACAGTGACGGCAAGTTGTTCGGATTGGAATCTGCGTCCGCGCAAACTCAGGGCGACGTAGCTACGGCGCTTAAGAACGGACGCGTCAGATCGCCCTCGTTTCTTAGCGCTCTCAGAGGAGAGTCCGGCAGACTTATGGGTCCTGGTTCAGCGGATTATGGCTTGCTGAATCCGATCTCGATCATAGTGGAGTCGCAGGCGCCAACATTTCGCTGGCGGCCACTTGTTGGCGCCGACAACTACATGGTCACGATCTATCAAGACTCGAAGAAAGTTGTCATGAGTGACAGCCTCACGGTCACTCAATGGAAAGTAATTACCCCTCTCGAGCGAGGCGCTATTTACACCTGGCAAGTTAGGGCGAACAGGAAAGGTGCGGAAGTCGTAATGCCGCCTCCTGCCGCAGCGGCTGCAAAGTTTAAGGTTCTGGAAGCGTCTAAACTCGAAGAAATAAGAACTGCGAGGCAAAGCCAGAGGCGATCCCATTTACGACTCGGTATCCTCTACGCGGAAGCAGGGATGCTCGACGAGGCGGAAAAGGAATTGAAAAAGCTGTTAATCGCCAACCCAAAATCTCCGGTGGTGCAGAGTCTGCTGCGAAGTGTGAACTCGCTCCGAAGATAATCCAGGAGCAGGAGCAGGGCAGGAGCAGAGGCAGGAGCAGGGGCTGGGCAGGAGCAGGAGCAGGAGCAGGAGCAGGAGCAGATCATTGGTCATATATCATTTGCCATTTCTCATTTATCATTTTTTGAAGTGTCGTAGGGCTGGAGTACATTTGGTTCTTAGAAAAGGGCTGGAGTACATCTGGTTCTTAGAAAAATGACAAATGACAAATGGTAAAATGATATATGACCAATGATCTGCTCCTGCCATCTGCTCCTAGGATCCGTCACCCACAACTACAAACGCGGCCCAGAAGAACGGATGTTCATAACGTTTCGTCCGCAGCAGCATTAACTGCGCCTGCCTTAATGCTTCAGCCTTCGTAATTGGTTTATGGGCGCCACTGACTCCAGACTTCAAGTGTCGGTGGAAGTTCAGCATCAGTTCAGTCGTGCTTACCGATTCGACACTCCATTTGCTGACGATTGTAGCCGGGCTTCCTGCGACGAAGAACGCCCACGTCAAACCGATCACTCCTTCACCGGCGCCAATGCGCCCACGTGCTGTGTCGCAAGCGGATAACACTACAAGATCTGCTTTCAGATCGAGACCCATTATCTCCCAGGCTTCTAATAGACCGTCTTCCTTCGAGTCGCCTGCCAATTGCGACAGCACAACATGGGAATACATTGGATTGGCGTCGTTTAGCACTGAGTGTGTGGCCATTTGCAAAATGCGATACCCGGCGGCTTCCGCCTTAAACCGATCTTCCCGTGCCTCGGGTCCAACATAAATCTTGCTGCGTTGTAATCCGTACAGCTGGCCCAAGGTCCGAACCTGGCGCTCACCTTCCGGGAGCGCTTCCAGTCCTTCATTCACCATAACCATTCGTGCGCGTTCGATAGTCTGCTTACCGAGCGAGGGATTGCCAATGGCGAGCAACGTCGACTGGTTTTGTTTGTGTGGACGCTGGTGCTTTGCAATCATTTCCCGCAAAACAGTCAGTGATGGTGCGTAAGAAATTGCGTAGTCTTCGACTAGATAGTGCTTATTGCTCGATTGCAGCGCCTGAAATGCCAGGTCCCATAGAAAGTCATCAGGGACGATCACGAGACTGTTCTTACCTTTCAACTGTTCCACCGCAGGTTTTAACAGCGCACCGTACAGTTCGGTTGCCGAATCTGAATAATCCAGATCGCGATTGCCGAGTCGTTGTCGGAATTTTCCGACTAGCTTGATAAGTTCATTAGGACCAACTGAGAGTTTGTAAGTCTTAGCCTCCACACGCCTGGTACCAACGAGTCGGGTAAGAACAAACAAAAACACTTGAGCATCCGTTACTGTGTATTCGAGCAGGGCATTACGGTCATCCATCAAGTCACCGGCCTGCTCGATCGTAAACGTCGCCGTCTCGCCGCGCTGAATCTTCAGTTCCGGATGGGCGACATACAGGCTAGCTTCAAAGTCTTCATGTTCGAGGCGAGCTTTTGCTAAGCTCATTTCAAGTTGTTGCAAACGAGCGATGCCCGATTGTTGGCGTGACTTCTCACGCGCTATCTGGGTATTGAGCGACGTCAACACGGTCCTCAGCTCTTGTTCGCGTCGTTGCTCATCCGCACTCATCGATTTAGAAATATTCGTCCGGCCAGTGCGCAGCACATCAAGAAGTACGCGGGCCTTAGCGCGCTCGGCATAATTGAGAGCCTGGTTCGTATCGGTCTGCGTCACAAACAACTCAGTCATCTCTCGATAGGGTGCGACCTTGCTCTCAAAGAATTGTTCCTGATCCCTTTCACCACCTGCAACCTGAAATCTTAATGACTCGATCGTTGCGATTGCCTCGGTCAACGCGTCCTTAGCAAGCTCGAATTTGTTTAAGAGCCGATAGCATCTGCCGACCACCGTCTGAGCATTCCACAATACTTCACCTTCGCCTGTTTCTCTCGCGAGCATTGCTGCACGTTGTGCATACCCGAGCGCGCCAGCGTAATCGCGGCTGTCCAGATGAACGTGAGCAATGCTGTTGAGGCTTAGCGCTATACCGTGCTTGTCTCCGATTGCTTCGCGTAACGAAAGTGCTTTGTCGAAATACTCCAGAGCTTGAACTCCGTCTCCTAGAAGCTGGTAAACGAGACCGATATTGTTGAGCTGGTTTCCGATACCCCTCTTCTCACCGAGGTTCTCACGAATCTTTAAGCTTCGCTGAAAGTAAGTCAGTGCTTGTGCGTAGTTGCCTTGTTCACGATAAACGCTGGCCGCGGTGCTTAGCGACTGCGCAATACCTTGAGTGTTCTTACTCTCTTCGTTGACCGCCAAACTCTTTAGCGCGTACTCCAGTGCTTGAGCGTAGTTACCCTGACGAAAATAGACGACGCCAATCGCGTTGAGGCCTAAACCAATCTTGGCTTGATCACCGAGTTGTTCGCGAAGCGCGAGACTCTGATTATAGGCATCGAGTGCTTTTGCATAATCGCCCCGGACTTCCGCAGTCTGTGCGATGCCACTAAACGCAAAAGCAATGAGTTTCTTATCCCCCAGCGATTCACTGATCGACAGACTCCTTTGGTAATACTCCAGCGCTTCCGTGTAGTTACCCAGCGAAAAGTTGAACACTCCAAGTCCAAGGAGAGAGTTTGCTACTCCCGCCTGGTCGCCAATGTCTTCGCTGATGGCCAAACCCTTGCGAGCGTAAACAATCGCTGTGGGATAATCGGCCAACATCCGGTGCATTGCCGAGACATTGTTCAAAAGTTCTGCGGTGCGGCGTTTGTCGCCCATTCTCTCGGCGAGATTTTGCCCCAGAGCGTAGATCCGCAATTGTTCGCGATAATCGGTTGAACGATCCGCGAACACCTTAACTGCCGTGATCAACGGTGAGTTAACAAACTCATGATTCTGAAGGAGGAGTGCCTCACGTTCCTGATCAGTTCTAGCGGCAACTAACTCAGCAGCAAGCTCTTCTTCGACAGAAGTCTCACTATTAATTCTCCAGAAGCCAGACTCTTTAAGCCAGTGCATCGCGCGAACCATCTTGCCGAAACCCGTTGATGGCTGGCGCGTCTTTATGTCAAGGGCTGTGATTTCCAGATCAACGTGTAACCTGGCCTGATCCCCATCGATAGAAAGTATGCGAATCGTCAGGTTTTTTACTTCGACATGATCGTTAGCGGCAAACTTCGCCTGTAATTCTTTCTTGCGGATCTCGAGATCAGGCGCAGCGACGCTCCAATACTTCATTAGGTCGGTTAGATCTCGCATCGCAAGAGCGTCGAAATACCGAACCACTGAGGTGCGTAAGCCGACTTCCTCTAACGATGACTGCTGAGTTGCTCGAAGGAATGAGTGTTGGTCCTGCGCATAGACCAAGTCCGCCACGGTTAGACAGAGAAGAAAGACTAGGGTTGCGAGGCGGGTGACACTAGACATGGGATTGGATCTAAGTCTGGGAGCCAAGCTCCACTCGTGGCAAATGGTAGAACGTAGAGGTAAGGAAGGCAATGGTATTGTCGCATGTGCTCGACTCGCGGTTTTCCAACCCAAAATTCGCTTTCTGTCGGTGGTAATACGCTTTGGTTTTTACGTCGTTCACGTCTGGGACAAAAGAGTTTTGCCCAAGCGTATGGATTATTGCTGGACTGTCCTCTCTGAACCAAGACACTAAGCCTCATTTAGGGTAGTTGCCAAAAGAATCGCCGTTGTGCGGAGACGGTTCAAGTGAAAAGGAGAACCGATCATGTACAAGTTCAAGAACTCGCTCATTGGTCTGATTGGTCTGCTGAGTCTCGTAACGATCGCTACGGTTGCTTTGCCACATGTCGGGCGAGGCGCAGGCAGCAGCGCGCCTACCAGTCAAACGCAGAATGTAAGGGTGGTGAACACGGGCAGTGAACCTGTGCCCATCGTCGGCAACACTACCGTCAACGGAACCGTACAAGCTCAGCAGAGCGGAAGTTGGAATGTTGGCATTAACGGAACGCCCACGGTTGGCCTCGACTTTAGTAACAACACAGTCAAGTTCGATGCAGTGAACAACACAGTGAAGATTGATCCAACAAACCCGTTGGCCGTGCGGAACGTCGACAACCCAGCGCGACAGCCATTCCAGGCCGACGCGCCCAGCATTGGGGAATTCCAACCGGGCCAGGGCATCGCCTTCGCCAATATCACAACCGTACCTCAAGGAAAGCGCTTCGTGATCGAGCAGGTATCGATCATGGGAGGAATGCTCCCAGGCCAAAAAATGTTAACCGCCGGAATTGAAGTGTTGTCAGCCAATCAAAACAATACTTATTACCTAACTATCACACCACAAGGCACCAACAGCGGTGGATTCCGAGACATTTATGTCGCAAGCCAGCAGGTCCGTTTGTATGCCGACCCTGGCACAAATGTCTACGGTGTTGCAACGCGCGACAATACCACCGGGTTTGCCAACGCTGCAGTCACCTGGACTATCTCTGGCTACCTGGTCGACCTGCCTTAGCTTCTCTGAGTCACAAATTGGAAATTTGCGCGAGAGATTCAAGAAGGAGAACAATTGTGAACAAGCTTGGAAAGGTTGTGTTACTTCTCATCCTGACTTGCCCGGCCGCTTCAAACAGCTTCGTGAATGCTACGGTCTCGGCGCAAACAATCAACAAACCTTCAATTCAAATCAATCTGCGCACCCATCCTCAGTACTTCAAAAATGGCGTTGAAGATCAGGAAACCTGGAGTTGGACGCCGTGGATCGAGTACCGCGTGATTGGTCCCATCTCTGCAGGCAGTCAATTATCGGTTGACTTCACACTTCCGACCGGCAAGCCGTGGTTAAGTTTCGATTGTCCGACTGTTGAGACGAAGGATGGCTATTGGTCAGTCACCGAGTGCGGCGACAGATCTGGGAGCATGAATCAACAGGCGACGATTGAGACTGGCATGGTTGGTTTCAAGATTAATCTCAAGAATGAACTCGAAGGTGCCAGCAAAACAATCTTCGCAGGGAAATTCAAAGTCGAAAAATTCCACGTTGGCGTAGTGGACCTACCGAAATTCAAAAACAACTTCGCTTATCACGTCAACTACGATTGGAATCTTCCGATCGGTTATCTGTACGACTACGACATCATGGATTTCCGTCCCGGCTATCCGCCATCACAAACTGAAGGTCGACTCAATTTCGTTACCTGGTTTAGAGGTTCCCCGAATTTGATGAACTACGGCAAGTATGTCGCCTACCTCTACTACCAGGGCAAGCTAGTTGCCGATAGCACCGGCGGCAGTGATACGCCAAGCATTACTAGTTGCCAGGTTATGAATGCAGCTGATCGCGGCGATGACCCGCAGCCCTTGACATACTGTCGCCGCATGTTTGGTATCAAGGCGATGGTGTGGGACAAGGAACCTCAGTTTCGTCCGCCCGACTACTTCAAGATGTATGAGAACCCTGGCGAGTATGAAATCAAGATCCTGCAGAACGGCAAGCTTGCACGCAGCGCAAAATTCACGATGGGTACGAACTATCAACTGGTCAATCCAGGGATTGGCCCGCAGAACAATCTGGGTACCGGCCGCATTGTCGTACCCGTACAGATCGTTGGCGATCAAGATGGGCCATTTGATCGGAACGCCTATAAGACCGAAGCGTTCTTTGGCAGTCCACTCAGTGGCTTTGTCGTTCCCTAAGAATCTGAAAACTGCATTGACTTAGGAGGTGCGAGCTTATGTCCAAACGAATTCTCAGCGTGGCATTGCTGTGCAGTGCACTATCTAACGGCGGAGCTGTGATGGCCCAAAAGATCTCAAAGGATCTAGACGATGCCATAAATGCCGCGTCCAACTTCGCCGATTGGAAACCGGAAGACAGTATGTATCCGAAGGAAGATGGGAAGCTCGCGCTCGAGGCGGGTAAGACCTGCATCGAAAAGATAGACGAAGGTGTTTCGAAAGGCTTAGCTGCAACCACTGAGGTAGATACTTACAAAGGAAAGATGACTGTCGCTCAAGCACGCACAATGTGTGTGAAGGTTCGCGATGCGGGGCAGAAAGTTTTTGGCGATCTAGTGGCGGCGGAGGAAGCGCAGTATGAACCCTTCAGAAAAGTCTTAATCGGAGACAAACTGAGCATCTACAACGATCGTCTCAAGAAATACAAACTCTATGGACTCGGTGGCAAAGTTTTGAAGACGCCTGAAGACTACCGCGATTCGGCCCTTTGGTGCACAACCGGTGTAGACCGTGAAGGCATAGTGCCGGTTTGGAGTGTTGACTGTTGGCATTTCAAAGGCATGGCGATGGTTGGGTCAGTTACAACTAAAACTGGCAGCGGCGATGAGGCACCATCATCGGCGTTTCGGTAGGTATCCGTGTCCGCTGTCATCTGAGATGTGACTTCACACAAGCAGATAACGAGATGAAACTTTGAAGTCTGGGGGCTCAGAGTCTTGACGATCCAGTGTTGAGCGCAGTCGGTTTTCACTCCGGAGGAGCGACATGTTTATAGCTCCAAAATCTCCCCAGGCCTGCTTCGTTCGGAGGAGCGGACAAACCTTGGCATAGCGGTACGACGGTGTGTCCGCTCCTCCGAACGAAGCCGGAGGTCTGGTGTGCTGCCCCTCCGGGGCAAGGCAGTGCGGCTCAATTTCCATGGCCTTCACATCGAGTTTCTAGTGAGACACGGAGACACGGAGGTGCACAGAGAAAGGCCCAGCCAATCAATGT
>DASYRR010000102.1:0-23822 GCA_036004125.1 Pyrinomonadaceae bacterium | reverse complement strand
ACATTGATTGGCTGGGCCTTTCTCTGTGCACCTCCGTGTCTCCGTGTCTCACTAGAAACTCGATGTGAAGGCCATGGAAATTGAGCCGCACTGCCTTGCCCCGGAGGGGCAGCACACCAGACCTCCGGCTTCGTTCGGAGGGGCGGACACACCGTCGTGCCGCTATGCCAAGGTTTGTCCGCTCCTCCAAACGAAGCAGGCCTGAGGAGATTTTGGAGCTATAAACATGTCGCTCCTCCGGAGTGAAAACCGACTGCGCTCAACACTGGATCGTCAGGACTCTGAGCCCCCGACTTCAAAGTTTCATCTCGTTATCTGCTTGTCGAAGACAAGCAAGAAGCTCTGCGGTAATAACTATCGATCGCGTAACTTAACCACAAGACGCCGAGGCCGCAGAGATACCGCAGAGAAAGAAGGAAGCACTTCAACCACGCGGTGCCACATAGCTTCGTCTGGCCTTCACCACTAATTGACCCCGTGACTTCCGAACCGCAGGCTTCAATTCAATCTTCAACTTCCTCAGCGTTCCATCGCGCATTTTGTTTGTCGAAACAAATGCCAGGCTGAAGCGTGAACGCAAGTGTTCCATCAACGTCGCAAAGGTCTGATCGAGTTGCTCCGGCTTGTCCTCAAGCACCTCACCACCCGTATCAGTGGCAATCTGTTTGATGTTCAAGGACGACACTCGCACTAAACCGCCGAATCGTGTCGCCCATCTCATCATCCCGTTCTCCATTTGCTGTTCCTTGGTGACCGGAACCAGACCACAAACAACGCTACCTGACTCATAGACAGCGTGGGTCGCCCCTTTGCCACTGGGGCCATCGGCACAATCAAAATTCCGGGTGACGCCAGTGATGAAGATGATCACGCGACGCCCGGTTGGGTTACCGGCCTGTTCCATGTAGGTGGCGGCCTCGTAAAACGCTTTGTTGAGACAGTGATTGGCCATCTCATCATGTGGCGGAATGTGATCCAGCGCGTACTTGACTGGCCAACGGTCTCGAGTGAACGGCTGTAAGAGCTCGGCATTGTTGTGATAAGTCATCACCGCAACCTCGTCGGTCGGCTTCAAACGAGCCAGCGCCTCAGACGCAGCGTGGCGCACCTGCTCATTGAACGGATCAAGACAACCACCTCGATCAATCAACAGCAGCACTGATAGTGGCAAACTGCCTTGACTGAAGTGAGTTATGTCTTGTCGCTTACCGTCTTCGGAGATTTGGAAGTCGTCGCGCGTTAAGTTACCTACCACGCGTGCCGTGTCCTTCTGAAGCACAAGTGCATCGACGGTCACTAGATCAACTTCGGTCTTGATCACTTCCAGGTTAGTGCTTGCTACGGTCCGCTCGCGAGTTTGAGCTTGAGTGCCGGCAGGCAACAGATCACCAAGACTTGGGTTTGTCGGAGACAGGCTGGCTAAAAAAAGCAACAGGACAAGCAGAATGAGCGGCAAAAGACGCGAGGTCGGGTTTGATATTCGCATTTTGGTCTCTCCCAGAAGATGGAAATCCGAATTCGCCGTAGCGAAAAAGTTCAGACTAATCGGCATTTCTTGGGGAGAGTCAGGGAGAGTACCCTTGGATTGGACGTCATAATACGACGTTTCTTGCTTAGTTAGAAGACGTTTTGTTAAGTTTGGGTGTTAACGAGACGGCTCTCTGTGTCTTCACTTCACATGCCCCATTAATCTCTTGATTGTCGGCGTCAACAGGGCCAGGATCCCCGCAGCTATCAAGAGTCCAATGGCAATGCCGCCATAAAGTTTTACCAGTTGCGTTGGATTATTAGCCACGAAGAATCCCGACAGATAACCCGCCAGCTTGTTTCCAAATGAGGTTGCGAGGAACCACACGCCCATCATGATCCCGACCAACTTTACGGGCGCCAATTTTGTCACCGTGCTAAGACCAACAGGGCTAAGACACATCTCACCGCACACTTCCAGGAAATATAGTCCAACCAGCCATAACGGACTTATCTTGCCTTGAACTGTCATCATCGACGCGGGAACCAACAATAGATAAGCTGCACCAATAAACAACAACCCTAAAGTGAATTTTACAGGACTTGATGGCTGACGATCCTTCATTCGAACCCACATGTAGGAAAACAGCGGCGCCAATAGAATAACGAACAAAGGCGTGCAAGATTGTAAGTAGCTTGATGGAAAACTCATTCCAAAAGCCTCTGTACGCACCAACGCCTTGGCATACAGATTCAAACTGGCTCCCTTTTGCTCATACGCCGCCCAAAAAAGCATCGTGAAAGTAAAAAAGATTAGAATCGCTGCGATCCGCTTCCAATCATTTCCCGTTAACGGCTGATCCGCCGTCACGTTTGCTGCCTTAGATGTCGAACGTTTCTTTACCTGAGTGCCGACGTTTGCTAACTGTCGTCTACTGATAACAAAAACAATCAAACCAATGATCATCCCCACGCCCGCCGCGCCAAATCCCCAATGCCACCCGCTTGTCGGTTCAAATCCCCTTGCCATCAGGAATCGCTTGAAGGTCTCGCCTTGCGCAAAGTAGCCAATTACGAGTGGCGCCAACACTGCGCCGATATTTATTCCCATGTAAAAGATCGAGAACCCGCTATCACGACGTGGATCGTTTTCTTTATACAGTCCACCCACCATTGCGCTGATGTTTGGCTTAAGAAACCCGGTGCCAATAGCAATCAAAGTCATGCCGAGGTAGAACGATGTCATGGAATGGAAGACCATGGAAAAGTGGCCAAACGAGATAATGATTCCGCCGACCAACACCGCCAACCGCGCGCCCAGGAAGTAATCGGCGATAAGCCCACCGGGCAAGGCTGTGAGATAAACAGCCATTGTGTAGGTGCCGTAGATCGAGGCCGCACGCTTGGTGTCAAAACCGAGTCCGCCCTGCGCCACGGTTGCTGTCATGTAAAGCACAAGAATCGCGCGCATTCCGTAGTAGCTAAACCTTTCCCACAATTCAGTGAAGAACAGAGGTCCAAGACCCTTCGGGTGTCCGGCAAAGCCAGTCGTTTCAGCAACCGGCACTTCATCTAACTCGGTGGGCAAATTTGTTTCGCTCATTTTTGATCTCCAGCGCGTGGGTCCGGGGCAGTAGCCCGACTGTTAAGGAGGTCACCGGATCACAACCCTCGTCCAAGTCCGGTGCCCTCCTTAACAGTCGGGCCCCGAGTCTGATTCTTGCTCGGAATTGCGCGGCATTATGGGGATGAAAACAGATTCGTTCAACTTTATTGTTAAGAGTTCACAAAACGACCAGCCGAATCAACCTTTGGGCTCCGATTAGCATCCATCTGACAACAACAGGTTAAGACTCAACCAGTCGATAAGCAGCCCTACATCTCGAGCGAACGGTACGCGACTCAGTAATGGGTCCCTCCTCCAAGCGTCGGAGAATCTCAGTTGGGTTTGGCGTCGTGGCGTTGAATGCTTGTTCGGTATATTGAGACCGGTATTCGAGGAATGCGTCGAGGAGTACTGAGCTGACGGCAGCCGCGTCTGCTGGTTGAGCTCGCCGGAGAAGAGTGGTGTTCGCAGTTACTTAAGTGAGTGTCTACTGACTTCAATCCCTGCGATTCAAAACGGTTGCACAAAAGCGTCTCCTAATGTCAAAACAGCAGGCGCACCTGACGCGCCTGCTGTCCTTTACAAACAGTGTGATGATCTATGCTCAGTTCATCTTTCTCTGAACTGCGGACAAACGGTTCATTGAATAAAACTGACTCGTCGTGGCTCTCTGATAGTAGAAGTGTCCCTGCATCTTCCAGTTTCCGAGATTAAACCGACGCTGGGCTCCGCAATTCATGCACACTCTGTAGGCCTGACCCTGGTGTGAGAATGGCCTGCTCAACTCGCTATGCCAGCAACCAAAGACTCGCGCCACCCAATCTCCGATTTTCTCACTAAGAGACGAATTGATTTGCCCTGAATGTGCAGTTGCTATGGTCAATTGCGCAGCTTGCATGACTTTCTCCTCTTTATAAATGCCCAAAATTGCCTTCAATAGATAACGCGCAAAGAGGGGGCAAAGAGGGTCATGGATGCCTAAAGATAATTTGGCGCCTCATTATTCACCCAACGAATTCTGGCTTATACTTGCTTCGTTGATCACAACTCAGAGATCTGAGTCAAATCTCAAGTGCGGAAACCTGGGGTCTAGTCATTGAGCGAGCAGCCCACCGAGAATATCACTCGGTTACTCATTGAACTATCGAAGGGTGATCGTGGCGCGGTTGATCTTTTACTACCCGTAATCTACGATGAACTCCGAAAGCTTGCGGCGAATTACCTCCGGCGCGAACGTCCCGATCACACTCTGCAGCCAACGGCTCTGGTACACGAAGCTTATCTGCGTCTCGTGGATCAGACCCGAGTAAACTGGCAGAATCGGGCTCACTTTTTTGGTGTTGCTGCACAGATAATGCGACGTCTCCTGGTGGATCATGCGCGCAAGCACAATGCAGAAAAGCGTGGCCAGGACGTTCAAAAGATCTCTCTGGATGAAAACATAGACCGGGCGGTCGAGCGCAGTGCAGAATTAATCGCACTCGACGACGCCCTTAGGGCATTCGCGCAGTTTGATGAACAAAAAGCACGGATGGTCGAACTGCGCTACTTCGGAGGCCTCTCCATCGAAGAAACAGCGGACGTTCTCGGCGTCACCCCCACGACGATTAAACGTCACTGGCGTTTTGCAAAGGCCTGGCTTCACGGTGAAATGCAAAGGAAGTAGCTGATGCGCCAGAATAGATATCTGTTTGCCTACTAAGTGAACTATCAATACACCTCAGTTTTACGATGACCCCCGAACGTTGGCGACAAGTTGAAGAGATTTTCCAGGGAGCCCTGGATCTCGCGTCGGACGAACGCACGGACTATGTGCTGGAGGCGTGTGGCGACGACGAGTCGCTGAGGCACGACGTTCAGGTGTTGTTGGCCCAGCACGACAGCGCTGGAGAACTTCTCGAGCAGCCCCTTTATGCTGATACTGAGTTAGGAGTGCTTGAGTCTCTCGTTGAAGACCACGATCCAATGATCGGCAGACGTCTGGGCGCCTACCGGATCGAGCACGAGATTGGTCGAGGCGGCATGGGCGCGGTTTACGAAGCCTCGCGCGCCGATAACGAGTTCAACAAGCGCGCGGCTATCAAGCTCGTAAAGCGTGGCATGGATACAGATTTTATCCTGCGGCGCTTTCGCAAAGAACGACAGATTCTTGCCGCCCTCGACCATCCGCACATTGCCGGCTTGCTGGACGGGGGCACAACTGACGATGGATTGCCTTACTTCGTGATGGAATTCATCGAGGGCCAACCATTATATTCCTACTGCGATTCACATCAACTTAACATTACCGAGCGGCTTAAGCTTTTTCGCCCAATCTGCGATGCCGTACACTTCGCCCATCAAAAACAGGTCGTCCACCGCGATATCAAACCCTCGAATGTCCTAGTAACTTCTGAAGGTGTTCCCAAGCTCTTGGACTTCGGTATTGCGAAGTTACTCAATCCACAACTCGCAGGCGATATCACTCACGATCCAACCGCGACCGCAATGCGATTGATGACTCCGGAATATGCGTCGCCCGAACAGGTACAAGGAGCACCAACCAACCCAACTACAGATGTCTATTCGCTTGGTGTTCTGCTCTATGAATTACTTACGGGGCATCGACCCTATCGCTTAGTGAATCGCGCGCCACACGAAATTGCCCGCGTCATTTGCGAAGAATCACCAGCGCCGCCCAGCATCATCATCACCAGGGCCGAAGATTTAATACCCAATCTGTATCTCGGTGACGATGCCACAACGCTGAAGCAGGTTTACACAACTCGAAGCGCAACGCTCGAGTCGTTACGGCGTGCGTTGTCTGGCGATCTCGACAGCATCGTAATGCAAGCTTTGCGGAAAGAGCCTGAGTGGAGATACCAAACAGCGGCCGATTTGCGCGACGACATCACACGATATCTCGAAGGCCTGCCAGTTTCCGACTTACCGGATCCGCCTAGATTGGCGCTCGGCCCAAAACACGAACCTTTATCTAACGAGAACTCCCTTGCAGTCTTGCCGTTAAAGCTGCTCGATTGGAACCAGAATGATTCAGGACCAGACTTCCTCGGAACAGGTCTAGCCGATGCGCTCATCACCCGGTTGAGTGGGGTGCGTAACTTCGCCGTGAGGCCAACCAGCAGCGTTCTCCGCTACGGTGCGGACGCGGATCCGCTTCGCGCAGGTCGCGAACTGGGGGTCAGCTATGTTTTGGATGGGCGCATTAGACGCTCAGCTGATCGCATTCGAGTGACGATTCAACTGTTGAACGTAAAAGATGAAACCACAGCCTGGGCTGGTCAGTTCGACGAGCAATTTAGGGATGTCCTCAATTTAGAAGACAGCATCTCATCGCATGTTGCAGAGGCAATCGTACCTCAGCTGACGGTTGACGAACGTCTACGTCTGGCGAAGCGAGGTACCGATAATCCGCAAGCGCACGAGGCATATCTGCGCGGCCGCTTCTATTGGAACACTTTCACTGAAGATGGTTTCGCCAAAGCTCTTGTTTGTTACCAACAAGCGATCGCGCTCGATTCTAATTACGCGTTAGCGCACGCCGGTCTCGCCGCCTACCACAACTGGCTTGGCGTTTTCAGCGTCATGCCATTCGCGGAATGCGCAGCGGCTGCCTATGAAGCAGCTTCAAGAGCGGTCGAAATTGATCCAACACTGGCGGAAGGTCACGCCGCGCTTGGCCAGGCAATCCTTTGCCGTGACTTCGCGTGGGCCAGCGCAGAGCACGAACTTGTGCGCGCAATTGAACTCGACCCCAATTACCCGCCAGCGAGAATCTGGTACGCACTGCAACTGGCAATGGAAGGACGCTTTAGTGAATCTCTCCGCGAAGCACACACGGCAAGAGATTTGGACCCGATGGCGATCATCTCCAGATTCAGTGTGGTTTGGTGCTCCTACCATGCGCGCCGCTTCGATGATGCTTATCGGCTCGCTCGCGCAACGATCGAGAATGAACCACACAATTTGATGATGCTCTATGGATTGAGCTTTTCCTGCAGTGGCTTAGGCCGGCACCAGGAAGCTATTGAGACTGCCAACAAGAGCGTCGAACTGATGGGAAAAGCGTCCCACACGCTCGGTCGGTTAGGCGCAGCTCACGCCGCGGCCGGAAATGTTGCAGAAGCCGAATCCGTTCTCAAGGAAATGGAGCAGTTAGCCGCAAGGCGTTATATATCGCCTTATCACATGGCGCTCGTGAACGCGGCTTTAGGTCGGGTAGAAGCCACACTCGATCTGCTCGATCAGGCCTACGATCTCAACGACGCAAAACTCCTCTGGTTGGCGGTGGATCCGGAACTCGATGATTTGCACGGGCATCCGCGTTTCAACGACATACTGCGCAAACTCGATCATCGACTTGCCGCATTGCCCGCAATCGCAACGCAACTCAGTCCAGATCAGGAATCCATTGCCGTACTCCCACTCCGAGTGCTCAGTCCTGCCGGTGAAAACACCGGGGACGAATATCTCGGAATAGGCTTAACTGACGCGATCATCACTCGTCTCAGCAACGTGCAACGTTTGGTTGTAAGACCGACAAGCAGTGTGCTTCGTTACCATGGCGCTGCGGTTGATCCACTAAGTGCCGGTCGTGATCTGGGAATTGACTATGTCGTCGACGGTACCTTACGGCGCGTTGGTAATCGGATTCGCGTGACAGCACAGTTGCTTAGTGTCAGTGAAGGCGTCACCCGTTGGGCTGAACACTTCGACGAAGATTCGACGGATGTTCTTCAAATCGAAGACTCGATCTCCGAGCGCATTGCGACTGCGCTACTGCCACAACTTACCGGCGATGAACAACGCCAGCTATCCAAACGAGGAACAGATAATTCTGAGGCCTTCGAGGCGTATTTGCGCGGGCGCTACTATTGGAACTCTTATACAGAAACGGGATTCGCCAAAGCACTTGAGTGCTATAAACACGCCATCGAACTTGATCCCCACTACGCCCTCGCCTACACGGGAATTGCTGATTACTACAACTGGCTCGGCGTGTTTGGCATAAAGCCATTCGTTGAAACATCGGCGGCTGCCAAACAAGCAGCCAGTAAAGCCGTTGAATTAGATTCAACCTCTGCTGAAGCTTATACGGCACTTGGGTTCGCCATCGTTTGTCACGACTTCGATTGGGCGGTTGCTGAGGCCCAGCATCGACGGGCAATCGAGATCAACCCCAATTACGCGACCGCACATCACTGGTACGGCTTTCATCTCTTGATGGAAGGTCGTTTTGATGAAGCCCTGCAGCAGATACTCCAAGCGCGGCGTCTTGATCCACTTTCACCAAGCATCATACAGGCGCTCGGATGGTGCTATTACCAGATGCGTCGATTTGACGAATCGATTGCGACGTACCGTAGCATGCTCGAGGCCATGCCGGAGTTTTCTTACGGTTTGATAACCTTTTCATGGACCCTGCGGCACACGGGAGGTGCTGACGAGGCAGTACAGAATGCCGAGAAGGCGGTCCGGTTTTCGAGTGGCGGTCAAATGTTCGAGGCAGCTCTCGCGGCTGCTTACGCTGCTGCGGGTCGTCAAAAAGATGCTCAGGCAGCGCTCGAGCACCTGGAACAAATGTCAACACAAGGTTACGTTTCGCCTTATCACCTTGCTTTGATTCACCTTCATTTGGGAGACCGAGACGAAGCAATCGCACAGTTACAGAAAGCGGCCTCAATCAAGGATGCGTGGATTGTCTGGTTGGGGGTCGAGCCGCAGCTTGACCCGCTTCGCGGCGAACCAGCGTTTGAACAACTGCTACGCGAAACCAGGAACCCACTAGTCACTCGCAAACCGCTCCGCCCGATCGCCGCCGAAAGTGTAAAACGTCGTCAAGTTGTTGCCCAGGCGAGTGCGGTGACTTCGCCAATTTTCAGTCCCGCACCTAACACACGGTCAGTTGACAATGAAGAGGCGCGTCAGCTCTACACCGCAGGCCGTTACTATTCAACTCGCCGTACCGCTGAAGGTTTGCGACAAGCAATCGAACGTTTGGAACGAGCCGTCGAGCTTGATCCAACATTCGCAATCGCGCACGCCGAATTGGCTGACTGTTATTCCCTGCTCAACTGGTTCGTTGAGCCTCCGCCTAATGGTGCATGGCAGCGAGCCAAGGAATGCGCCATTCAAGCAGTTGATACAGATCCAAATCTCGCAGAGGCTCATGCCTCGCTAGGATTTGTCAGACTTCACTACGATCGCGATTGGCCTGAAGCTGAACGAGAGCTGCGCACTGCAATCCTTCTTAAACCTAGTAATCAAGTTGCTCACCGATGGTATGCCTATAGTCTGTCAGCGATGGGTCGGCACGATGAGGCCTACACTGAAATAGAGAAAGCGCGGCAGATCTCGCCACAATCTCCGGTGATTGCTACTGCCGTCGCGAATGTGCTTTTTCTTGCCGGCAAGTTTGATGAGGCGATTGCCCAATGTCGGAAGGCACTCGAGCTAGATTCTGGCTCAGTTGCGGCACACACGATTCTGCGTTGGGCATTTGAGCGCAAGGGAATGCACAACGAAGCGCTAGCAGCATTTGAACAGGAGCGCAGTTTTGCGGGCGACACACCAACTACACGCGCCAAGCGCGCTCATGTATTAGCGGCGATTGGAAAATACGATGAGGCCGCTGCGATTCTCAATGAAATCATTGCCAAGCGTAGCGACAACTGGGTAACAGCTTATGAGATTGCGATCACTTACTGTCTGCTCGGCGATTTCGACAATTCTTTTATGTGGTTGATGCAGGCTGAGCGTGAACATGCAGTTGGTTTCACGTTCGTACGCGTCGACCCCCACCTTGCTAACCTTCGATCTGATCCACGGTTCACCGACCTGCTACGCGAGACGGAAAAAACCATCCCGTAAAGCGTACATTGCAGTCTTTTAGCCTGCGAAGCAGGCGTTAGCGTAAAGCCTGGGGCGCAAGCCCCAGGGAGCCATTGGAATTCAGTTTAGCCCGCGACAGCGGGCGACAGCACATCAAACAACGTGTCGCCCGTTATCAACGGGCTCAAATTATTTATACGTGATTGTAGTCGGAACTCGCAGTCATGGTTCTATCGGTCTCGGATCCTTAGGCCGCCACGGAATTGGTGGCGGTTGATTGAGAATCTCCGGGTGATCGACGCTCACGCCTGCGTAACCCAGATCAGGCCAGGTCAGATCGCTGGCGTAGTATGTGGAAGCCGAAACATTAACGAAGGCAACGTAGATGTTCCGGCGCAATTCCTGGCTGCTGGAACGAAGCTTTTCAAGAATCTTTCGACGCTCTTCAATCGAAAGATGCGAGAAGCTGCGAAACGTGCCTCCAATCGTCAGACCAAACGTAGTCTCAGCGATCAATAGTGCCAGGAGAAACTGATCGCGTTGCGCAGGACGCTGATAATTAAGGAAGTCGTCAACGGTCTCAATGAACTTCGGTGCTTTGACAATGAAGCCTTCACCGAGCACAGCTTCGGCGACGGCGAACAAGATCAAAGCGGTCTTTTGATCCAAGCAGTCAAAAGCGACCATCGTAACTTCGCTACGTTGCTTTGGATGTGCAGCCGCGTGTAGGGCTGAACTTAGTATCCCGGCCACGGCAACGGACCTCCCTGTTGGTGATTGAACTGAAATGGTTTCTGATGCCTCTCGCAGATTTCACGCGCCGCCCAAAGAGCCAACGAGTAAATCGTCACCTGAGGATTGGCTCCCAGGGCCGTGGGAAAAATCGAACCGTCCGCAACCCAAAGATTTTTCTTTCCGCGGAAGGTGAAATCGTTATTGACACAACGGCGCTTGTCCTCTTTATGCATCTGGCAACCACCCATAACGTGAACTGTAAAGATGGTTGCTCGCTGAGGCTCAGTGAAATTGATCTTTCTGATTTCGTCGAAGGCATCACCCGGCTTAATCTCCAATGGCGGGTTTCGCATCACGTACACTGAGGTCGCACCCGCGGCAAGGTGAATTCTGGCCATCATTACCAGACTCTCCTGCATGGGTTTCACATTGGCTTTCTGGATTCTATAGTTCAACTCCGGATCACCGTTATCGTCTAATTCGACTGTGCCGTACTTCTCCTTATCGTCAAAGCCGGTTGTGTGGTGGGCATACGAAATGGCGCCTGTCGAATAGTAATCGCGCATCACACGGTGCAACTCATCACCATGTTGGAGGGTCGCCGAAGCGGTAAGTACCGGAAAGAAGGAACCAGTTTCGAGAAGATAGCCAGTGGGGCCGGATGCGAACTTCTGGGTCCACATGTTGTCAGGCACGCCATAGGCAGGAAACGTTTTTTCGGGGTACTTCCCAATGGTGATTGTGACAGGGTGAATGTGTGTAAACCGGCCTACCCGATTGTCGAGATCGAGCTTCGAGCGCAGCAGAATGGCTGGCGTACCAATCGCACCAGCCGCCATCACCACGCCCCGAGTGGGTTTAACCACTAACTTCCGCTTGGTGGGACGGGTTTTGCCGTCTATGAAGTGTGCTTCGACTGCGCTTATTCGATCATCGCTGCCGGTTAGTCGATCTACCTTCGTGTCCGTGTAGATCGTCGCCCCCAACTGAACCGCATCATGAAGCCACTTCACGAAACCACTCATCTTCCGATCATACGGACAGCCAACTCCGCAACTGCCACACTCGCGACAGTTGTGAGTGTTGTTTGGTAGGTTTTCAGCCGAGATATCGTGGCGCGCGCACCCCAGCCTGAACTTCTCAGCAGAGGTGTTGTATTTGTCGTTGCGGACAATAGGCAGATAGTTGACAACCTCTCTCAAGTAAGGCTCGAGATTCTGACGCGTAAATGGCAGTCCACGTTTCTGCCACTCGTCCAATGTTTCGAGTCGTGGTGGCAAACAAGCCGACCAATTCACAGCAGTGCCACCGCCAAGACATCGGCCCTGCAAGACCTTTACACCGCCGTTCTTCGTCAGTCGAGTGGCGCCTTCCTGGTACAACAGTTTGTACATTTCGACTTCGCGCTCGTTGAGCATTTTTCGCTCCTGCCCAGGGGCACGACCCGGTTCTTTTGGAATGTTGGGCCCTTCCTCAAGCACCAACACATCGAAGCCAGCCTCAGCTAGTTTCAGAGCGCAAACTCCTCCCGCAGCTCCTGAACCAATAATGCAAAAGTCAGGCGTTAAGGTTCGGTCCTCACCGACCCGCCGCCCCTCCACTAC
Source organism: Pyrinomonadaceae bacterium (assembly GCA_036004125.1). Lineage (GTDB taxonomy): Bacteria > Acidobacteriota > Blastocatellia > Pyrinomonadales > Pyrinomonadaceae > PSRF01. The sequence continues at coordinate 11,579 of DASYRR010000102.1, read as the reverse complement.
TGTGCCTGTCATGCGGCTTGACCTCTTCGGTTATTTCAGAGCACTACCTCGTGAAAGAGTTTGTCTGACAACATGTTTTTCTTAAGCTTAGTCGGGACGTCGGCATCAAGTCGGACCACGCACCTGTCTGTGATCACATTCAAACGATCCATGAGTTCGTTCAGCGGCATCTTGTTCCATCGCTTCTTTACTGCCATCTCACGATCCACCGGAACAAAGGCTAGTTTGAGAGACGTCATCTCCTCTAGCCCCAGTTTCCTTAGAGTTGCATTGTGACTACCGTGGTGTCCGACCTTGTAGAAAATGGTGCGTTTTATCAGGTCGGGTCCGGTAACATCCTTACCGTCGACCTTCCACTTAAGGTCCTGCCACGACAACCAATTGCCGACCTGGGCATCCGCCGCAAACAGCAGGACATCGCCGTCCGCCAGCTCGAAAGCTAGAACGAGACAAGTGTTGTTGGTTGCGCTGTCGAGCTGAAGCGCCAGAGCGGAAGACGAATCCAACCAACTACCATCGATGCGTCTCCACGACTGATCTTTTTCACTAGATTCTGTGTCTTCACCCCAGTAGTATCTTTGGAAAAAAGCCAGTTGTTGTGCAACAGACAATGGAATGTTGTAGCGCTCGTCAAAAGGTGAGTCTTGTTCAGCATCCATCAGCGTCGGCAGAAGGGCATCAAGATACTGATTCATTGAATCCACGCCATAGGTCTCCGTCTCCTTTTTCGACGGGTTGTATTTCTTGATCAACTTTTCATCCGGCGGTGGACCAAGCGCGTAAACCCTGACGTCCGTCCCAGGCAGTTTTATGGGCTCATCTTGGGGCGTACAGTACCGGAGGTTTTCTGAGAGCCCCTTGACTACCTCCAGGGCATCACCAGTAGTGACGCCAAAGAAACTCATGAGATTCATAACTTCTTCGGCCGACTCAACATCGCCCGCAAGATAAGTGCGCGCCGCCGCGGCCTGAAGTGCCAACTTCATGGCTTGACGCTCGTCTCGCAGTTTGCGCGCCAACGAGTTCTTGGGGTTTTCCGCCCATGAAAGCCAAACCTCGTCTATCGTTAGTTTGCTCCAAAGCTCTTCTGCCTGAGCAAAACCGGAGATGTGGTCCCAATGTTCGTGTGTGGCAACAAGCAGGTGAATGTGACCACCTGTAGTTGCGATGATGTGCTCCACGACCTGGGCCATGATCGCTTTAGGATTCAAAGTACCCAAAATTACGCCGCAATCAATCACGACGAAGAAAGGCGATTGCTGTTTGCGCGGTATCGTTATTAAGAAGCAATCACCCAGTCCTTGCCGGTACATTCGAATCTTGATGCGAAAACTACCTCCTTCTTGTTGACGGGCGGCTTTCCTTGCCGTTGTTTTGGTAGTCTTCGGCTTTGCAGTCTTCTTCCTCTTCGCTGCCGTTGAGACACGATTCGTCTTAGTCTTTGAGGTACTTCTGGCGGGTTTTTTCGCTGCCATAACTGTACTCACGCACCTCTGTGAAGCAATGCAAATGGTTCGCGCGCGCGCGCAGTATCGTCAAAATAGTTACTGCGAATTGAAGTGTCAGCGAGGGCCATGCGAAACCCTTCCTGCTTCAAGATCCGCTCTGCATGCCCTACACGTTTGCGCACCACGTAGCGAACCCGGCTGCTTTCCAGGTCGATTATTAGAGTGCTTCCCCCGAGGTATCGCTGGCCGCCAGCAGACAACCAGTTTTGGGTAATCTCAACGATTAGATCCAGTTTCACCTGTTGATCAGGACCGACTCGACGCAGCGGACGCACGGAATGAATCTCGATGCGCGAAAGTTTTCCCTCCTCGTTGTTTATTTTTAAAATCTGGTTTTCAGCACGGTAGAATCCCAGAGATTGCGCCTGGTCATCAGTGATTCTCCTCTTGAAGAAGCCATGAAGGATCGCGGCGTTTCGCCGTGACGAACCCCATGCACGCTTGCGCTCAGAGTGCTGATGCCATTCCAGCGACATCTGTTTCAAGCACTCGTCGATTCCCAGATCAAGCTCCGGACTCTCCCAGCGGACACTCTCGGTTGATAGATCACGAACAAACTCTGGATAAATTCCCCGTCGACGAAATGCTTGCATGAACGCGATTCTGTAACCCTTTTCATCGTTCGGTACGAGGTCTAGATCTGCAGTAATGAGGGCCCGCACATACTCTCCAAACGTCATGTCGACAGGTGGACAATAATCAAGCGCACGTATACAGATGTTAAGAACATGGGACGCAGTTTTGCTCGCCTCACGGGAGAGAAAATCAACCAGATCACGAGGAATGTCACCCGGCGGGAGAACTCCCGTCCCGGCAGTTGCGAGGCGGATAAGGTCAAGACTTCTTTTCTTGTATATGGTGAGAAAGGCTTCAAAAATTGCGGCGACTAGTACTGCACCTCGATCATGAGGTTCAGTGAGCTCTTCGTAATCCGAGGGACTCGGTACCAGTGGTTGCCACTCGCCGTTCTGATCAAAATGTCCTATCGCATCGCGAAGCGAACCATAACGCCCAATTCCCTGTCCAAATTGTTGTGCCAGTTGTCCAAGCAAACTTTGTTTGTTGAGATCTCCTCGGGTCCGTGCTATTTGGTCTCGTAAAGCCTCGGGCACCGTGAAGTGTTGGAACAATGCAACGATGTCTGCGAAGGCCTCATGAAAAGCGTGAACATCAGGGTTTGTGGCTTCGCGGAATCGCGGATGGAGACCATCTAGCAGTGCGTGTGTTGTCTCATGGGCCACAATGTCGTGTGACAGGCAGCTAAAAACTGTTTGGCCGGGAAGGTTCTCACCCGGACTTAGTTTGGAAGCCCGAAAGTAGCCAAAAAGAAGCGCCCGCTTGCTGGGACTGTAGAACGCATTGGCTTCTCTGATCGCGTGCGGATAGATACGTAATCTGGAAACAAAATGCTCTTCGATACCCTTGTCGGTCTTGACGAGTCGTGGAAGCCAGAACGAAACACGACCCAAGGCTTGTTCAAAGTGGGCAACAGTCTTCATCGCAACCGCGTAAACCATTTGCTGATGAAACTGGGGATTTGCTGCAGACGGTCGAAGTCCTCCTTGCGAGAGCAACAACGGCTGGTCCAGATCAACCGGAGCGTAGGCAACCGATGTTGCTGGATCAACGTCAACAACTTCAAAATAGTCACCAACGGGCCCGGGTTTAAGCTCCTCCCAATTGACTGGGATAGTGGTTTCATTCAGATCCATCGTTTCGATCCTGGTGCCAATTAGTGGATCAAAAGCGAAGACGCGAAGAGGACGCGTTACAGGTGAACCAACGAAGGGATTTATCGCGCGACGCAGATTATCCGCCTCAATCTCCGGGAGGTGTGTAGGAACTGTTATCTGAGGTTTGAGAGTCCTTAACGGATCACCCAATGCGTGGCGCAGTGCCAGAGAAGCACCAGGCATAGTCACCAGTGCCTCAATAATTCGCCGCTGCTGAACATCGGAAAGGTTCTGCACATCTTGATCAGGATCGGAAATGAGTTCTTCGAGCTCCTTTGATTGCTGCACCAGTTGCAGCGCTTCAAGCTCTAACATGCGTTGGCGCGCATCCAGGGCTGTTACGCCCAATCCGGTAATCGCTCGCAGGAAAGGAAAGCTAACCGAGTCGCTTGGCTGACTAGTTAAAGCTGACTCTTTCGCCGGACTCTGAGACAGTGCAGCCTTTGCCTGTACAATGCCGAGTCCAAGTTTCTCACTGAGCTCCTTTGAGTCGAGTCTCGCAGCATCTCCAAGCGCTTTTCGTACTGCTTCCACTCGCATCCAACCTTTCGAGTACGTATCCCAATTCGTCTTGAACTTTTGAATCCACAATGCGGCTGCAGATGCAATTTGAGGCGTGGCCGATGACGTTCCTCTGCCATCATGATCTACGAGCTGTCTACACCCTAGTCTGGCCCAAGGTGTGTTTGGGCTGTAAGCGGCGAGAGCTGTAGTCATCTTACTTTTCGGACCGTAATTTCCCGCCATGATTTTTAGAGGTAGATCGGCATAAGGTCGTCCATCAGCCATCACACCGCACGCCGCAATCACGCGTCTAAAACGGGCTGGGTAGACGATGTTGTGCGTTGGAAAGTTGCCAAAGTTATTGCCGGCGGCAGTGACTATGAAGATTCCAAGGTCGTACAACGCATTTACCGCGTCGGCCCACGCCTGCGAAGCGAGTCCTCCCATGCTCATCGTGATAACGTGGACCTGAGTGCTGGGGTTACTAGCTAACGAGTGAACATAATCGAATGCTTTGGCAATCGAACTGTTGCTAAATAAGACGACGGAGTTTGCGACCCGGATGGGAATGACGTCGAGAAACGCGGCGCCGCCGAGCACGTCGCCAGCTACAGCCGCTCCGGCGAGAATGCCTAGTGTTCCGGTGCCGTGCCCAAGATTATTGAACAATCCCCCACTCTCATCAGTCGCATTGTTGGGACGGTCACTGTCAACAAAATTTTTCTGCAAATCCGTTCTGAGAAACTGAGGCTTGGTGATGTGTTCTGGATCGTAACCCGTGTCGAAGTGAGCGATACGCACACGGTTCGCCGGCTGACCGACCTCCTGGCGAGCCAATTCCAATTGTGAGTGAGTCTGATCGCGAAACCAGTAAAGACCTTCGCCCACAGGCAGACGGCCATCTGGAGGCTGTGGCGCATCGTGCGAGCTGGCTGCCATGAGTGCCTGGTGTGATTCGGTTCCAAAAAGCCAGCGCTGCTCAATATCCGGCTCAGCGAACTCAACCGCGCCAGCTCCGGCGACGCCTAAACCGTCCCTCATCAGCTCATGACACAAGTCCCAGGCATTGACTTCATCAGCAGTTGCATTAGCAGTCACCACTTGCCACTCCGAGGCTTGGGCCATCAGGGTGGTTGAAGTTGGCTTGATACTTCGGAACAGCGGCTCAGCCTGAGCGGAGAACTTGGATGAGCCGAGAGCAAATGTGAGTCGAGTGAGACCGATCGGCGCCTTTATTAATAGCCTTGGTTGGCGCGTAATTGAAAACACGGACTCCTTTCGGGGTGAAAACAGAGGATTAGAAGTGTACTTTGACCAGGGGGTTCAAGGTCCAACCAACAACCGATCTTTAAGTGGCTCGATCTTGCGAGTGCGCGAGGATGCAAACACTCGAGATGAGGAGTTCAGTTGTCAGACGGCGTCGGACGATATATCAGTTACCTGATACTGTCAATTCAAAAAACTCTACTTTTTTGACGTCTAAAAAATCTGCGCCGCTATCTCACGTCGGGGCCTGACAGGGGTTCAAACTGTGCGTCATCTAAATTGAAGTTCTGCTTTATCTTGGAACCTCTTATCACCCTAGCAAAACTTATTTCTTTCTTGTTGCGGCCGCTTTCTTCGCCGAACGTGATCGCGAAGCAGCAGAACGTTTCGCAGCAGCACGATGCGCTTGACGCGATAGGGCCGTCTTGGAAGCTGCGCTATGACCTTCCCGCTTGAGCACACGAGACGTTGCTTGGGAACGCCTTGCAGATTTGGTTGCCTTGGATGCCTTCTGGCCCTTTTTCAGGTCACGTGCTGCCTGTTTGCGCGTCCGCTTTGAGGCTGCTCCCTTTTTCGGCGCCGGAAGCTTCACCCCGGCGCGTCGCGCTTTTGAGAGTCCAATTGCAATCGCTTGCTTCGCCGAACGGGCGCCGTGCTTTCCTTCACGAATGTGTTCGATTTCTTCATGCACAAACTCTCCCGCTTGCGTACTGGGTGACTTACCTTCTGCTTTGTCCTCCGCGGCACGTTCCAACGTCTCTTTTTCTGGCATACAAACTCCTTCCAAACTTTTGGGCTACTCTGGACCACGCCGTCTACGAATCAAGCAATTCTGGAGTCCGAAAACGTAACAGTGTCTTTGACTGATCTTGCGCTTCGATCTCCAGGGCCAAATCAGCTCCGGTGGTCGTCTGACGAAGCCAGACATGTGTTGGTTGATCAATCTTGTGACTAACATGATCCTCTGGTGACTTTCCTACGTTGATTATCAACGCGTTGGATTCATCCTTGCCGGAACCGACACTAATGCCTTCAAAAGGAACGTCGCTGGCTTCCTGCTGAGCACCAACTTCGGGTCCAAATACTTCCAGCGTTGCTAACCAGCCTTCATGTTGACGACTGAATGAATTGAAAAAGTCACTCCATTTGTCATGGATAATTTCTTGAGTTGGCATAGAGTATTCTCCTCAAATTCCAATCGGGAATGTCTCCGGTGGTTCTCCTGTTTCCAAGAGCGTACTAACGCTCGGCCGGCTCTAATTCTTCATCAAATCAATTGCGGCATCAAATTGTCGGTAACTTGCCTCATACAAGTTGTGCCGCAGCGTATTTGTCTGACTGACCCAGGCTTGCCTTCCTGAGTAGATCCCGCACTTCCTGATCAGTCGTCTGTGAAAAATCCTCGTACCACTGTCCGACGCCATAAAAAGCTTCGGGAGTAATGACACAAATGATTTCGTCAGCTCCCATTCGATATTCATCGCAGGTTTGTGGTGCAGATACAGGCACTGCCACCACGATGCGGGTAGGATTCTGTCGGCGGAGTGAGGCTACCGCAGCTCGCATCGTCGAACCCGTCGCAAGTCCGTCATCGATCAGGATTACAACCTTTCCGTGGACTTCTGGCTCAGGCCGATCTCCGCGATATTCCCGCTCACGACGTTCAAGTTCATGCAACTCCTCCTCTGCAACTGAATCAATCACGGTTTCAGGGATTCGCCAGTACTCAACGACCTCATCATTAAGAACACGCACACCGCCTGTAGATATCGCTCCCATTGCCAACTCCTCATGGCCTGGAACGCCGATTTTCCTGACCAGAAGAATATCGATCGGCGACTTCAGAATCTTTGCCACTTCAAAAGCAACCGGCACTCCTCCACGCGGTAGCGCGAGTACTATTACATCGTCTCGATCCGCATAGTCCGAAAGGTGTGCTCCTAATATCTTTCCGGCTTCTGATCGGTTGCGATAGATCACTGCGTCACCTCTGTGTCGGGAGTGGTTGATGCTTTTTCAGCGCAAGTACTCTTCCCTCTGAATAAGTGCATTGCGATTGGAATGGTGCTCGCCAAGCCCGACACGAAGAGCGACCAACCGATGGCTTTGCGGCGTTGACGCTTAAACTTATCTGCCAGCAATAAGCCGGCACCAAATCCAATTGCCCCACGTGTTACGGCAACCAATGCGATATCTGGTACCGTTAGACTGTTTAGTTTTAAACTGTTCATCCCAACTCCCTTCTAAATCTTCGTTCGAAGCTTCTGCACGCTCCCTTCTTCGACAATTTTCGATCACCTGCATCTCCTTGCTACTCGCCGCGAACTCTTCCTTTCCGAATGGCTCTCTGCTCGGAACAAGAAAAACTACTTCGTCATCCATCAGGTTGAGCACCGTCGCGAGATCGCCTGTCCTGGAAGCGGACATCCAAGTGTCGACTAAGTTACGGATTGCCTGTTCATTCTCCTGCATTGAGTATTCCACTTTGGGCGCATGCCAATTTCCCTAGTGCACGATTTCGTTCAAGCTCAGTCACGATTTACTACAAGCATCTCACCGGCCAAAACCGCGATTTGTTGACAATTACTCGCAATCGCAATCGAAAAAATAGGTTAAGAACGTAAGTTCCGTTTTCAATCCTCGTCGTCTTTCATTCGCTTTGAGTTTTGTGGACAAATCTTGAGGAATCCTTTCGATAACTCGTCAACTGGTTGGTTGGAGCCAGACTTGCTGGTTTATCTCTTTGAGAATAAGGAGGGAAAACCATGAGGAAGTTACTTGCTTTGATCTTGACGTCAGCTTCATTTCTCTTATTCGCGCCTGACGTCGTCACGAAGGTCAGTGCAGCTACGAACGTGACCAATCCACAGATCCGCGTTCAGATTGGACGGAATCGGCGTTGGCGGAATCGTCACTACCGGAACTACGGTAGAACGGTGGTTCAAACTCGATATGTACAAAGGGGCTGGAATACCTATCGTGAGACGTATCAGATCAGATATCTGCCGAACGGTATGGTACAGACGAACCTGATCAGCCGAGTACGAGTGAGCTAAATCCAATTCATAAAAATAAAAGAAAGGTAAAATCGCGAGCGCCGGATCATTTTTAGCCGGCGCTCGTTTTGTTTTGATCACTTTGAACGCAAGGCTTGACCAGAACTCACTAATCACCAAAAAGTTTCTTCAGCACGAGGTGTGACGGCAGATAAACTAAGACCGCGAAACCCAACATCAATAAGAATAGAAACATCAGACTCGGTAACCGTGACTGTGGTTTCTCGCCAAAACCGTAAACCCAATTCACATTGTCACTCGGCTTTACGAATAGGTAACTCGCCAGCAACACGACCCAAGCGAAGGGAATTTGCAAGGCCAGTCCACGAGAATCGTAACCAAGTCTATAGACGTACCAGATAATCAGCGGCGGGAGCCAAACATGAAACAGAGAGAGCGCCCGAACTGTCAGGGATATCGTCGGATCAAACATATATGAACTTAGCCCGATGAGATTCCTCCCGGAAAACAGGCGTACAAAGAAATCAATGTTCCATAGCAGTTCAAACAGCACCACTGACAGTGCGGCGGCACTAAAGAGAACTCTGGATTCGAGCCATAACGCCGGCACGAGAAGAAGCATTGATATATCGGAGAACCAGAGAAAGTTGACCGGGCCGTACTGCTTCCAATAAACGGGAATGAGACAGCCGACGAACAGCGTGTAGATTATCTTGATCGAGAAGTCGATCTTCGTTGCCATGACTGGCCAAAGTTATCGCGACCCAACCAACGTCATTTTGTGATCAGACCGCAAGCGATTCGATCACCAGCGTTACCCGACGGATCAGTCTTCATATCATCTGCCTGCGCATGAATAATCAATGACGTTCCTCCGTTCGTAAAAAGCGAGTTGTGACCACTGCCAAGATTTACTCGCGGATCGGTCACCGTTAACTTCGCCGTACCGTTAGCGTTCACCGTGAAGTTGTTCATGTCTCCGGCATGCGGACCCTTTGGATTCTTCAAACCGTGCTGCTTGCCGTCGGGATTGAAATGCGGGCCGGAGGATTCGAAGCTCGGCGCTTCACACTTCGCAAGCTGGTGAATATGAATTGCGTGCTGACCAGGAGGAAGATTCTTAAGATCTAGTTTGATCCTGATCCCGTGCCCTGACGGAAAGATCGTCGCGGTGCCTTTACTTTCACCTTGAGCATTCTTTAGCTCCACTACAACGCTCTTCTGAGCGTTTCCCTTGGGCAAAAGGCAAAGAGCGATAATGGCAATCATCATCCAGATGTATATCTGACGTCTCATCAATTCCTCCTTGATTCCTTCCTACAGCAACCATAACGATTCCTTCGGGCGTGAAACTACGCCGAGGCTTTCATCCAGTCGCTTCTTACACACAACCAATCTTTGAGGGCAAGTTGAGGGACAGACACTAAAAAAAGCTCGAATCCTATTTACGAATCACCAAATACTCCACTTTCCTCTGCGACGCTTCTGATGAGTGTAACGAAATCGTATGGAATAATATTGCCGACATTTTGACTTTTGCTTCACACTCGTAACAGTCCCTAACGTTGCCCCGCAGTTCCGTACGGGGTAGTCCTCAGTCGGCGCAAACTGATCGAAACGTATTACCCGGTTGGTATTCCATTTACTGGAATACCTGGAATACTACGTGAAGAATATCTGGAATACTGCGTGAAGAATAGAAGCGCTTCGTTACCCACTGGTTGATCGCCGGTGGTGAAATAGTCCACTTGGAATCTCTGTGGCATTCGTGATGCCAACATAAGCTTTGACATTAACGATGTGTAGCAAAAGAATTCATATTCGGGGCTATTTCAACTCAAAGCAGTTCGGTTCACTACAATGAGAGAGCGAAACATGCTGATGCGACTCAATTATTTGGTAGCGTTATTCACGTCGTTCGTCATCGCGTCGCTTGCTACAACCTCCTCTCTCGCCCAAAACTCTGCGGCGGAGTTTCACAATATCCTTCGCGAAAACTTAGCCCTTGACGAGATGGATTTGGCCGCACTGCAACATGGTCAAACTGTTGTAAAACTCTTGCCTGTTGATGACAAGCAAGCAGTGGCTGTGGCTGGCGTCGTGGAGCTGCAGGTTCCTGCACAGGTTTTTTTGGAATCTTTTAGAGAGAATCTGGCCACAAAGAGTAACCCAGCTATTCTCGAGATCGGTCGATTCAGTACTGAACCCACGTTGGCCGACTTAAAAGATCTTACTTTTGAACGTCGGGACATCGAAGACTTGAAAACGTGCGTCGTGGGCAGCTGCCAACTAAAACTTTCAGCAAGGATGATCGAGCGTCTGCAGAATGAGATCCATTGGGATGGACCCAATTACGTGGCGGAAGCAACACAACTTCTAAAACTCATGCTCCTGGATTACGTTCGTGATTATCAAGCGCGAGGAGAGGTCGCGCTCATAGAATACTCCGATAAGGAAAAACCAGTACGGTTGGCTGATGACCAAGGTGCGCAAAAGGGCGTTTCAACTTACTTCAACGGTAGGCTTACCAGCTCTTCGAATTCGACTCTTACCACTATCGAAAACGCGATCGTTTGGTCGAAAATAAAGTTTGGCCTAAAGCCCGTCATTGCAATTAACCACATCACCATTGACAAGAGTCAAAGCGACAATGGTCCGCAAATCCTAGTAACGACAAAACAGATCTATGCCAACCACTACTTTACTTCTTCACTCGCGTCGACAGCATTCGTCAATGTTCCCGGTACGAATCCAGCGTCTTATTTGATCTACGAGAACCGATCGCGGGCTGACGCGCTCCGCGGCCCCTTCAGTGGTATTAAGCGCGGCTTAGTCCGAGACAAGGCCTTGAATGGCCTAACAGCCATTCTAGAACACTCAAAATTAAGTCTCAGCGCCCGGGCGCTGGGCCAAACCGGATCCACAATGCCTATCGAGCGAAGCAGGAATTGGCGCCGCTGGCGGCGCGCCGGGATTCTTCTAATCTTCTTGCTATTTTCCGTAGCGGCAGTCGCTGTTCTGATTGCGCTGAGTAGTAATTACCGTTGGAAAAGCGAAACGACCTGAGGGCACGACGCTAAACCTATTCCGGATCCGGACTGTTGAATAGCGTTATGGTGAGATGTTTAGCGTCCTTGCGTCACTGGTAACGCCACGTAATCTTACCGTTAGTTGTAGGGCACTGGTAGGTAGATTATCGGGCAGCCTGACGACGATGTAGGAACCATTCATTCCTGGCACCCCGGACAGTGGACCAACGTCTTCAACCGGCAGATTGACGCCTGGCACTTCAACAACCAAAACTGCAGGGTCGCTGAGATCGCTTTGGGCGAGTCCGAGGTTCGAGGTGAATAGGATTATCTGCGTACGCTGATCGACCCTGAAGTTGTTGGGATTAAAAAGTCTGAAGGGCCCACGCAGGAACATAACTGAATCAAGCGCTACGGCTGTTAGTGCCTTATTCCGCGAATGGGCGCCTCCTTGGAGTGCGGGGACTTGTCACCGCTTTGGTACAGGACGTCGGTGGTTTTGGTTCGCTGTACCAAAGCGGT
>DASYRR010000101.1:0-19809 GCA_036004125.1 Pyrinomonadaceae bacterium | reverse complement strand
ACCGATCTGTTTGGGATCGCTCGCGCGATAAAATCACGACCGCAGCGGGTGCTAGTGGCGGCTCATTGATCGGTGGAATGTTCGGCGGTACGAAGGGCGCAATCATTGGCGCGATTGCGGGCGGCGGCGCTGCAGCTGTCTACACGTACAAGATTCGCGACAAATATCCGCGCTACTAAGTTTGTCGCAATAAAGGTTCGGTCACGCATTGCAAGATGAGTGGCCTTGTGGGGCCCGGATGTGAAGGGGAGAGCACATCCGGGCCCTAACATTTTTCCTCTCAGGTCCTACGAACTTTAGTTTGTCGTGCGTTGGGTGTGGGACTGCCCAGCGATTTTAACAGAGGTGCCTTCTCAGTAAACCTCCAATTCCATCACGGCATTTAGTGGTGGAGACATCGACAAACTGAAGTTTATCGGACATTAGCCCCTTGCTTCAGATTCTGCTATAGATATTCTCGCTTTTCAGCAAAGCATTCGGAGCGCGGTGATGGAATTCCACGAGAATGTTCTTGGATTGATTGGTCGTACCCCGCTGGTAAGACTCAACCGTCTAGCCAAGGGTGTTAAGGCCAAGATTTTTGCAAAGATGGAAAGCCTGAATCCTGGTTATTCCGTCAAAGATCGAATCGGCATCGCAATGATTGAAGCTGCCGAACGAGAAGGTGTTTTGAAGCCTGGGGGAACCGTTGTCGAAGCCACTTCCGGAAACACCGGAATCGGGTTGGCCATCGCGTCAGCGGTCAAAGGCTACAAATGCATCTTTGTGATGACTGACAAGGCTTCGGTTGAAAAGTCTCGATATCTCAAGGCTCTCGGGGCTGATGTTGTTATAACCCCTGTTTCCGCAAAACCAGGAACCCCAGATCACTACGTGTCTACGGCACGCCGAATCGCTTCGGAAACACCAAACTCGTTTTATCCCGACCAGTATTCGAATCCGGCGAACCCCGAGGCGCATTATCGGACTACAGGGCCAGAGGTTTGGGAACAGACCGATGGAAAGATCACACACTTCGTAGCAGGTTTGGGTACGGGCGGAACTATCTCAGGAACGGGAAGATTCTTAAAAGAGAAGAACCCGACTATTAGGATCATTGGCGCGGATCCGTATGGTTCGATTTTCAAAACATACAAAGAGACCGGCAAACTAATTGAGGCGACTCCTTATCTTGTTGAGGGCATTGGGCAGGAGATTGTGCCACCGAATGTCCATATCAAATATGTGGACGAAGTAATAAATGTCACCGATAGTGAATCATTTGATTTGTCGCGGATGCTGGGTCGAATGGAAGGGATTTTCTGCGGAGGGTCGACAGGGACCAACCTTGCTGCTGCACTTCGGATCGCCGCAACACTAGACGAAAGTGCCATTATTGTCTTTATCGTTTGCGATACGGGTGAGCATTATCTCTCTAAACACCATTCAGACGAGTGGCTAAAAGAAAAACGCTTGTTGGAGCCGCAACGAATCACTGCGGGCCTCATTAGTGGCACCAAGAAGCCACAAGCTCCCAAGACATTGATCTCAGTAAAACCCACCGACACCGTGGCGGATGCACTCGAACTGATGGATGAGCTTGGTCTGACTCAAATACCGGTTTTGGACGAAGGTCAAGCTGTTGGGGCGTTGCGTGAGAACCGAGTGCTCGCCAAAGTTGTGCGTGACCGCGAATTGCTGAGCACGCCGGTTTCAGAGGTGATGGAGTCGAGTTTTCCAACAGTGGACGTAGATGCCAGCTCAAACGAAGTGACCAGACGTTTGCAAAGCAGCCCCGCCGTGTTAGTGGAAGAGTATGGACGCATCATCGGCATTATCACCAGGCATGATGTGTTGGATCTGAAGCTGAAGACCGCAGGCCACTAGACCGTAGCGTATGGCAAAAGAAGAAAGAGTGCTGGCTGCAAATCGAGCTGCGTTTCACAACTATCACATCTCCGACAAGTATGAGGCCGGCATTGCACTCACTGGAACTGAAGTTAAGAGTGCGATGGATGGGCGCGTGCAATTGAAGGAAGCGTACGTTTCGGTGCGCGACGGTGAGGCCTGGTTGTTTAATGCTCACATTTCGCCTTATTCTCATGGCAATCGTGAAAACCACGAACCAATGAGAACGCGTAAACTATTGCTTCACAAACGCGAAATATCGCGACTCGATGATGCCACAGCGAAGCAAGGAATGACTTTGGTCCCGACCAAGGTTTATCTGAAGAATGGCCGGATAAAGATCGAGGTAGGCGTTGCGCGCGGAAAGAAGCTGTATGACAAAAGAGAAACCGAGTTGAAGCGAACTGTCGAACGTGAGACCCGGGCGCAATTGAAAGAACGCAACCGTTAGCTGTACCTTTAAAGATTCTGATCCCAAAGTCACAGGAGAACACACTCACATGCAAGTTGAAGCCAGCCAGGGACCACTTGAGCAGCTTGATGTTCAGGCTATTGCTGTTGCCGTTTTCAAAGATGAAAAACCGGACGGTGGTTTCCTAAAGAAATTGGACGAACTATCAGGGGGCCTTGTAAAGGCCACAATCGACGCCGAAGAGTTTTTAGGCAAGGAGGAGGAGACGGCGTATTTTCATCTAATTGGGAACGACAAGTTAAAAGCACGTCGATTGTTGCTGGTTGGGGTCGGCGGTGTCGACGATTATAAAACGGCCAGTGTGTCAAACATGGCTGGTACGGCTGTCCGAGCTTTGCGTGGGAAGAATGTGAAATCGATTGCCGTGGTGCCTCGCATCAGTGGAAATACGGAGGCGGCAGGTGCGGCCGCGGTACAAGGCGCCTTCATCTCAATATTTGATCCGGACAAATACCGCACAGTTGAAAAAGAAGAAAAGACAGTAGATCGACTGGTAGTCGTTATCGAAGGTGAAAAAGATGCTCTGAAACGTGGAGTGGAAACGGGACGAATCATCGGCGAGTCACTCAACTTTACCCGCGATCTCGCAAATGAACCGGGTGCATACATGACGCCCTCGGACATGGCGGAGCGCGCTCGTGACATTGCGAATGAGTTTGGCTTGAGCATCGACGTCCTCGACGAAGCGCGAATGGAACAAGAGGGAATGGGTTCGCTGTTGAGCGTCTCTCGCGGCTCGGATGAACCAGCCAAACTAATTATCTTGAAATACGTTCCTGCAAACTTCGATGAGACCAACAAAGAACTCCTGGCCTTCGTTGGAAAGGGTGTGACATTCGATTCTGGTGGTATCTCTTTGAAGCCCGGCGAAAATATGGAGTTGATGAAATACGACATGACTGGTGGCGCTACAGTCATGGGTGCCATGCGGGCGATAGCACAGTTGAAGCCACCAATCCCCATTTTGGGTGTCGCGCCGTGTACCGAGAATCTTCCCTCAGGAAAGGCGACGAAGCCCGGCGATGTTGTGCGAGCCATGACCGGAAAAACTATCGAGGTCATTAATACTGATGCCGAAGGCCGCCTGATCCTGGCCGATGCATTGGCTTACGCAAAAAAGCTCGGTGCGACCAAGATCATCGACATGGCTACTCTAACGGGCGCCGTATCGATCGCGCTTGGGGATGTGAACGCCGCAGTGTTGGGCACCGACCAGGACCTGATCGATGAGATTATTTCGGCTGGGCATGAGGTGGGGGAGAAGTTCTGGCAGCTTCCGCTCGACAAAGAGTACTCGAAACAGATCAAGTCGGATATTGCGGATATCAAGAACGTTGGCGGCCGCAAGGCTGGGACAATAACAGCCGCCGCTTTTTTGAAGGAATTCACCGACGGGGTCGCCTGGGCGCACCTTGATATTGCGGGAACAGCCTGGGGAGATGAGGCCAAACCCTATCGTTCAAAGGGGCCAACAGGCATTGCACTTCGAACGCTTTTGAAGATCGTGGAACGGTCAAGTGAGGATGCCGACCAGACGTAATCGTCGCAGGTGTTGTGGGCAGTACACAGTCGTGTTCTCAACTGTTTACAGTTCGGGACGTCACTGATGACTCGGACGACGGTTTTTCTGGGCTTCTGGTAGGGCGTTGTTGATGGCATAGGGGTTGTAACGTGTCGGTGCAATCCGCCAAGGGATGCGAGCCGCCTTATCAACACGTCCTCGCCCCCTCGATTGCCGCTCGAGGTATTTTTCCCGGCCGACCCTTGGCACCCCCTCTCTCCTGACTTTCATCAAAAAACTGCAAACATGTGGGATTGAATGCTTGCGCGGAATGATATAATTTTCGGCGAATCGAGACGCTAGTCTCCGCGATTCGCTTTCATCGCTGGCTTTTATGGAGTGTTGAAGCACAGTGATCGACTACTACCGATTATTAGGTGTTAATTCACATGCCTCGCAGGCTGAGATAAAATCGGCCTACCGAAAACTCGCGCGAAAAAGCCATCCCGATCTAAATCCAGACTCCAAAGCGGCTCGAGAGTTTGCACTACTATCGAGGGCCTACCACGTTCTCAGCGATCCCCAGGAGCGCGCCTATTACGACCAACAGTGGCACGCTGAGAAAAACAGAAGCTATTCGATCCTGGACTCAAACAATCCCCATGCGAAGCGGGCTCGAAACCTCGCCGTTCAAGCTAAATGGGATCGGTTGGTTGACGAAGTGTTGGAGCGCGACCGTTTAGAGAATCGCGAACGACAGCGCGCTGTCTTCACCACCGTCTCGCTGTTTCTGTCAACCTTTTTTCTGGCAATGATACGGCCACACTTGTGGCAACTATTCGACCCCTTCGGTCGGGCAATCGTGATCACTCTTTTCGTGATCGGGGTTTGGCACCTCGCTACGCGACTTCGCGAGTACTTCGCTCACTACACGTATCAACCAAAAGTAATTGAGGGATCTATCAGGGACTCTGTGACTCCTGAGCAGCCGTTCACGCGTTTTTCTGCATACACATTTTTGCTCGTTGGCTATGCTCTCTGTGTCGGAATTGGGCTTTACATCGGCTGGCACACACGCGATTTCTTTAGCGATCTCTCGCTCTTAATGCATACGAAACCTGCTGCTCACGCGCTCGCCAACAGCTCTGCGGTTCTGTTGATTCCCGACTTGCTCTTCTACCCACCCATCGCTGTCCTGATCATCGATTCCATGCACGGTTTGGCATCGCGTATCGATTGAAGCCGGATAAGACCATTTACTTCAGTCGTAGGTCTCAATCCCTTCAGCTTACCTTCAGGAGTAACCCGAGCGTTAGTTTGCTGTCAGACTAACTGCTTTGACGGTGTTCTGATAATAAGCAACAATGCCCAGCCAACGTGAACCAGTTCCATATGCATTGAGAATTCTATGAGAATGTTAACCGCGACAGTACTTGCCGCAAGTTTCTTCCTGTACCCATTGTTCCAACCCGTGCAAGAAGGCCAGGTAGTTCTCGCATTTCGGAACGTTGATGTATTTGACGGATCACGCATGATTCGCCGGACGACAGTTCTTGTGCGTGCTGGAATGATCCGCGCCGTCGGACCGGATATTTCAATACCGCCCTCCGCTCAGGTAATCGATGGCAAAGGCAAGACCCTGCTCCCCGGATTTTTCGACTCGCACACGCACCTTGGCACTACTCATGGCGAACAATTTCTTAAGGACGCTTTGGATTTCGGTGTCACGACGGAGCTCGAAATGTGGGGTTCGAGTGCCAGTCTGGCACTCAGGAAAAAGTTGGCTGGCGGTGATACAGACATGGCCGACCTACGCACGGCTGGGACTGGGGTAACCGTACCCAAAGGTCATCCTACCCAGATGGGCCCTTCTTCTTTTCCTACGCTCTCCCCGGGCGATGACGTCCAGGCTTTCGTCGATGCGCGAATCGCTGAGGACTCAGACTACATCAAGATTGTCTACGAGAACGCGTTTCCTACCGTAACGAAGCAGCAAATTGAGGATTTGGTCGCCGCGGCTCATCGCCGAAACAAGCTCGTTGTCATTCACATCAGTAAGCAGAGCGATGCCCGCGATGCAATTGAAGCGGGGGTAGATGGGTTGGTGCACATCTTCGCGGATTCGCCGCCCGAGCCGGGCTTCGCCGAGTTCGCTGCGCGACATCATGTATTTGTCGTTGCCACTCTGGCCACCATCGAATCGGTTACCTCCGCAGCTCCCAAACCATGGTGGCAGGAAATGCCACACTTCACCTCCAACTTGACGCCCTCAATGCGTCGGAGTCTCGAAATGAAGTTTCCGCCGGGTTTCGGTGAAAAGATGACACTCTCAAATGCTATGAGCGCCGTCGGCGCGCTGCGTCGCGCAGGCGTAAGCATCCTTGCAGGCACTGATGCGCCGGCTCCCGGAACGGCTCACGGTGTGAGTCTCCACCGTGAGCTGGAGCTGCTGGTCCGATCCGGTCTCACGCCAGTCGATGCGCTGGCCTCTGCGACGATTGAGCCTGCTCGTGCGTTCGGCTTCTATGACCGAGGCCGCGTTGCTGAAGGTCTCCGCGCCGATCTCGTGCTGGTTGATGGCGATCCGACCGTGGACATCACCGTTACTCGCAACATCGTCGGAGTTTGGAAGCTTGGTGTCCGTGACCAACGGCCATCCGTCGGCAATTAGAAAGCGCCCAAAATCTTGCCTCTGCGCTTTTTCGTCGTGTATAGTTCTGCCTCCCCACGGTCGGTGCGCCATGGTTTCCTTCTGTAGGTTGAGTAAGAACTCAACCCAGACGGATTTTCGTCGCCTCAAAATTGAATTGCGAACGGCCATACTCTTTACCACGGTCTCTATGTTGAGAGCCGCCGGTCTTGGCAGTCGGTTTTGCAAAGGAGTACGGAAATGGCAACTACAGAGAGCCAGCGCCAGTTTCTAGCATTGAAACTCGATGCTCTAACTGAGTCGGAAGTGCAGGAAGTCTTGGATTACATAGCGATCATGGAGTCGATGCGACGCTCGCGTACTGTTCCTTCCATTTGGGAGGATGAAGTCTTGGCCGTGCTTGCAGATGCGCGTGAGAATCGGCGCGCACGCCAGGCTTTCGAATGGGAGGCAGTGCGTAGAAAAGCCGAGAGACGAGCCGCCACAAAATCCAACGCCCATATCTGAATGCACAAAGTTTTTGGCAGGAAACAATCGCTTTCATTTGTACTCCTTCTGGGAGCTCTGACGCTGTCTCTCTGTTATCCAACACTCACAGGTGGATTTACCCAAAAGCAATCGACATCTTTGACCCCTGCCCAAGCTGAGATTGAAAAACAACGGCAGCGTCTCAGCTCCAGCGATGCCGAAGAACGACGAGATGCTTTAATGAGGTTGGGTGCAATGCATCGCGCCGAAGCGTCGCGTGAGGCTATTGCAGGACTCAGGGATGTATCGCCCGCTGTCAGGGCAGTTGCAGCAAAAGCGATCCTGGCTGTTGGTGCGGACGAGAGCGTTGTCGTTCTACTTCCGCTGGCTAACGACAAAGATGAGTTCGTGCGTCGAGAGGCAGCTTACGCGCTTGGACTCACGAAAAGCCGAAAGGCAACTGATCCACTAACCAACCTTTTGTTGAATGACAAAAAAGATGGCGTGCGTGCCGCGGCTGCGGTCGGGCTTGGCGACTTAGCAGACGAGAATACTGTGGTATCCCTTGCGGCCGTACTTGCGCCGGAATTGGGTGCACCGACTAAGAGGAAGGCGCAGAGGGAGCAAAACGTTTTCGTGCTTCGTGCGTCAGCCAAATCCCTCGGTCAGATCAAGAGTCGAGCGGGAGTTCCGGCGCTGGTTGCTGCACTGTCGAATGAGAAGGCGGTTGATGATGTACGCAGAGAAGCCGCTCGCGCACTGGGACTGATTGGAGATCCTGCGGCGGTGCCCGCGCTTCGAGTCGCAGCAACCTCGGTTGATCCGTATCTCGCTCAGGCAGCTCATGAATCGCTCAAGAAGATAACGCCGTGACCATAAACATCTACGAACTCATCACTGAAGGGCATTAACACGAAGACGAAAGTTTTTGGTCTGGTGTGCTCCATTCGAGCTACAGTGGCGGGTGAGACACGTTTGAGACCCTAGCTACCATCTAAGTGTCAGTCTTTTCCCCACGACCCTGTCCCTTCTTGGCTGCTTTCGTTGCTTGAGGAATAGGCAGGCCCACGCCTCCTGAGAACGATTCGGCCGGAGCGTCGCCTCGGTCTTTGTTGTCCGCCAACTCCTGGATTAGCGCGCCGCCGGAACTCTTCGAGAAGATTAAACGATTGCTCTTGTTGTCCACGTCAATATGAACCAAATCTCCCAACCCGATCTGACTAGTTGCAACCAGGTTGGAAAGGGGATAAACGAGAAACCTTTCCACTGATCGCTTCAAGTGGCGCGCCCCATATTTGAAATCTAAGCCTTCCTTAAGAAGCATGTCCTTCGCCGTTTCCGAACATTGAAAGACGAACTTAGTTCCTGCCGACTGCATGATTCGATCTTGAACTGCTTGGAGTTCGAGATCTAGAATCTGCCTCAGGTGATGTTCTTTCAAAGATCGAAAGACCACTACTTTATCTATACGATTCATGAACTCAGGCGAGAATTTCCTTCGTGCTGCCTCTACTGCAGTGCGGTAAATTTTCTGATCAACCTCAGTATCGTGAACTGATTTTGATCCCTTTCCCGGAGCGAAACCGATGCCGCCTGAAATCAGTTCCGACATTTCCCGCGCTCCGAGATTTGAAGTCATGATCACCATCGATGAGGAAAAATTCACCCGCCGATTGTCACCAAGAGTCAATGTAGCTTTGTCGAGTATGCCCAGCAACAACTGCCACAGACTGTCTGAAGCCTTTTCAATCTCGTCAAACAGCACTAACGAAACCTTCATCTCGTCTGTGTGCATGCGATCGAGATTCTCCTGGGTCAACATGGGAGAGGTTTCGCGATGGCCGAGATATCCTGGAGGCGAACCAATCAGCTTCGCAATTTCGTGTGAATGCTGAAACTCAGCGCAGTCGATTTTCACGACAGCATTTGGATCGCCATAAAGAACCTCAGCAGCAGCTTCGATCACGCGAGTCTTTCCAGAACCAGTGGGCCCTAGAAATAGCATCGTGCCAATCGGTCTGTTGGGTGGGTTCATGCCAGCCAGAAATATCTGGTACAAGCCACTCATTCGCCTTACTGCTCGTTCCTGGCCGACGATGCGAGAAGAAAGCCGCTCTTCAAAGTCCTGAGCCCGTGGGCTCTTTTGATCTGGATCGAGGAAAACCGTACCCATATTGTTCATATCGTTGATTCGCGTGATTTCTATCTCAGCTAGCATCGTCGTTCTCCTTGCGAGTGCGCGTCGGGGGCTTTCTCCAAACCGGTGAGCCTCAAACCACTGGCCCACTTTCCCTACTAAGCAAGGAACGATCCGCTCGCTGAATTGATGCTTTTGAAAGAAACGGAGTTTGCCAACCACGTCTTTTGACCGGCAAGCTCCGTCAGGCTGGATGCTATATATACAAGTCGCAGCCAATTGTCATCAGAAATTTGCGTGTAACCCTAGCGTTTGCAGGTGCGTACGGAAACCGACATTTGGTTGCCTGCCGGAAACTGTCAAAGTGCAACTGACAATAAATTGCAGTGATTTGCGAAGATTAAAAGCTGCTGGGAGTTTTGGTGCACCTTTTCATACAGGCGATCCACCAAAAAGGTAACTTTGCATTCATCGATCATTGGCTGTTTGACTTAGTCGTAATACTCAAGTCCCAAGTGAGTGATTAAGTCTTCACCGCGCAAGTGTCGCAACGTGTTCTTGAGTTTCATCAGCTGGATAAAAATGTCATGCTCAGGATAGAGCCCAGGTGCAGTTTGTGGAGATTTGAAGTAGAACGACAGCCATTCCTGCACACCTTTCATGCCTGCACGCTGAGCCAGATCGAGAAACAGCGCCAGGTCAAGGACAATTGGAGCGGCGAGAATTGAGTCACGACAGAGAAAGTCGATCTTGATCTGCATTGGATAACCAAGCCAACCAAAGATGTCGATGTTGTCCCAACCTTCTTTGTTGTCGCCGCGCGGCGGGTAGTAATTGATTCGCACGACGTGCGAGAAGTCCTTGTAGAGCTCAGGGTAAACATCCGGCTGCAGAATGTACTCCAGTACGGAGAGTTTAGATTCTTCTTTAGTCTTGAAGGAGTCTGGATCGTCGAGGACCTCACCATCACGGTTGCCGAGAATGTTTGTGGAATACCAGCCGTGCAGTCCGAGCATTCGCGACTTCAAACCCGGAGCGATGATCGTCTTCATTAGCGTTTGGCCGGTCTTGAAGTCTTTGCCACAGATTGCCAGTTTGTTTTTGTCTGCCAGGGTCATCAGCGCCGGGATGTCCACTGTGAGGTTCGGCGCGCCGTTGGCGAAGGGTATCCCTGATTTCAAGGCTGCGTAGGCGTAGATCATCGACGGTGCGATTGCTTTGTGGTTTTCACGCATCGCTTTTTCAAACGACTCTATAGACTTGTGGACCGCATGAGTTTTCAAAAAGATCTCAGTTGATGCTGCCCAGATCATCACCACGCGTGAACATTTGTTCTTCTTCTTCCATTCGGCGATCTCGTCGATCAGTTGTTGCGCGAGCTCAAACTTGTTCTTGCCACCCTTGACATTTGTACCGCTCAAACGCTTGACATAAGTCTGGCCGAAGACAGCTTTCATTGGTTTAATCTTGCGCAGGGGTTCTTTGAGTTGCGTCAAAAGCTCCTTCTCGAGAACGCCCGCATTCAACGCAGCTTCATAAGCTGACTCGGGAAAAATATCCCAGGCTCCGAATACGAGATCCTTCAAGTCGGCGAGTGGCACAAGATCTTTGATCAGCGGGACGCGATTCTCAGTTCTTTTCCCAAGTCGAATGGTGCCCATTTGGGTCAAGCTGCCAATTGGCTGGGCAAATCCTTTTTTGATTGCTTCGACACCAGCGATGAAGGTTGTACTGACGGCTCCCAAACCCACCAGCAAGACACCAAGTTTCCCCTCGGCTGGTTTAATTTCTGCTTTTTTGTCGATTGCCATTTAGACGATTCTCCTTGGGAAATGTAGAGGTGATGATACAAGTTGAGAACACGAATGAACCGTGCGATCTTGCTCAAAATTGGCGACCAATTGCGGCGGTGCGGTAGCCCGACTATCAAGGAGGGCTCGATTGCCTACTTAAGCCCTCCTTCACAGTCGGACTACTGCACCGGCCCGCTATCGAGGAATTAGCGCCTTGCGGAATTCGCGCGGTGTTGTACCCGTTGCCAGCCGAAAGGCTTTGGTGAAGTGGCTTGCACTCAGATATCCGACGCGGGCACCGATTTCAGTTATGGACATTTCCGTCTCGGCGAGGAGTAACTGTGCACGCGTCGCCCTGACAGCGGCGAGATAGTTGTGTGGGGTAGCTCCAGTAAGTTTCTTGAAGAGACGTGAGAAATGAAAAGGCGATAGATACGAAGCTGCAGCCACTGCTTTTAGGGAGAGATTCTGGTCGAGCTGAGCATGCATCAATTCCACTGAGCGGCGAATGCGTCTGTCGATTAATCCCACGCGCGAGAGCTCCAGCTCATCGGACCTGCGCGGAGTTGCGTAGGTTCGCAGCAGATGTACGAGTACTTGTTCGGAGATTGCTCGTAATACGAGGTCCTTTCCGGGCTGCTCGTCAATCAATTCAACGACGAAGTTCGCAAAGAGATCATCCAGTTTCCTGTCGCTAACTGTCGTGTTGGTACCAAACGTAACCATTGATTGAGGAGCGACCAATCTCATGGCAATCGCACTCTCAATCACGCGAGCAGGCGCCAATGTCATAAACAGGAATTCAACCTGTTTGCCTTGTGCAGCTATGCTAGTGTTTGGTTCCAGAATTAGGGACTTCGACTCCCCGAGTTGAATGATTTGCTCGTTGACAAAGCAATCGAGGCGCCCGCTCAGAACAGTTACTAGCGCGTAGACGGCAGTAACCTGGTTCTGCCAATCAAACTGTTTGGCTCGTCGATAATAAATTGAAAAGTCAGAGCTAACAAAGAATTTGTTAATGGGGGACGAGGAAGGAATCATCGATTCAAATGTACTTGAATATCATGAGGAGCTTCAAACAGTGCGCATCCTGCTGCGCTCAAGAATCATCAATCCGGGGTCGTTAGTGATAAGTGCATCAATGCCGCAAGACTGGGCGCGCTTGACCCAGACTTTGTCGTCGACAGTCCAGACCACAACCTTCAATCCAGCCGCTTTAGCCGTTTCGACAACTTGCTGAGAGGCGAGTCGCTGATGAAGAGCAATCTCGTCGGCTCCGGCCGCTAGCGCTTGCTGGATCATTCGTCGTCCAGAATGTACCAACCAGGAAGGTAGCTGAGGAAAGTCGAATAAAGCTGCCGTCTTTATTTCAGGATCTATTCTCTTGACCGCTTCAAGGCCGGTAAGATCAAAGCACTCAACAATCACACGAACCTTGAACGAACGCTCTCTGAGTGACTCGCAACAAACGGCCGCGAGTTGATCTCGCTGAATAGCATCACTTTTCATTTCGAGATAAAGAACAGCGTCAGTCGACTCGAATAATTCGAACACTTCCTCGAGGGTTGGGATCTTCTCCCCACTGAAGTCAGAAGTACTGCGTTTTTGAGTCCGATTGAACCAGCTACCAACATCCACTTGCTTCAACTCGGCGAGTGACAAAGAGGCAACGGTTTGCGGAAGAGATCCTGTTCGTTTCAGGTTGTCGTCGTGAATTACTACGGGAATCCCGTCACGCGTGAGACGAACGTCAAACTCAACTCCATCTGCTCCAGCTGCCAACGCCAGGCGAAAGGCGGCAATTGTGTTTTCTGGAGCGATTGCAGATGCTCCGCGATGTCCAATAATGAGTGGTTTGTCAGCCATGCTCTCATTCTCACCGGGCTTCAGCCCGGTGCGGGGTTTCCTGAAGTGTGACTAACCGTTTCAACGGTTTTCTCTTCGCTGACAAAAAAGATTTTGGTAGTTCTATCGACTGTTACCCAAACCGTTAAAACGGTTCCACAGGTTTTGGAGGCGTCGCTCACCGGGCTGAAGCCCGGTGAGAATGAGAGACAGAAACCTTACGACTTTGAATTGTATACAGCTCGCTTGAGCTTCACATCAAACGTTCCGTACTCAGACTTTATGCGGGCGCTCACAGGAATGTGGCGATCGTCGTCCGTTATCCAAAGTGTGAATTGACCCTTTCCGTCGTCGATTAAACGATCTGGCCCAAACAACTCTGGATCAACCCGGACAACTTCAACTTTACCAACCACGGTCTTCATCTTTCTTTTCTCGACGACCTTTACCGGAACCCGGTAAACGCGTCCACCATCGCCGATGAAGACTTCAAATGTTGTTCCAACCTTAAGCGGTTGCGTTCGGATGAAGTAGATGGCCGACAATACGTCCTGAAGCTGACCGGAGAAGTCTGTGACTGACTTGCGTGGCTCAGCGGTGGGGTTGTTGGGATCTCGTAGAGTCCACGACATTTTTCCTTGAGGGCGGTCGTAGATCGTTTCAGTCGCGCGCACTCGCTTTCCTTGTTCATCCAGGATTGTAGTTTTCTGAATTGTGAACGATGTACCGTCGACCGTTGATTCTACCTGTTCGCGAAAGCGTAAGTTGAAAAGGCGCGCAAAAAAGCCTTTACTGGCAACATCAGCATTGAACGTAAGCGAATATGGTTTGGGATCGCTTGTAGCGTTAACCGCCTCGCTCACGGGCGTCCGTCTCGATCGAAACTTAAACTCGGCGACATTCAAACCGCGGAGCAAAGCTCGGGAGAACTCCGCTTCGTAAAACAACTCCTCGATCGGTTCAAACGGTCTGGTGCTGGCAGCGAGCGACTTCTGTGCATCGACACTTTGGATCGTAAAGAGAGCTGAACCAAGGAGAGTGCCCAGCAAGAAAAACAAAATAAGGTATCGTCTCGAACGCATCACAGAAAGTAACTCTTTACGACCAGTAAACTCCAAGCCACAGCTAAACCAAGGGCCGCTCGATACTCCCGATACCTCAGGTACAGACGCGCATCAAACTTGATATCGGTGAGGGGGGCTTGCCTATATGGCGTCGTTCGCGGAAAGAACAGCGGCACAGAGCGCTTGTAGATCTGATACTCATCCCCAAACATCTCCGCCATCGTCGAGCCTTCGACGCGCATCACTGGGAAATAGATGCCAAGAAACAGCGCCACAAACAACACTGCCAGCTGCCACCGACCAGAAGCAATAGTGAAGCCCAGTCCGAGAATGAAGCTCCCTAAATAAAGTGGGTTACGCGTAAAGGCGTATGGGCCTGAAACAGCGAGTTGCGCGTTCTTGCGTATATGTCCGGCCGCCCACGCCCGAATGGCGAGACCCAGGAGTGAGATTCCAGAGCCAATGAGCAGTGCTCTCAGAGTAGGTTTGGCGAGGATCATAAAAACAAGGGCACAGACGAAGCCTAAAGGTACTCGCCAACGTTGAATCCAGGTTCCACCTCTTCGCATGTCTGGTTTTGGAATTGGATGTTGAGAACTCACCCGGCCATGGGCAATGCCGTCGCCGAGGCAATTTCAGCAGCCCCAATCCTTTGAGCCACTGCCCGAACAACTCGCTCAACATCGATATCCATGCAAATCCATTTCGAACAAGAGCGTCGATGACAATCAACGCGACAATCGATATCCGTGCGCTCGACGCAAATGTCCGCCGGATTGGGGCTACCATTCCGCCACCATTCGGTCGGGCCAAACAGTCCAACGATTGGGGTGCCGGCAGCAACAGCGATGTGAGTCGGGCCGGTATCTCCGCCTACGTAAACTTTTGAATTCCGGGCCAACGAAAAGAAACCCTTCAGCGAGACACTGACCGACCGAGACTTGCCACAGCTCGATGACATCAGGACTGCCTCAGCGAGGTCCTTTTCCCCCGGCCCATAAGTGACAATCGGATGCAGCCCGCAATAAGCCCATAGAGCGTCAGCTAATCGGCCGAATCGTTCCGGACTCCACAGTTTAGTTGGCCAGCCGCCTCCTGGGTTTAGGATCGCATAGTTTCCGTTCGTACCAGCTACGGCGCTCGTCGCTTCAGTATCTGCATGGTCAGGAATCGAGATTGGGAAAGCAAGCTGCGCCGAATCCTCTGGGACCGGTAATCCCAATGAGCCTTTCACAAGTTGCAGCGCTTTGAAGATGACGTGTGTTTGTTTTGGGACGAAAATGCGTTTCGAAAGGAGCAAGGCGCTCGGCGGTTCCCGCAAACCCTCACGGCTATACCCAAAAACACGACGCGCGCCAGAAAGGCGCGCGATTGAAGCGGACTTAATAAGTCCCTGAAAATCTATTGCTATATCGAAGGCCGAGGCGCGTAACCGACGTAACTGCTGGCGCGGTGCCCGCAGCGTCTCCCCAGACATCAGCCCACGCCTCAGCGCCTTCGTGTCGACTTCGATGAGATGATCTAAGAGTGGGTTGTCTCTTAAAATTTCAGAAGCTGATCGTTCTACCACCCAGGAGATTTCAGCCTGCGGCAGACCCTGACGAATGACGGCCAGTGCAGGTAAGGTGTGGATGACGTCGCCAATGCTCCCTAGTTTTACTATCAGAATCCGCATAATTGTAGAGTGCTATCCGTGACCACCCGACGTTGACGCTTAAGTTCCACCGAAGTAAACGAAGCTGAGTTTAGCCTCCGCAACCTTCTGACCCGCTTTATACTTCGTCAAGACTCCTTCAAGAACGGGCGCTTCGGTATCCAGGTTCCCAGCTGAGTAGACACCACCTTTCAGGAATTTCCCTGAGAAGCTGTACGAAATCTTGGATACCAGCACGGTTGTGAAAGTGAAGCGCTCTCGCTTCACGCTGAGCACTTTGAAGCGTAATAGTTTTCCATTCTTCAACTCAAGGCCGGGTTGCGGAAGCTGACGCGACTTCTTCGCATTCAGATTTATGCCACCAAACTCCGAAAAATTGGTTGGCGTATCACCATGGATCCAGAACGAACCATCGGGATCAAATCGACTCTTCCTCGGTTGTCCGAAGATTCCGACCGAGGTGCAAGCAACGAGGAACACCACCGCGACCACCGGAATTTTTCTACAGTCATTAGTCATTTCTTTCCCCCACCCACGAAAGAATCTGCGAAGTCGAGTGGTTTTTGGGATCACCCACAATTGCGACGTCACCGCCATAGGATCGTACCACGTCGCGTTCGGGGACCGTTTCCACGGTATAGTCAGTTCCTTTGGCGTGAACGTCGGGCTTCAGAGCCAGCAGCAATTCCTCTACGGTGGGCTCATCGAATATTGTGACGTAACTCACGCTTTCAAGCGAGGCTACCAATTCCGCGCGCTCGCTTGCAGGCAGGATGGGGCGACCTGAACCCTTCTGAATGGCCACTTGGTTATCGGAATTGACGCCGACGACAAGGATATCGCCTAATTCGCGTGCTCCCGCCAAATACCGCACATGACCAACGTGCAGGACGTCAAAACACCCGTTAGCCAGCACGATTCGACAACCTGCCGCACGCGCTTTGGCGATTACGCTAATCAAGGTTTCTCGATCCAAAACGTTGACCACTAATCACCTCACTTAGGGCCTAAGTTGCGACTCCTTCTGTTTCGCCTCTGGAGCCTTCTGTTTCGCCTCTGGAGAAAGACTTTGAGAGCCGCATAAACCTCGGAGCAATCAAAGAATGCGCTATAAGAGTCAGCCTGCGATGGCAGGCGGAAGCGTAAAGCTTGGGGCGCGAGCCACAGGTTATCGAATAGCTCAGTTTCGAGCCCGCGATAGCGGGCGATACCTGACTCGTTAGACGCTTTCGCCCATTTCATGGCTTCCATCTCGGTTCGCTTTTACCTGGGGCTTACGCCCCAGGCTTTATGCTTTCACCCGCTATCGCGGGTTGATCGCAGGAGAATGTAAACTAGCCGGATTTACGATCGAATGCTCCAGCTCCGCAGCTGTGATCGACGCAGTCCCCCGTTTCATGACGACGAGGCCACCAGCATAGTTTGCCAATTGAGCTGCCTCCGAAAACGAAGCATGGGCAGCCAAAGCCAGCGCAAATGTAGCGATAACTGTATCACCCGCTCCAGTTACATCGACGGGCTGTAAAGCGCCAACTGCCGCAATATGAAGTGGGGCGACACCGTCTTCGATTAACATCATTCCCTGGCCGCCTCGAGTTACGAGCAGGGCTTCGTATGCAAGCTGGTGCTTGAGCTCTATCGCCGTCGATTCCAATTGCTCTCGCGAAACGATCGGCGTTCCGATCAAGTGTTCGACTTCGTCTTCGTTAGGAGTAGCTGAAGTTAGTCCGGTAAAACTGGCCAGCGAAAAACGAGAGTCCACCAGCA
This sequence comes from Pyrinomonadaceae bacterium, assembly GCA_036004125.1. Classification (GTDB taxonomy): domain Bacteria; phylum Acidobacteriota; class Blastocatellia; order Pyrinomonadales; family Pyrinomonadaceae; genus PSRF01. The sequence continues at coordinate 2,571 of DASYRR010000101.1, read as the reverse complement.
CCGGCAGTGAACTTCTGTGTTTTGTCTCCCTCAACCACGCTATTGCGGGTTCCTGTACAACGCCGTAGTTGTAGTCTGACAAAATGACTGCGTTCGCTTGAGATACCTGTCCCTTTAGTTCCGCAAGTATTGCTTCGGAGAGTTGCGGATCTGAGACTTGAGCGTCTTCGTAATCGATTCGTATGACTTGTTGGCGGTTCGAGTGCGCGTGGCCGGCGAGAATTCTTACCTTTGTTGTTGTTTGTAGTTTTTCGGAAGTCAGCAGGCTCACGGTGTCGACGCCGGCTGCTTGTAGCTTCGTGCGAAGTTCCGTTCCTGCCTCATCCTTGCCGACGACTGAAACAAGTGCTACGTCAGCTCCAAGTGACGCGAGATTAACCGCACAGTTTGCTGCACCCCCAGGTACCGTTTCGGTTTGTTCGTGACGAAGAATAAACACCGGTGCCTCTCGGGACACCCGGGAAATGGAACCATAGAGGAACCGGTCGGCAATCGTATCGCCGAGAATGACAAGCTTTGGTCTCGAAAAGCCTCGGACGATGTCTACGAGACGTTCTTGAAGTGATGTTAGTTCGACAGTCACAACCGAATCCACCTAATCACTGTCTTGATCAAAACTTAGGATCGACTCTACGGCTTCCAACAAGTTCTCACAAACCAAATCCGGCTGCAGCTTCCAGGCCGCCCTTTGATATTCCCATTCGCCTCGACCATATCCGCTCAAGACAAAGGCGCAGCGAAGACCTGCATTGTGCGCCAACTCAACGTCGCTGTATCGGTCACCAACCATCCAGCTCGCCGGAAGGTCGATGTCGAAGTCTTCGGTTGCCCGTTTAATCAAACCGGCTTTTGGCTTGCGACAGTCGCAGTCCAGACGATAGGGAGGTTCGCCGACGGTTGGATGATGAGCGCAATAGTAAATCGCATCGATTTGAGCACGTTCATTCTCGAGTTGTCGTTTCAATTGATCGTGGATCGCAACGACTACGTCTTCGGAAAAATAGCCGCGTGCGACACCGGCCTGATTTGTAACGACGATTGCCAGCCAATCGTTTTCGTTTAGTTTCTTAACGGCCGCGGCCGAGTAGGGGAACAGGCGAAAACGCGATGGGTGGTTTACGTAACCAACCTCTTCGGAGATCGTGCCGTCCCGGTCCATGAATAGAGCTGGGCTTTTCATCAGTGATTACGCGATCGAATCGCAGAGACTCCTTACCGTTTTGGTGAAGCTACTTCGTTTGAGCATCGCTCGCGCCCGCTCTAAGACTTCTTCAACGGTGATAGCTGTCATGCAACGATGGTCGATAGGGCAATCACGTAGCATGCAGGGCGCGCAGTCAGGCGGATGTCGGAGAATTTCAGCCTGCACTGAGAATGGTCTGGTGGTAGATGGATTTGTAGGTCCAAAGATGACGAGTGTCGGACGTCCGAGCGCGGCAGCGATGTGGGCGGGCCCAGTGTCGTTTGTTACGACAAGGTCTACGGATTCGAGGATTGCGGTTAGCTGGTCTATGGTTGTCTTGCCGGTTAATACGACGGGCTGATGTCGCATCTTGCTGGTGACTTCCCGGGTAACACTCTCTTCGCCTTTTGATCCGATCATGACAACTTGGCGTCCTTCATCGAGTAATTGGTCGGATAGGGTGGCGAATGACCCAGAGGGCCAGCGTTTTGCTCGGCTGTTTATTGAACCGGGGCATATCGCTACCAGGCTTCGATCTTGCGTGACACCATAGGACCGTAGTATCTCAGTGGCTTCGGCTCTTCGAGACTCGGAAATGTCGAGTGTCGTATCCGGGTCGTTTTCGCAAATCGAACTCGTTCCGTAGAGTAACTGCTCCAACGCGGTAATCAGATAAAGGTAATAGAAGACTTCGTGCCTTGATGATCGCCAGTCTGGAAGGGCAACCGGATGAGTGAGCATTGGCCGCCTCGACTCTGTCGCATAGCCAAGTCTAAGCGGTACGCCTGCGAAGAAGGGAATCAGCGCAGCCTCGAATGCGTTTTGAAACAACACCGCAAGGTCGAAGCGTCTCTTGCCCCATTCTCCGATCTGAGGCAAGACTGAAAACGCATTGCGTCGGTCATAGACAAGTAACTCATCGACGAAATCTGCGTCGGCGAAAAGGCCCCTGGCGCTGGGTCGGAGTACCAAAGTGATTTTCGCATCCGGTAGGACTCTCCGCAGAGCCCGCAGCGCCGGTATAGTCATCACGGAGTCGCCGATCCAATTAGTGCCTCGGACAACTACTTGTTTGATTTCCTTTGTCGTCAGCTGTGACATCCGCGCCTAGAGTAGATTTCGCAACCCTTCTTCAATTGTGACCTGTGGCTGCCAGCCCAATTCCTCGCGAACTCGAGTCAGGTCAGATACGTAATTCAACGGCACGGGCAGAGGAAGCTTTGGGTCGTCTTCGATTTCCGGTTGCAATTCAATCAAACTGCCAATGGTTTTGATTATCTCACGCAACCGGGCGGCATTCGCACTTCCGCCGCCAAGGTTATAAAGCCCAAAGGTTCGCGAGGAGTCGATGAAAGCCTGGCAAGCACGAGAAAGATCGTCAACGTACA
>DASYRR010000100.1:0-29626 GCA_036004125.1 Pyrinomonadaceae bacterium | reverse complement strand
ACTTTTCAACCTAATCATAAGTTTCCAGTGATCATGTTTGTTTACGGCGGACCCGCAGCGCCGCAAGTTTCAAACTCGTGGCAGCGAGATACTCTGTGGAACCAAATGTTAGTTGACGCCGGTTATGTTGTTGTGAAGGTCGATAATCGATCAGCGACTGCGACCAGCAAACAGTTGGAAAACACGATCGTCAAGCGTCTCGGCGAAGCGGAGACACCTGACCTTGTGGCCGCGGCGCGCTGGCTGAAGAAACAGTCGTGGGTTGATCCTCAGCGCGTGGGTGTGTGGGGCTGGAGTTATGGCGGGTGGATGACTCTGAATTTGATGACGCGTTCGCAGGAATTCAAAGCCGGCATCGCCGTGGCGCCGGTTACCGACTGGCGTTATTACGATACAAAGTGGACTGAAGGAGCGATGCGAACGCCGCAGGAAAATTCTGAAGGATACGCAAGTTCGTCCGTGGTGCCGCGCGCGAAAAATCTGCACGGCCATCTGCTGATCGTTTACGGAACGTATGACGACAACGTACATCCGTATAACGAGATGGCATTCATCGACGCGCTGGTCGCCGCCGGCAAGACGTTCGAAATGATGGCGTACCCGATGCGCAAACACGGCATCACCGATGAAGCCGCGACAGTTCATCTGTACCGTTTGATGGTCGATTTCTGGAAACGCAACCTTTAAGGTGACTCTCGCCGCCGGCACAAAACTCGGCCGCTACGAAATCCGCTCGAAGATTGGGGAAGGTGGGATGGGTGAGGTGTACCTGGCCCGCGATACTCAACTGGGTCGCGACGTGGCCGTTAAGGTTCTGCCTTTGATGTATTCCGATGACACGGATCGACTGCATCGGTTTGAGCAGGAGGCTTGCGCCGCCAGTGCGCTCAATCATCCGAACATTCTTTCGATTTACGATGTCGGCACACACGAGGGTTCGCCATACGTTGTATCTGAATTGCTACAAGGTCAGACACTGCGGCAACGAATTAGTGGTACGTCGCTCCCGCAACGAAAAGCAATTGATTACGCGCTCGAAACAGCGCGTGGGTTGGCGGCGGCACACGAGAAGGGCATCGTTCATCGGGACCTGAAGCCGGACAATCTGTTCATTACGAACGATGGACGGGTAAAGATTCTCGACTTTGGCCTCGCGAAGTTGACCGGCGCAGGGAATACAGAACTTTCACAAACCAGTATTCCGACACGACGCGTTGAGACCGATCCGGGAAAAGTGATGGGCACGGTCGGTTACATGTCGCCGGAACAGTTGAAGGGCCGCCAGGTGGATCATCGTTCAGACATCTTTTCTTTTGGCGCGATTCTTTACGAGATGCTTTCCGGCCGGCGCGCTTTTCACGGCGAATCCGCGGCGGAAACGATGAGCGCGATCCTGAGAGAAGATCCGCCCGACCTTTCAGAAACCAATCAACGAATTTCGCCGGCGCTGGAGCGTTTGGTGCACCGTTGCCTCGAGAAAAATCCTGAAGAGCGATTTCATTCTGCGAGTGATCTCGCTTTCGCCCTCGAAGCATTGTCTGGCTCTGCGCCAACCTCAGCTCAGACGGCTGTTGTTTCTGCCATCACCGCGCGCAAACTGACGCGACGTGAGCTGATCTTTGCTTCGGTGGCGGTACTCGCGATCGCTGCGCTCGTGGTAGTGCTCGCGTTTTCGTACCTTCGGCGCACACCGACCGAGGCGCGACCTGTTCGGTTACTCATCAATCCGCCAGAGAAGACCGGTTTTGGTCCTTTCGCGATTTCACCTGATGGACTGCGGCTCGCCTTCGTGACCACCGACGAATCCGGAAAGACCATCTTGTGGGTCCGGCCGCTCGACTCGATAACTGCGCAACCGTTGCCTGGAACCGAGGAAGCCACTCTTCCCTTCTGGTCGCCGGACAGTCGTTTTATTGGATTCTTCGCGGGCGGAAAGCTGAAAAAAGTTGAAGTCTCCGGGGGCACGGTGCAGACGTTATGCAACGCCGTGGTCCCACGCGGCGGCACGTGGAACCGTGACGGGGTGATTTTGTTTGCGCCGACGCCCAATGAACCAATCTTTCAGGTGTCAGCAGCCGGTGGCGCGCCAACACCTTTGACGAAGCTCGATCCCTCGCACCAGGAGTCTTCACATCGGTGGCCCTATTTTTTACCGGACGGTCGTCACTTCTTGTATGCCATAAATGGCGGACCGCAGAGCCAGGGTATATACGTGCGTTCGCTCGACGCTAAAGAAAACCGGCGTTTGCTGGACACTCCCAACTCGGTAGTCGCGTACGCCGCTCCGGGATTTCTCTTGTTCAGGCGAGAATCCACGCTAATGGCCCAGGCCTTTGACGCCGACAAACTCCAACTTAGCGGCGAGTCATTTCCAGTCGCCGAACAAGTCGGATATGACGTCGCGTCGTTTCAAACCTTCTTCTCAGTGTCAGAAACGGGAATACTCGTATACAGCGGCGGGAGCTACGGAAATTCGCAACTTATCTGGGTTGATCGAGCCGGCAAAGAGATTGGCTCGCTTGGTGGGCCAGGTAACTTTATTCGTCCGTGGTTGTCTCCCGATGGAAAGCGCGTTGCCGTGGATGGTGTTGACCCGCAGGGGAATCGCGATATTTGGCTGTTAGACCTCGCAACCGGCCAACCGACGCGGTTTACATTCGATCCGGCGACAGAGCTGTTCTCTGTGTGGTCGCCCGACGGCACCCGCATTATTTTTTCTTCAGACAAAGAGGGCCCGCGCCAGATTTATCAAAAGCCCGCTACCGGCGCCGGCAAACAAGAATTATTAGTAAAATCGGACGATAACAAATTTCCGTCGGATTGGTCTGCGGATGGACGATTTATCCTTTATACCGTTAACGATCCGAAGACAAAGCTTGATATTTGGGTTCTGCCGTTGTTCGGAGATCAGAAGCCATTTCCTTTTCTGCAAACTGAGGCCAACGAACGAAACGCCAAGTTCTCGCCGGACGGCCGATGGATAGGATATACGTCGGACGAATCAGGTATTAATCAGATTTACGTGCAAACGTTTCCCGCCTCTGGCGGCAAATGGCAGGTGTCAACGAATGGCGCTTATTTTCTGGCGTGGAGGCGCGATGGAACTGAGCTGTTCTATGTTGCGATCGACAGAAAAATGATGACAGTGAACGTCAAGGCCGAGGGCGCAAATTTCAAGAGCGGACAACCGACACCTCTGTTCGATATGCACGTTCCCAGCTTCAATGCCGCGGTGACGCAATTTGCAGTTGCACCGGATGGCCAAAGGTTTCTGGTGAGCAACACTGTCGGGGGACTCAACACTGGGCCGATTACAGTCGTGTTGAACTGGACAGCGGATTTGAAGTGATGACTCTCGCCCCAGGCACAAAACTCGGGCGTTACGAAATCCGCTCGAAGCTTGGCGCGGGCGGAATGGGCGTCGTGTATCTTGCGCACGACACGCGGCTTGATCGGCAGGCGGCAGGCGGAGAATGCTATGAGCGACCTTCAGCAACGGTCGATCTCCAGGCGTCACTTCCTGGAGTGGCTAACTATCGGCGCCGGAGCGATCGGTGCATCCGCGGTTTTCTCGAGGGCGCGTGACGCGTTTCCGCGCTCGACCGCCGCCGCACAGCAGGTGTTGGTGCTCGGAGCGGGTCTCGCCGGCCTCGCCGCCGCGTGGGAGCTGTCGGAAGGGGGTCACGAGGTGACGGTGCTCGAGGCTCGAACCCGCCCCGGTGGGCGAGTGCTAACGCTGCGCGAGTCCTTCGCTGACGGACTCTACGCTGAAGCGGGGGCGATCAGCTTTGGGGACTCTTATAGCGCCGCCAACCGCTACATCGATGCTCTCCGTCTGAAGCGTGCATCGTGGGTGAAGACCGATCTTGCCCCGCTCTACCATCTCCGGGGCCGCCGGTTCGCCGCCCGTGCCGGCGAGACGCCGCCCTGGCCGTACGACCTGACGCCGGAGGAGCGCAAACTAGGCCCGACAGGAATCGCCCAGCGCTACATCGTGGAGAAGCTGCCCCGGGGGATCGACAACCCCGACAGCTGGAACCTGCCACCGCTGGCAAACCTCGATCAATGGAGCCTCGACGATTTCATGCGCTCTAACGGCGCCAGCAGTGAGGCGATGGCGCTGGTCCGCGATACGCAATGGTACGCCCCGAAGATCGGGGAGTCGTCTTCGGCGCTCAGCGCGGCGGTCGCCGACTTCGGGCCCTTTGTGGGAGGCGCGTTCGTGCTGGAAGGCGGAAACGACCGGCTTCCCACCGCCATGGCCGAGAGACTTGCGCTCCAAATACGGTACGGCGTCGAGGTCTTCGCCATCCGCGACCTCGGCCGCGGTGCCGAGGTGCTGGCCCGTCGCAGCGGGCGCACGGAGCGCCATCGCGCCGATCGGGTCGTCTGCACCCTCCCTGCCACGGTACTTCGGACCATCTCCGTCGAACCGGCACTGCCGGACGACCAGCGCGCCGCGATCCGCGGTCTGCAGTACGGTGATGCCACGCGAACCTATGTCCAGGTCCGGCGCGCGTTCTGGTACGACGAAGGTGTTACCGGTTCGGCCGCCACTGATCTGCCCGTGATGCAAGTGACTCAGCACCCGGTATCCGACCCAGGCGGTCCACAAAAGCGCGCCATCCTGGAGAGCCATGTGCGTGGCGCCTCGGCCCGGCGGCTCGCGGCGCGATCCGATCGTGAGATCTTCGAGACTGTTGTCGGGAGCATGACCAGGGTGCACCCCGCTCTCGGCGAGAACGTCGAGGGTGGCACGGTGAAGGCCTGGAGCAACGACCCCTATGCGCTGGCGGGCTACTCGTTGCCGGCGCCTGGTCAGGTGACACGCTGGCTTCCGCTATTGCAGCGACCGCACGGACGCATCCATTTCGCAGGCGAGCATACTTCCATCCTCAGGGCCACGATGGAGGGAGCGCTCCGCTCCGGAATCCGCGCTGCCGCCGAGGTCGTACGCGCGGGCGGAGCCTAAATCTTTGCCTGGACTCAAGCCGAGCGAAGTGGGGAAAATAGCCAGCGCCAAGCGATAAATGATGCTTCCCATCGGAACAAAACTCGGCCGTTACGAAATCCGCTCGAAGCTTGGCGAGGGCGGTATGGGCGAGGTCTATATCGCGCACGACACGCAACTCGATCGGCAAATTGCCGTCAAGCTGCTGCCCACCGAAATTGCTCGCGATCAGCAACGGCTGCTCAGGTTCCTTCAAGAGGCGCGTGCGGCGGCTGCACTGTCGCATCCAAACATCGCGCATACTTATGAAATCGGTGAAGCCGACGGCGGCAACTTCATCGCAATGGAATATGTCGAAGGCGTGACGCTGGACAAAAAGATTGGCGGACGGCCGCTGCCGATTGCCGAAGCTCTCGACATCGCAATTCAGATCACCGACGCGCTTGATGAAGCTCACTCAAAAGGCATTACGCATCGCGACATCAAGTCTTCGAACATCATGATCACGCCGCGCGGCCGGGTGAAGGTGCTCGACTTTGGGTTGGCTAAGGTGACGCAGACCGCGTCGACGCCCGAACAAATTTCTGATAGCCAACTCGCCACGCGCGTGAAGACTAGCCCGGGTGTCGTAATGGGCACGGTAAATTACATGTCACCCGAACAGGCGAGCGGGAAAGAGTTAGACGCGCGCACGGACATCTGGAGTGTCGGCGTCGTGCTCTACGAAATGGTGACCGGTCGCGTGCCGTTCGAGGGTGCAACATCCAGTCACATTGTCGTTGCGATTTTAGAGAAAGATCCGCTGCCGCTCTCGGGTAACGTACCTAATGTTCCGGAGGCGCTCGAATGGATCATCACAGAAACTCTCACGAAAGAACGGGAAGAGCGGACGCAGACCGCGCGTGAGTTAAGGAAGAAGTTGCAGCGGCTCAAGCTCCGCGTTGACACTGAGGTCAAAGCCGAGCGGTCTGTCGCGGCTGAGCGTCTGGCCGAGAGTGGTGGCGCATCAACCGCAAGTCAGATTGGTGAGCGAAGTCTTCCATCGGCAATAACAACCCCTGAGCATGCGCGTTCGCGCACTGGCGAAGCCGCGCCAACGCCAACGAATGTTTCCAGCGCCGAGTACGTCGTCAATCAGATCAAAACCCATAAGACCGGGGCGGCAGTCGCGATCGCAGCTGCGGTCGTTCTACTCGTGGCAGTCGGCATCGCGGCTTACAAATTACTCGGCAGCCGGTCGACGAACGCAATCTCGCTTGAGTCGGCAACTTACACGCGGCTCACTAATGTCGGCAATGCGACCGGCGCCGTAATTTCGCCTGACGGCAAATGGCTAGTGCACGTCCAGGACGACGGCGAGTTAAAGAGTCTCTGGCTGCGGCAAGTCGCAGTCGCAAACAGCAACACTCAGATCGTTCCGCCCGGCAAAGTTCGTTATGTCGGCGCGGCCTTCTCGCCTGACGGCAACTACGTTTACTACGCGGTTCGGCAGGGAAACGACGCCACGGGAACCCTCTATCAGGTGCCGGTGCTGGGCGGCACGCCGCGCAAACTTTTCAGCGGTATCAACAGCTCGCCAATTTTTTCTCCTGACGGCAAACAGATGGCTTATTTTTATTATTACGAAGACGAGGATCGCCTCATGATTGCGAATGCCGACGGCACAAGTCAGCGTCAATTGGCGATGCGTCATGGAGACGAATATTTCTACAAGGGCGAGTTCAGTTCCGTTTCGTGGTCGCCTGACGGGAAGACCATCGCGACGCCAATTGCGAGTTCAAAGGAAACCTGGATGAGCCTTGGGACGGTTTCTGTCGCTACCGGCGAAGTCAAACCTTTGGCTACGCGTAAATGGTTTACAGTGATGCAAGCGATCTGGTTCGACGACCGCACGATCTTAGCCACGGCCCAGGAGACTTCCGGGGAAGCTTTCGTCGTCTGGCGTATCTCTTATCCTTCAGGTGAAGCGACGCGGCTTACAAACGATTTGAATTCGTATCTGCTGATCAGTTTGACCAAAGATGCGAATGTAGTCGCCGCCGTGCAGAGGGAAGTTTCGAACAATATCTGGGTCATGCCCGGATTCGATGCGGCGCGGGCAACACAAGTCAACAAGGGTCGAAATCTGGTCGGCAAACCCACGTGGACACGTGACGGAAAGATAATCTACCCCGACAAGACGGCCGCTGGCGGCGATCTTTATCTCGTCGATCCGGCAAACGGCGATCGTAAACAACTCACCGCCGACAACCGCTCAAACATAGATCCTACAGTTACGCCCGACGGCCGTTACGTTGTGTTCGTGTCTGACCGTAGCGGCGCGCCACGCGTTTGGCGCATGAATCTCGACGGTTCGGACGCGCACGAATTAACTCACGACCACGAGGTTGCGGAGGTTACCGTCTCGCCTGACAGTCAGTGGATCGCGTTCACGATGTGCTTTAACAGATGCAACGTCTGGACGCTTTCGATCGACGGCGCTCAGACGGTACAGCTTACGGATAACGCTTCCGAAAAACCGGCGATCTCGCCTGACGGAAAGCAGATCGCGTGCAGTTATCTCGATCAGCCAAACGGCGCGTTCAAGCTGGCGATATTCCCGCGCGAGGGTGGCCAGCCAACCAAAACCTTTACCTATCCGACAGGCGACACAACCAACACGCAGTGGAGCATTGATGGACGCGCGATTGTGTATGGTGTAACGCGCAACGGCATCACGAATCTTTGGGCGCAACCGATCGACGGCTCCGCACCAAAACAATTGACGAACTTTCCATCGGACCGAATTTTCAGCTTCCAAATTTCTCGCGATGGAAAACAAGTGGCACTTAATCGTGGGACCTCGGCCAGCGACGTCGTTTTGATCAGTAACTTCAAAAAATGAGTTTGCCGGTGGGCACCAAACTCGGTCGTTACGAAATCCGCTCGCAACTTGGTGTCGGTGGAATGGGCGAAGTCTATCGCGCGACCGATGTTAAGTTGAATCGTGACGTTGCAATCAAAGTGCTTCCAGAAACTTTTTTGAATGACGCCGAACGTCTCGTGCGATTTCACCGTGAAGCTCAAGTCTTAGCGTCGCTTAATCACACAAATATCGCCACGATCTACGGCGTTGAAGAAGAAAATGGGCTTCGTGCGCTGGTAATGGAGTTGGTTGAGGGGCCAACACTCGCCGAGCGCATTACGCCAGGACCCATTCCGTTAGACGATGCGCTGGCGATTGCAAGACAAGTCGCGGAAGCGCTCGAAGCAGCCCACGAACGCGGCATCATTCATCGCGATCTGAAACCTGCGAATGTGAAAGTCACTCCGGAAGGTACCGTCAAGGTGCTGGATTTCGGACTAGCAAAAGTGTTCGAAGGCGAAGCCCAGGTTACTGATCTTTCACATTCACCCACTCTCGTCAAAGGCACGCAGGCGGGAGTGATTCTCGGCACCGCCGCTTATATGAGCCCCGAGCAGGCGAAAGGCAAAATAGTTGACCGGCGAGCAGACATATGGGCGTTTGGTTGTGTGCTGTTCGAGATGCTCTCGGGAGAGCAGACGTTCAGTGGGGAAACCTTAACGGACACGCTGGCGGCGGTGGTGCGAGCGGAGCCGGATTGGCAATTGCTGCCTCAGTCCACGCCGGATTCGATCCGCAGGCTGCTTCGGCGATGCCTGACAAAAGATCCAAAGCAGCGGTTGCGTGATATTGGCGAAGCTCGTATCGCTGTGAGCGAACCGCAGGTAGAGAACGGGTCGATAGTGAATGATTTGCCGACGCAGTCCCAATCAAGCTGGAGACGTGTTTTGCCTTGGACGATGGTTTTTCTTTTAGCAGCCGGCCTTTTGGCGATCTCATTAATGTACCTTTCGCGCAAGCCGACCACTCAACCCATGCTCCGCTCCTCCATCAACCTTCCAACCGGTTTCGCGCTGGATCAAACCAACTCTTCACTCGCGCTGTCGCCCGACGGTAAACGTTTAGTCTTTGCGGCCACTGGTCCTGACGGAATGGCCCAGCAACTCTGGATGCGGTCTATGGACAGCATGACTATCCAGGCCCTGCCCGGGTCAAACGGAGCGACCTATCCCTTCTGGTCGCCAGACGGCCGGTTTGTCGGTTTCTTCGCTGATAAGAAACTGAAGAAGACGGAGGTTGCTACCGGGACTGTGCAAAATTTGTGTGACGCGAATGAAGGCCGAGGGGCAAGCTGGAGCAAGCAGGATGTAATTGTCTTTGCTTCCGCCGCCCTCGGCCCGCTCTGGGAAGTTTCAGCCGTCGGAGGAACTCCCGTTCAGGTGACAACAGTTGAAAGAAACGATTTTACTCACCGCAATCCGCACTTTCTGCCTGATGGTAAACGACTGCTATTTTTCAACGGGAGCCTCTCGTCGAGATCTCAAAAGACAAATGGGATCTATAGTCTTGATCTGGAGACAAAGAAAGTTGAACAAGTCGCCAACGAAAAGGGTGAGGGTATTTATGTTGAGCCCGGGTACCTGGTGTTTGTTCGCGACGGGAACCTGATGGCCCAACTGATCGAGGCCGACCGATTGAGCACCAGCGGCCAGGCAATACCCATTGCTGAAAAAGTGTCTTTCAACTCCCTTAGGTTTACGGGCGGTTATTCGTTATCTGCGACAGGATTGCTAGTGTTCGACGGCGGGTTAGGTATCGTGAAAAGCCAGCTCACCTGGTTTGATATTGAGGGAAAGAGCCTTGGAACTGTGGGCGGACCGGCCTCTTTCATTTCCGTCTCTATTTCACCAGATGAAAAGGACGCTGCGGCGCGCGTTCTGGGCAAAGACGCGCGGATGCAGATTTGGATGTATGACCTTAATCACGGAATCGCCAGCCGTTTCACCGGCGGTTTGGAAGACTTCTCGTCGGGCGCATGGTCACCGGATGGCCGGATTTTGGCTTATACCCCGGGAGGAGGGTCTTCCTCGCTTTACCTGCAACCAACTAACGCGAGTTCGGAACCTCAAAAAATCTCGACGCCAGAAAGTATCCCGTGGCCGCTAAGTTGGTCTCCAGATGGTGAGATGATTGTCTTCACTTCGCAAACCTCGCTGGGAGTGGACTTGTGGATCCAGCCCTTGAACGGCGACAAAAAAGCCTACCCATTCCAGCAGACCCCCGCAAACGAGATTGAGGGAAGTATTTCCCCAGACGGTCATTGGATCGCTTTCATTTCTGATGAATCTGGAAAGTATGAGCTTTATGTGACGTCCTTCCCAACTCCGGGTGTGAAACGACAAATATCTTCCGACGGAGCTGACGCTCCGCAATGGTTGAACGGCGGGCGCGAGCTTGCGTACATCAATGCCGAACGCAAATTGATTCTTGTGAATGTCAAAGTCAAAGGACAGGAGTTCGCACTCGGAGAGTCGCATATTGTGTTCGGAGGCAAGCCGTTACCGTCATCACCTCATAATCCGAACGATTGGGATGTACCCGTTTATATTAGCTCTGACGGCAAGCGAATTTTGTTACCTGTTCCTATAGAAACAGCATCGCCTTCACTGACGCTGGTTACAAATTGGACGGCATCATTGCAAAGATAGTGCCCCCATAACCCTCAAGAAACGGGCTCCTATAAGGTAGACCAGGTTCTCAATGGCTCGGCGGTTCGACTCGTCCGTCGCGTGGGTCTAACGCAGAGTCATTCGAAAGTTCGACAAGCCGAAGATTGCCGCAAGGGTGAAAGCATCCGCCCCACAGTCGGCCATCCGTGTGGGCGCTGTATGACAAACTCATAGCCGCACATGCGAGTCCGCTAACACCACCGGCTTTAGGTCGGTACCTCTTTCCCTTGTGCCTTGATGTTATGGAATAATGGCGCAACCCTAACTCTCAACTTCTCCGAGACCGCGAGGTCAGTTTATGCATTCGGTCCGAGCCTCCCATTCGAAGTCCAATATTGTGACTGCAGCAGCCTTTCGTTTGCTAACCATTGACGGGATTCTCTGCTGCGTACTGATTGGCACATTTCATTTCGGAGCAGTCGGGAAATTATTCCCGGAAACTCGTGCGGCTGGACTAGGGCAGATAAGCGCGCCGCAGGAACTAATTACACTTGAACTGAGCAAGCCCATAGAGCGCGACCTGGCTGGCGGCGACACCCACATCTATCAGCTTCCGCTTCTGGAAGGACAATTCATCAGTGTTGGGATCAAACTGCGGGGCCTGGATGTCCGCGTGATGCTCCAACCGCCGGGCGGCGACACGGTCGAAATGTTCAAAGCTATTGGTACAGCGCAGGAGGCGCTTTTCACCCAAGTAGCTGCACTGTCTGGAATGTATCGGCTCTCGGTTCACGCACCGGGAACGACCCCCGCTGGTCGTTACGAAATCCGTTTGATTGAGGCGCGCGCGGCGACGATGCGAGATCGACAGATCGTTGAAGCGACAAGACTTTTCGCGGAAGCCCTGCGCCTTATGGAGTCAGAAAAATATACAGACGCAGTCGCCTCCGCCGAGCGTGCAGCACAAATCTTTGAGCAGACTTCGGGCGCGGTGAGCCCGGAGTTTGCCCGCGCGCTCAGTCTCCTCGGCAACATCCATTTCCAGAAACAGGACTACGCGAACGCCGAAGAGACCTATGTGCGCGCCTCTTCAATTTTGGAAAAGTCTGTTAGCGACGACAGCCCGCAATACTCCGATGCTCTACACAGTCTCGCCTATCTGTATGACACGAAGGGCGACTTCGTAAAAGCCGAACAAGTTTACCAGCGCGAGCTTGCTTCGAGGCAGAAGGCAGCCGGTGAAGACAGCTTAGCAGCGGGGCGTGTGCTTAGTTATATCGCCCGTGTTCATTACCGTGTGGGCAATTACGACGAAGCGGAATCGCTTTACCAACGCACCTTAAACATCTCCGAAAAAAGGAACGACGAAAACGGAGCCCTCGCCGCGCTGACAAACCTGGCGATCATCTATTCCGCGAGGGGTGACTATCAACGCAGCGAAGATATTTTTATCCAGGTTCTTGAAAAACGCGAGAAGGCTGCAAACCCCAACCAGATGAGAATCGCTCACGCGCTCGTGAATCTCGGCGAGCTCAACAATAGCCAAGGCGATTACGCGGCTGCGGCTGCATACCTCAAGCGTTCTCTGTCAATCATCGAATCGATTCGGAAAAGCGAAGGCGGCGAACACGCGGACATCCTCATCAGACTAGCCGAGACTCATGTCGGACAAAGCGATTACGCGGCGGCCGAGCAAACGGCACGCCGCGCGCTGGCAATCCGCGAAAGAATAAACGGCTCGAACCATCCTTATGTCGCGCAAATTCTCAATCAACTCGGACGCATCGCCTATCTGAAAGGCAACGGTCCGGACGCGGAGGTTCTTTATCGCCGCGCCGTTGAGGTCGCTGAAAAATCGCAGGGTGTGGGCGGCCCCGAAGCTCTCGCGCCGCTGAAAGCTCTGGCCGTGATCTACGCCGAGAGAGGAGACGAAGCTCAAGCTATCGATTTTCAGACGCGCGCGCGCTCCGCAGACGAGCGCAATCTCTCGCTCGCGCTCGCCACCGGCTCAGAGCGGCAGAAGCTAACCTACCTCGCCGCCGCCATAACGGACGTGGACCGAAGCCTGACGCTCCACGTACGCCACGCTCCCGCCAATCAACAGGCAGCCGCGCTCGCTCTCGTGTCCGTGCTTCGATTCAAGGGGCGGGTGTTGGATTCATTAACAGACACCCTCAACGCCTTACGTCGTCGCGCAACGCCGGAAGACAAGGCTTTGCTGGATCAACTGAGCGAAGTCACTTCGCTGTTGGCGCGGCGCGTCCTCAGCGACTCGCAATCGTTTGCGTCCGCTGAAGATCGTGCTAAGACTGAGCAGTTGGAAGAACGGAGGGCGAAGCTTGAAGATGAGATCAGTCGCCGCAGCGCGGAGTTCCGTTCGCAGAAGCTAAATATCACGCTGGATTCGGTGCGCCGTGAAATTCCCGAAGGCGCTGCGCTTATCGAGTTCGTCGTTTATCGCTCGTTCGATCCGAAAAGGCCGGATGACAAAACAGCATTCGGTGAACCTCGCTACCTCGCTTACGTCGTGCCCGATCAAGGCGAAGTGCGTTGGGTGGAGATCGGCGTGGCCAAGGACATTGACGGCATCGTTGACGCTCTGCGGCGCGCGCTCGGTGACTCGCGGCGCAGAGACGTGCGGCAACTCGCGCGCAATCTTGACGAGAAACTTATGCGGCCTGTCCGTGCGCTCGTCGGCGACGCGACGCGACTACTTATCTCGCCTGACGGCCATTTGAACCTGATTCCGTTTGAAGCCTTAGTTGATGAACAGGGACGCTATCTCCTCGAACGTTACGGTTTCAATTATCTGACGAGCGGACGCGATCTGCTGCGTTTACAAGTGCGGCGCGAAAGCAAAAGCCCGCCTGTAGTTGTGGCTGATCCCACGTTCGGCGATCCTGCTCTTATCGATTCTAGTAACAGTTCAGCAAACCCCAGCGCGTCCAACCGTGCTCAATTTAATTCCTCGCAACTATTCTTCGGACCGTTACCGGGAATTGCTGATGAAGTGCGAACACTTAAGACACTCCTTCCTCAGGCAACATTTCTAGTCAAGGAACAGGCGACAGAAGCCAACTTGAGGCGTGTCAGGGGCCCAAGCATACTGCACATCGCTACACACGGATTCTTCCTGGAGAATGATTCGTCGGTGAACAAGCTGGCCGCAGCGAAAACTCCAGATTCGACTCGACTTGGTAAGTGGGTGGCCAACGTTGAAAATCCACTGTTGCGTTCAGGCTTGGCGCTTGCCGGCGCTAATCAAGGTCGCAGTGGTGACGACGATGGCGTGCTCACGGCGCTCGAAGCAACAGCTCTCGATCTCTGGGGCACGAAGCTGGTTGTTCTCTCAGCGTGCGACACTGGCGTGGGTCAAGTTAAGAACGGGGAAGGCGTTTACGGTCTTCGTCGCGCACTCTTCCTTGCTGGAGCGGAGAGTCAGTTGATGAGTTTGTGGCCGGTGTCAGACCGGAGTACGCGTGATTTGATGACCGGATACTACCAGGCCCTCGTGCAGGATGTGGGCAGAGGCGAAGCTCTGCGTCAAGTGCAGCTCAAGATGCTTCACAATAAGCCTCGCAGTCATCCTTACTACTGGGCTAGTTTCATTCTTGCGGGTGAGTGGGCCAACTTAAAAGGTCAGCGGTGAACCTCCTTCAATCTTCAGACCATCCTCTTTGATTGTCTCATGGAAGCCGGCTTAACGACCGACACATTCACCAGGCTGTTACAGCGCCTCGATCCGGATCGTGAGCAGGCCGGCGAGAAGTATGAGGAGTTACGCCGCACTCTGATTAGATTCTTCGAATGGCGAGGGGCGCCTTATCCAGAGGAGCACGCCGACGAAAACCTTGAATCGTATTGGTCGGAAGCTCGATGATCGGTACGGGTTATGTCGGGACGCGCTCGCGTTCAACGCTTACGCGACAAGTTGCAGCGCTGCGTACCTGTTTGTCTGCGGAAGAAATCAGCGATATGAAACGCAGGATTTAACACTGGTTAATGAGGGATGAGTAATCAGGAGCAAATCATACGAAGCTATCTTCTTGGCGAGCTGCCCGAGTCGGAGCAGCTCACGCTTGAGGAAAAATACTTCAGCGACCAGCAGCTGTTCGAACAGATGGTCCAGGTCGAGAATGATCTCGTCGACAAGTATGCTCGTGGGCTCCTCTCTCCGGAGACGCTTGACCGGTTTGAGAAGTATTACATGGCCCATCCGGAACGACGCGAACGCGCGAAGTTTGCTGAGACCTTAGCTGCGAAGATGGATGCGAATGCTGGTGTCGAGACTGTTCCGATCACAGCATCCTGGTGGGATCTATTTTCAGCGGCAATGCGCGGTCCGAAGTTAGCGTGGGGGTTGGCAATTGCGTTATTGCTATTCGCCCTACTGGCCGGTTGGTTCTTTATTGAAACCAAGCAATTGCGACAGGAATTGGCGCGAATAGAATCCGCGCAGTTAACTCGTGAAGAACGTGAGCGCGAACTTCAGCAGCAAATCGCGAACCAGCAGTTGCGGGCACAGAAACTATCGGAGGAAGTCGAGCGCTTGCAGCAGGGTGTCGCCGCCCCTTCACCATCACCCGAACTGGCAAAGTTTGCCACACTCATACTGACGATTGGCGGAACCAGGGGCGTCGATGCCGGTCCAACGAGTACTCTTAAAATCTCATCTGAGACAGAGCAAGTTAGACTGCAACTAAGACTGAGAGAGAACAACTACTCAGCTTATCAGGTCGTGATCCAATCGGCTGATGGCAAGCCGATTCTGACCTCGAGACAGCTAGCGGCTCCTCGAGTTAAGACTCACGCGAATCTCTCGCTCACTATTCCAGCCCAAAAATTCACCACCGGCGACTACATCATCACACTTGTAGGCGCTACCTCAACCGGGGAACTCGAGGATGTCAGCAAATCGCTGATCCACGTGGAAAGAAAATAGGCCGCTTCACAAAAATTTTCTCGATACGTCTCCGCTTTCGACACTACTCAATAGAACAGACTCTGATTTAAGCGAGGAAGCTTCGATGAGGAGAATCCTTTTCTCGCTCTGCGCTCCAAATGTTGCATGGGTAAGGTCGTTGTTCCTGCTACTCCTGATTGGCGGTGGCATCCTCAAGGCAAACACAACCTACTTCTTCAGGATCACACACTCGGATCGCAGAACGGCTGGGCGGGAGATCTGATTGAGTCGGCCAAGCTGATGGCTCTGGACGGAGCGCCTTTTGATGTCCTCGGCAGCTCGGTAGCCATCAGCGGCGACACCCTGGCCGTGGGAGCCTAGCTTGCCGGGTGCTGGTTCTCAAACTCAACGATAACAGCCAGCACTTAGCCAAATTTAGATTCAGATAAGCAAAGTGAAGTGAAGTGATTCGATATCTTTCGGCCCTTCAGTCACTGCTCAATAGAACTCTCCAGTACGGGGCCGCTCGACACAAAGCCGTCAAGCATCAACTCAATGAACGCGCAGGCTGCTACGGCAAAAGCGTTGCGAGGCCAACAACGGCTCACCGCCCTCTGGCTACTTCATCATCGGAGACGGCGCCATCATCGGTAAGAAGCAGTAACAGCGGAGAAAGAATTAAGGACAGGATTACAGGATGTAAAGATCAGTGGAGGAAGGTCCACGCTTTTGAGTCATGTAATTCTGTAATCCTGTCGAGCCAGAAAAAATCCGCGATATCTTTTCCCCACTCCTCCCACTATCAATCAAGACACCAATCCCCCAGGAGTGAATGCAATGAAGAAAAGAAAACTCTTGTTTCTGGCCTGTGGATTATTAATCTCCACCAACTACAGCTTCAGCACTGCCGCCAGCGAGGATCAGCCAACCGTCGCCAAGGACTCAGTGCAGGTGACGGCCTTCACCTTCGACGTGCACCGCAAGAACTATGACCTGTGGAGCTGGGTACCGAGTATGGGTAAACGAGAATGAAGAGCCTGTTAATTGCGTCGCTAGGGCGCTTTTCAACTTCGAAATCGCTGAGGCTTACGCTTGCGACAACGCTAACAATTCCCGGCGTTGTATTCGCGACGTCAATCAACACCGGATTACTGCGTTTTCTCCGTCAACCGGTCATCCGCTCGCATGCGTTATTCGCGACAGCGATTATCGTCAACATGTCGGGCGACCAAGACAATCCAAATCCGGGTACCGGTTGCGACGTGGATGCGGGAACCGCGGGCGAGCAGTGTACGCTGCGCGCTGCGATTCAAAGAGCGAATGCGCTGGGAGACACTCAGATTACATTCAACATACCCGTGAGCCAGCCAAACTGCATTAACGCCACGGGCGCTTGCATTATCAACCTCACCAAAGCTCTACCGAACCTGAGCACCAACATCGAGATCAATGGCCCGGGTGCAAACAAACTAACGGTGCGTCGCGATACAGGAGGTGACTATCGCATTTTCAAAGTGACTGGAGTCGGTTCGGTGACCCTGTCGGGTCTTACTATTAACAACGGCAGGGTAGTCGGCAATGAGTTTGGTGGAGCGATTGAAAATCTCGGCACCCTAAATATCAACAACTGCACGCTCAGCGGCAACACAACCACGCTTCTCGGCGGCGGCGGCATTTCCAATTCCGGCACATTGAATGTGACGGGAAGCACCATCACATCAAATACCGCTGTTGGACTTGGTGGCGGGATTGTGAACAGTGGAACCCTTACCGTCACGAACAGCAGCGTCACCGGAAACTCTGCCAGTCAGGGCGGCGGAATTCTGAACGCAGGAATCGCCAATGTCACCGGCACGGTCATCGCTGGCAATACCGCTGTAGGCGGCGGCGGTATCGCTAGCACAGATCTATCCATCAATGTTGTCAACAGTCTCATCAGCAATAATTCTTCAACTGGCACTAGTACCGTGAATGGCGGTGGAGCCGGTCTACGTGTTTCGGGCGGTACGATAAATATTATTAACAGCATCGTTTACAAGAATTCGGGTTTGTTGGGCGCCGGAGTTCGAAATGCTTCGGGTGCACTGAATATTAGCAACAGTACAATCGCAAGGAATGAAGGCAGTGGAGACGGTGTAGGTGTGGTCGGGCCTGCGCGGGTCAAGAACACGATCATCGCTCAAAACGAGAAAGTGGGTGTGGGGGGAACGGACCTTTCGGGCACTTTCATGTCCGAAGGGTTCAACCTTGTCAGTGAGGCAGATGTCAACTCGGGCTTTAATCAACCTACGGACCAGATCGGAACAAGTATCCCGCTGGATCCGGAGTTTGGTTCGATTGGCGTCACAATCTTTGGACAATCGGTGCCAGTTTTACCAATCTGCGGAAGTCCAGCTGTCGATAAGGCGACGAGCGCTTCACTGGCCGGCATGTTAACCACGGACATTCGCGGTGCCGGTTTTCCTCGTACCCTCGATGATCTGAACTCGTCGAATGTGAGTGGCGGAGATGGCACCGACATTGGCGCCCTGGAAAGACAGGCTTGCCCTCAATTGACCTTCACGGTTAACAAGACGGGTGACGCCGACGACATCAATCCCGGAGATGCAGTCTGCGACAACGACGCTGGTACAGCTGGTCCTCAGTGCACGTTGCGAGCGGCGATTACTGAGGCGAACTCCCTTGGTGGTAACCAGATCATCAACTTCGCCATTCCCGCAACTGAGCCGAACTGTATCGCCACCTCTGGTGCCTGCACAATCAACCTGTTCAGCAAATTACCTGACATAGTTCTTAAAAATCTAACGATCAATGGCCCCGGAGCGTCTCTTCTGACAGTGCGCCGCAGTTCAGGGGACTTCTTCAGCACAATTAGGGTCAAGAGTCAGATTACCTTCAACACAAAGGTCAAGCTGAATCTAAGTATTTCCGGCCTCACCATTAGTAATGGATCTTCAAATGATTTCGGTGGCGGTATCTTCTTCGATAGTCAAGGACTCTTATCAGTGCGTGACTGTTTGATTGCCGACAATTCTGCGCAGAAGGGCGGTGGTGGGATAGCTATGTTGGCAAGCGCCGTCGGAACCAGCATTAGGCAGGGAACACTGAATATTACAAATTGTGTGTTCAGTCGCAACTTTGCTCTTGCACAAGAAAACTCTGGCGGAGGCGGCGTCTATGGCGACAACATGACCATCACCAATAGCGTTTTTAACGATAACCGCGTTGGCAGTACCTCCACAGTTGGACCAGGCGGAGCCATTCAAATCATTTCGACTGGAACTGCGGAGGTGAACATCACAGACTCTGCATTCGTCAACAATTCTGCGCGCGGCGGAGGCGGAGGCATCTCGATCTCGAAATTTGCAGGTTTCCTCAGTAGTGACATCCCCACTGTGACCATTCGTAACAGCACATTTAACGGTAATGAAGGACGAAATGGTGGCGGCGCGATTCGCAACTCACAAGGTTTGGTCAATGTTATCAACGGCAC
Organism: Pyrinomonadaceae bacterium; assembly: GCA_036004125.1. Taxonomy (GTDB): domain Bacteria; phylum Acidobacteriota; class Blastocatellia; order Pyrinomonadales; family Pyrinomonadaceae; genus PSRF01. The sequence goes on along the minus strand of DASYRR010000100.1, from coordinate 10,765 downwards.
GATCATCGGCAACACTGCTGCAGATGGTACTCACGGCGGTGGGATTCAGAATCGATGCGACAATACGAATTACCCATGTAGTTTGAATGTTACAAACAGCACGATCGCAGGAAATACGGGAGGCTATGGCGGAGGTTTCGGCGTCGAAGCCGGCGTTGTGCAGATCAAGAGCTCCATCATCGCGCTGAATAACTTCATCAATGCCGGACCAGACGTGTATGGCACGGTTATGTCGGCGGGCTTCAACCTGATCGGTAAATCAGACGGGAGCACGGGCTTAACGAATGGAGTCAAAGACGACCTCGTCGGCACGATTGCTTCACCGCTCGATCCGAAACTGGATCCATTGGGTCTACAAAACAATGGTGGGCCCACCCTGACGTTCGCGTTGCTTGCCAATAGTCCAGCAATTGACAAAGGCACGGCCGCTGGCCTGACCGGCGCGTTAACAACTGATCAACGCGGCGCCGGCTTTCCTCGTACCATTAACGATCCGTCAGTTCCGAATGCCGCGGACGGGACTGACATCGGTGCGTTCGAACGCAACGCTGCGACTCCCACTCCGACACCCACACCAACTCCCACACCCACGCCAACTCCCACACCAACTCCGACGCCCACGCCAGTCGGTCCAACGATTTTTGTGGAAGCCGGAACGAACCAAGTAGCCGCGGTTGATTCGGTTACCTTAGTACGCGGTCCATTCACGCTTACGAATGACCACAACTTCAGCGGCGATCATCGCACGAGGTTAATTTTCTTTACCACGAGCCTTGGCTTTACCCAACTCGGCGCGCCTGACGTTGGGACACTGTCTGTAGAGCTTGGCGGGTTCTCGTGGCCGGTTGAATGCGTCGGACCATCATCGTTCGCGGGGATAGATGTTTCGTTTATTGTGTTTCGATTGCCCGACTTGCCGCCAGGTGACTGGCCACTAAGCATTAAGCTGCGTGGAGTGTTCAGTACGAATAGCCCCATGCTGAGCATCCGTGCCGGTCCTTAGAAATCCGGTTCTGGTCTTAAAGCGTACAGGATTACATGATTACAGGATTAAATGGATCGGTGAACTAGAACGCGCGGCATTCTGGATCTGATTGGCGTTGAAGCCGGCCCTCTCTCGGCTTACTTAATCCTGTAATTCTGTCTGCTTCCTCACTGAATTTCTCTGCGATACGTTTCAGCTGTTCCTACCACTGCTCAATAGAAGATTCCAACATTTCTGATCGCCGGCCCAGGAGATATGCCCATGAGGAAGATTTTTGCTGCACTTTCTACTATTACAATACTGGCATAGTTGCCGCGGATCCCACCATCGACCAAACGGGTTGCAAAATTCTAGTCTACCTCTTTTTTATTCCCTCATTATCCTGCTCGCGTTGCCAGCCGCCTCTTTGGCCCAGTCAGCCTTATTGGACGATGCGCATACGAGCACCGCACCGAAGACAATGGACTCGAACTTCGGCACCAATCCCAACCTGTTAGTTGACTCGGCCGGCAACGTCTACATTAAGTTCAAATTATCTTCGACGCTGCCTGTCGGCACACCAGGTTCCGCAGTCGAAGGTGCGACTCTCAAACTTTATCTTACGAATGTCACAACTGCCGGCAGCTCGACGTCTATGCGATTGCCGGACTTGTCTTTTGCCACCGTCATCGGCGTCGGCATCGGCACCACCGCGCCTCCGCGAAGGTTCCAGATTGGCGGAGACACAAACGCCTTCTTTACGTTCGATCCGTCGGATGCCAGCCCCAATGCGGGCTTCATCCGCTTCGGAGATAACACGGGTTGGAAGCTCCACATTGGTCGCAACCGAGAGAGCAGTGGTGGAGGTCTGAACAATACCAGCTTTGTCATCACCATCTGAAATCAGGGAGCAGGACCCGCCGAAAGATGCACCCTGTGCCGTCAAGATCCCATCAACGTTGTCTAGCGCCTGCATACTCACTATCCGCCTTAATCGGTGGGATGGACGTAATTTGAAAAATCTCTCAAGCGTCTTAGCTTCATAACGTCTACCTCACTCAGCAGCCTGAAGCACAGCAGCCGGGAAGACATCGCTCGATGTTTGCGCTGTCTCGTCTCTCTCCCACTTCACAAGTTTCAAATCGAGAACGAAGATCGAATAGATCACCGGCACCAGCAGCAACGTGATAAACGTGGCTACACTTAAACCGCCGATCTGCGCGTAACACAACGGTTCCCACAATGGTCCGTGCGATGCCAGCGGGAACAGCGCGATCACCGTTGCCCCCACTGTTACCAGCACCGGACGTAAGCGCACGATACCTGCCTCTAACAACGCTTCGATCAGCGGCGCGCCCTCGGCCTGTTTCTCTTCAATGAAGTCGAAGAGCACGATGATGTGACTGACAATCACACCTACGAGACTCACGATCCCGGAAAATGCCATGAACCCGAATGGCGCTCCCATGATCCACAGCGCCGCCAGCGCGCCTACCATGCCAAATGGCACCGCCGCAAAAACGATGAACGGTTTGATAGCATTCTTGAACTGGCACACGAGCGCCAAAAAGATCGCAGCCACCGAGATCAGCAGCACGATGGTCAAGTCGATAAAGCCTTTCACCTGTTCTTCTTCTTCGCCTCCAACCTCCATGCGATAACCCACCGGAAGAGTCTGTGGCAGTTCTTTCAGTTTGGCCCGCGCGGCGGACATAACCTCCGACGCGAGTTTTCCTTCCGCCGGCATCGCCGAGATGGTGATCGTGCGAAACTGATTGCGGGATCTCATCTTCTCGATCTGCATGCCGTACTCAGTCGACGCTACCTGTCTGAGCAACACCTTTTGCGTGCTCTGGTCGCCGTAGACATACAAATTTTTCAGAGCGCCCAACTGTGCCCGCTCCTCCATCCTCAACCTCGCGACTACCGGAATCTGCTTATCGCCCTCACGCAACGTCGTCACCTGTTTACCGTAAGTTGCCGCCAGCGACGCCATCGCGACGTCGTGGTTTGTTATTCCCGCGATGTTGGCGCGATCGGGATCCGTTTTCAGACGAACGGCGAAACTCTCATCGCCCCAGTCGTCGCGCACTCTCTCCGCGATCCCCGTCTCTTCGAGAATCGCTTTGACGCGGCTTGCATACGAACGCAGCATCTGCACGTCCTGGCCGGTCACACGAATTGCAACCGGCAACCCGACTGCCTTACCCGACTCGAGCTGCCGCACGTCGATTCGCGCCCCTGCGACTCTCGCCGACAAAGCCTCCTGCAACGGATGGATCAAATCCCCCGTGTCATGTTTGTCTTTGACCTGAATAATGATTTGCGCGTAGTTCAACTGCGGTAGCTCGGGTACAACTGAAAACCAGAACGATGGTCCACTACCACCGACAAAGGTCGTGAGCGATTGCAAGACATCGCGCGGCTTGCCGTCGTCATCGGGGTGATGCTTGCCATATTCCCCGACAACTTCGCGAATGATTGCTTCCGAGTGGGCCGCGGCGTCGTTGGTCGCAGATAGTGGCGCATCGTCCGGCAGCCAGACATCGACGTATGACAAGTAAGATAAATCCTTCGGAAAGAACTGCGTCTTGAGCTGACTCATCAGTACGCCGCCGAGCAGCAGGAATCCCATCGCGCCGGCCATGACTTTCCAGCGATGATTGATGGCCCATGTGCCAAGACGGTAGTACTGAGCGGCGAAACCTTTTTTGCGGCGCTCTTCGATCGTCTTCTCAGCTTTCGGCCGCAGCAGGTAATAACCCAGCAACGGAATGAACGTCATGGACACTAGTCGCGACGCGATCAGCGAACAAACGAGCACTACAGGAAGCGTGTAGAGAAACTCACCCGTCGCTCCCTTGACCATCAGGAAGGGAAGATAAGCGACAATATTAGTGATCGTTGCATAAACGATCGCGGTCGCGAGCTTGGTTGGTCCAAGCCAGGCGGCCACCGATCGTTTGTGTCCCAGCGCCAGCTCGCGCTTGATCGCGTCACCGGCCACGACGGGATCGTCTACCAGCAAGCCGAGCGCGATGATCAACGTCGCAATCGACACTTGCTGAAGATCAATGCCGAGCACGTACATCATGCCGAAGGTCATTGCCAGTGTGATTGGAATCGACAAAGCCATCACTAATGCCGAACGCCATTCCCAGAACCCGATCAGCGCAATCAACACAACCAAAATGATCGCTTCGTACAGGCTCTTCATCAAGAGGTCGATACTCTCCTCGACCTGCAATGGCTGGTCTGAAGTGCGCACGTAGATCAGGTCTTCGGGGAGCTGTTGTTTTAGTCCTGCTAGGGCGACGTCGATCTGTTTACCGAATTCGCCGATATGTTCTCCGGAGCGCATCTGCACGGACAGTGTGATCGCACGGCTGCGCCGCCAATTGCCCCGAGCGTCCCGCGAGTTGAAGTAGTTCAAATAACGCGCCGGAGTTTCGTAACCTCTAACGATATGTGCGAGATCTCTTAGATAAACACTGGATCCGTTGACGGCGGGAACCAGCACGTCACCAATCTCGCGTTCGCTCTTGAACTCGCCCGAGGGATCGAGCTTTACGTTTTTTCCCTGGACATTAACCTGTCCGCCAGGCGTGGTGATGTTGCGGCCTTTGAGTACGTTCTCGAGATTGCTCGGCTGCACGCCGTACGAGGCGAGTCGCTCCTGCGAGTAGAGGAGGTAAACCGTTTCGTCAAGATTTCCCGAGCGCGCTACTTTCGACACCTGCGGGACTGTTTTGAGCGTCTTCTCGATCAGATCGGTGAAGTCGTCCATTTGGCGATAGGTATATTTATCGCCGGCAATGGCGTTCAACTTGGTCAGGGTTTCCTGTGGATTGTGGACCAGGAATGGCGGCCAAGCATCCGGATGAAATTCCGACGACTGCATTCGTTTAGTTACGAACTGGTCGACATAATTTAAGATCTCGGGTTCAGTTTTATTTGAGACACCGTCGAAGGCTATAAAGCGATCGCCATTGATCACGTGTAGATCACCGGCAAAGCCACTCTCTTTGGCAAAGGCCAGAAACATTTCCGTGGGAGCGCGCAATAAACGGCGGTCGACAGCGTCCGTAATCGTCAAGACCAGCGTGAACCTCGACGGGTCGTTCGGATTGCTCGTAGTTGCGCGTTCTGTTTCGATCGCAGATTGGATCGCTTTCGCGCGCAGCGCAATCTCTTCTTCATCAGTCTTCGCGCTGGCCACCGTTAGCATCAGTGCCGCGGTCTCGCGGAAGTCTTTAATGAAATTGATTGGACCGGCGCCGTTGGGCAGGTCGGTGATCGCATCGAGTTTCAGCTTGATGTCATCGAATTCTTTGCTTGTTTCCTTCAGGTTCTCATCCAGTTCGACGTAGATAACGGCGAGACCGGTGCGAGAGATGGATTCGATCTTGGTCACCTTCGCGTTCGCCGCGATCTGTTCTTCCACCTTTTTGGTGACAAGCTGCTCGACCTTCTCCGCACTCGCGCCAGGCCAGGGCACCAGCGACACAGCCTGGCGCACCTGGAACTCTGGATCCTTGCGCTGCGGCATACGCAGGTAGCCGTACACGCCCCAGAGGCAAGTGGCGATGAGCAACACCCAACTGACGTGACGCTTCTGGACGAAGAATCGCGCCGTGTTGCGCTTGCCGCTAATCATTTCCTGCTCTGTTTTGCCGCGAAACATGGCTGTATCTCCAATTCCTCGTGTCTATTCTTTAGTTAACCACCACCACTTGCTCGCCATCGGCGACCTGGCTGACGCCAGTTGTAACAACGAGTTCTCCTGTGGTTACTCCGCTCTTGATGACGATCGCATTGCCCACAGATTCTCCCAGTGTCACCGGGCGCAGTTGAGCGAACGTCTTTCCTTCGCGCTGCTCCATCACCATCACTGCGAAGCGTTCGGGATTCTCGCGCGCGTGCGTAATGGCGGTGAGCGGTACGATTAGCGACGGCACTTCTGCGGCCGTTCCTTCGCTCGTGGTAAGGGAAGCAATCATTCCCGGTTTCAACAGTCCCTGTTCGTTGGGAATCGTGACTTCGACTTCAAACGCACGGCTGTTCTGGTCCGCCGACGGAGAGATGCGAGAGATGTGTCCCGTGAATTCAGTTCCCGGTGTCGCGTCGCTCGTGATCGTCAACGTATCGCCAAGCTTCAGACTCTTGAGCGATGTGTCAGGCACACCGAACACTGCTTTGACAAACGTCAAATCGGCGAGAACAAACGCAGCGGTACCTTGTCCGACGAGCGTGCCCATCTCAATCCTGCGTTCGATCACGACCGCACTCATCGGCGCCTTCAATTGTGTGTCCTGAAGCGGAATGCTGGCCGACACCGTCGTTGCTTCCGCAGTCTTGATCCTCGACTCTGCCGTTGAGATTTGCGCCTGCGCTGTGGCTACTCTCGCTTCCGAAGCTTTCAACTGGCCCTGGGCTACTTCCAGTTTCGCGGCGGCGATTTCGTACTGTGCCTTGGTCGCGTCGTACTCCGGCTTGGTGATGCTTTGCGTTTCAAACAGAGCGCGCGCACGTTCGTAATCCAGTTTCGTCTTTTCAAAGTAAGCCTTCACGTCGGTTACCTGCGCGCGAGCCGTGTCTACCGCGGCGATCGCTTCATGAAGCTGAGAACTATTCGCATCGAGCGCTGACCGAGCTTCACCAACCTGCGACTTCGCCTCGTTTACTCGCGCTGCATAATCACTCTGACGCACGCGCGCGAGTGCTGCGCCCTTGTGCACGATGTCGCCGGCCTGGATGTAACGCCACTGACCCGTCGGATCTTTTTCGCGCGCGATGTCGTCGATGTAACCGCCCACTTTGAAAGCGACTTCAACCTGCGCCGCGGGCTTGATGCTCGCCGAGTAACGCACGTCACTGAGCGACGAGTGTGTTTCAACTGCTTGGACCTTGATCGGTTTTGGCGGCTTCTGTTTCACCGTTTCTTTCGAGCAGCCCGCCAGCAAACCGATCATCAGCAGCACGGTGGAAGTAAGAATTTGTTTAGTAGTCATTTGTCTTCTCCTAAGGCTTTTTCAAAATCAGCCTTGGCGGTCCAGAAAGAGAGCAGCGCCTTTTGATACTCGTAGTCCGCATTAGCCAGCGACGTTTGCGCCGTCAACACATCCTTCAGCAGCACGGCGTCAAGTCGATACTTGTAAGCCGCGATCTGTACGTTTGCTCGCGCGGTTGTTTGCGCAAGCTTCGCGATGCGAATGAGTTGGCCGCTTTCCTGCAACGTGCGAAACCTGTTGTTTACTTCCACCAACACCCTGCTCTCCGTTTCGAGAACCGTGTTGTCAGCTTGCGCAATGGTGCGTTTCTTCTCTGCGACTTCATGCTTTTTGCGTCCCCAGTCAAACACCTCCCATTCAACCTGGATACCGACTCCGTTGACGCTGCGCGGCACGAAGTTCGAATAGTTCATCGTCGTCACAGTATTGAAGGTCAGACTAACGTCAGGGATGAGTTCTGATTTCTTTACTCGCTTATCGAGGTTCGCTTGTTGTAGTCGCAACCGCGCTTCGCGAATCTCGGGACGTTGTTCCAGAGCACGTTTACGCGCCTCCATCAAATCCGTTTCGCGCATCTCCGCTTGGGCTGTTTCTAGGCCGTCCGTAACACTGAATTCGGTCCTCACGTCGCGTCCAAGAAGGTGGTTCAGTTGTTCCTTTTGCGCACTAAGCGAGTTGTTCAGAGTCAACACCTCGTACTCGGCTTTGGCGACTCTTGTTTGCACGTCCATCAGCTCGGTCTTGAGTGCGACCTGCTGGACCACATACTCGCCCGTCACACGATCCAGTTCGTGATACAGCTTTACTGACTCTTCAGCAGCTCGCACGGCGCCCTCGGTTTGCAGAATCGCGTAATACGCACGTTTCACCTCGTTAACTAACGATTGTTCGGTAGCGCGCAATTGCATTTCGGAGATCTCTACGGCGAGTTCCTGCTGCTTGATCTGAAAACCGATGCGGCGCAGTTGCGTAATAGGCTGAGTCACTTGTCCGAGGAGAAGTGCCGTCGTGTTTGTAGACGACTTGACTATGGTATCTTGAAGCGGCACCGGAACGCCGCCGGGGTAAATGCCGAAAACGCCTTTTTCAAAGGTCGTATCAATGGTGTTCAGCGGCTGCGAAACCAGGGAACTGATTTTGAAAGATGGCAGCCGTCGCGTGCGATAGGCGTCGAGTTTGTCGTCGGCCTTTTCGATTTCGAGCCGCGCGTTTTTCGCTTCGCGGTTGTTCTTCAACGCGATCGCGATCGCCTGGTCCAACGTCAAAATGACGTTGCGCGCCTCGGGCGTCGTTCCGCCGATAACGTTATTAGTCGAGGTCTTGATGTAGATAGAGTTTGCGTCAAGGATCGCCTTTCTCAGGGAGCCCGCCGTCGGATTGTTGTTATCGCCGTTGTCAACGGTGGTGGTTACGTGAAAAGTGGCTGCCTGCGCCGCGACTGAAACGATAAACATAAGGCCGATCACGGCCAGCACCAGACTGGACCGACGGAGTGTGGCTGTCAAAGTTTTCATCCGAAGTGTCATCCGATCCAGGGATTTCATTTCCGTGATCGTAAATTCTCTCCAGCGTGTTCGGCCTGTGGTATGAATCAAATACATCTTCCTCTCCTCCGCAAATCGAACAAATTTCGTGTCGTATTAGTTCTGATCAATCGGTGTCATTCACCCTTACTTGCTGGATCTCAGGCGTCACTACTTGTGTAGCTAGCAACGATCGGCGCCGGGCACTGGACCAGGACGGCGTTTCTGGCGCCGGCTTTCATCGTGTCCGCCAGCAGCGTGTAAACGGTGTCCCAGGACTCCCGCACTTCAGGTGTGAAAGCAGCGCCCAGGCCACGCTCAAGCGTCCACAACAACGCGCGACGAACAGATACGTAGTCATGTTCTGCAACGCCATAAGAGGCGTGCCGCGCGCCGAGCGCCTGCAACGTAGGCACCAACTCGTGAAGCCTATCGAGACCTTTGACGGCAAGTCCGAGCATCTGCATCAGCTTGCGGCGCTGCTCATCGAGGTCGCCTCTGAACAGCCCTTCGAGACGTGGATCGAGCTCGAACAAGCACCCGTAGAACAATCTTGCTGCCACGTCGGCGATGGGTTTCACCTGCTCGAAGCTGGCCTGCACCAGACGTTTCTGTTTCCCTGTCATTTATTTCTCTCCTTCTCGCGCGATATTGGTCGCGCGGCCAAATTCGGCGCGAAGTTACAGGCATTGCTAAAGCCGATCACCACCTATGCAGGTAGGAAAGATTGGAGTTCGGTTCGTTGTCCTGATTGGTTTTGCAAAAAGTTTCTTAGTCTGCGAAACGGGCGTAAGCGTAAAGCCTGGCGCGTGAGCCCCAGGGAGGGAGTTGGAAATGAGGCGGAGCCCGCGACAGCCGGCGACAGCGCATTACAAACAACGCTTTCGCCCGTTATCACGGGCTCGAATTGTTATGCGTGATTTGTCCTGGGGCTCACGCCCCGTTCTCTACGCTTACACCTTCTCCGCAGGTTAAAACCTGGTTCAAAACGTTGGCACGCGGTATTCGATGTGTCGGAGGATCGACTTTTTGTGCAAAGCCGTTCTGGAAGACTTCATATTAGGATTAGCTGACCAGCCGATCACGCAGGGCCTTGGCTACGGCTTCGGACTTTGAGTGGACTTGCAGCTTCTCGTAGATGCGCTTCATGTGGAAGGAGATCGTGTTGACGCTCACGTTCAATTCGAAAGCCGCAGTTTTGTAGTTGTGTCCCTCAACCAGCAATTTCAACAATAGCAGCTCGTGTGGGGTCAATTCGTAATCGGCGCGTTCGGGTGGACGGATATCTCGGAAGAGCACGATCACGCGGCGGGCAACTTCCGGCGACATAGGCGAGCCGCCTGACACTGCGTCTTTCAAACTTTCGAGCAGGCGGACGGGTGGGGTTTTCTTGAGTAAGTAGCCGCTGGCGCCTGCGCACAGCGCGTCAAAGATGCGTTCGTCATCGTCGTAAACCGTGAGCATTAGCAGTAGCAGATCGGGATAGCGCTCTTTAAGAATGCGTATCCCTTCGATGCCGGACATGCCGGGCAAGCCGATGTCGCAGAGCACTATGTCTGGAAGGGAGCCGCTAATCCTGGAGAGTGCCTCTTCCATGGAGCGGTAGGTCCCCGTGCATTCAAAACCTTCGGTGCCACCAATCAGCATCGCCAAACCGTCGCGGATTTCGCGTCGATCTTCGACGATCGCAACCTTGATAATCGCTGGTGGTTGTTTAGCGTTCATCATGTCTAGCGTTTCCCACTCTTGCGTTTGATCCAGCATAGCCTCTCCCGTTTCTGGGGCCCGGTTTTAAGCCCGTCCGAAGGTTATGCTGATCCAGTCGGTGCCGCACCACCTGAACAGGTAGCGGCATTTATGATTTCGAAACCAATGAGTTCGCGCCCAGCGGGATTTTCAAAGTGATATTTGTGCCGCGTCCTGGTTCAGAAACTATTCCGATTTCGGCACCCAAACTCGCCGCGCGGTCACGCATGCTCGACAAGCCGTGGCCATCACTCTCCGCAGACGTATCGAATCCTCGGCCGTTGTCGCTGACCGTGAATTCCAGTTTATGCTCGTCGATCAGAAACCGAACCTCAACCCGGTGGCAATCCGAGTGCTTCACCAGGTTGTTGATGCTCTCTTTGAAAATCAGGAACACTTCGCGGCGGATATTCGCGCCAATTTGCACATCTCTCTCAGCATCAGGCGTTTGAAACTGGAATTCGATACTGCGCGCGGTAAGCATGTCGGCGGCGAATCTTCGCATCCGCCCGAGCAAATCG
>DASYRR010000099.1:0-7254 GCA_036004125.1 Pyrinomonadaceae bacterium | reverse complement strand
TTCACGTTCAAGGCGGTGGTTTATGTATTCGTCGATCTTCTGATATGGAGAGGCGATCGCCGGTCCGTGGCCACCGAATAGAATTGTCAAGCCGGAAATGGAACGCATTCGCTCGAGTGAATTCAAATAGTCGATCATGTTTCCCTGTGGCGGATCGATTAGCACCGAACCGAGCCCGACAATGTTATCACCCGTCAGCAACACCCCTCGCTGCTCGTCATGAAAACAAAGATGACCAAGCGCATGACCCGGAGTGTGAAGTGCGCGCAGATGAATCGAAGGCTCGCCTGCCAGTGTGATGACATCCGCGTCCGCTATCAAGTGATTGACCTGAATATCTGAAAGCGCATCCGCCGTTTGAGCGTGTGCCGCAACCGGAACCTCAGTTCCAAGATGAGCCTTGAGCGCATTGACACCGCTGACGTGATCCGGATGTAGATGCGTCAAAATGATCTCTCGGACAGTCCTTCCCGCGGGTTGCAGTTCATCCACCATTTTTGCCAGGGCTGCTTGTTCTTCCGCGTAAGGAGATCCAGGATCAAAAATGAGGATCTCCTCGGAGCTGTAGACTAAATAACAATTCGTATGTGTTGCGGGTGGCCTGGTCGGCGTACGGACTGGAAAGCAAATGTAGTTTGGCACAAACTCGATCCGGCGGACGGAGTCGCCGTGGGTCTGTGGCGCAGCGAGAAATCGTTCGACGAGATCTGGAGTGATTCCACCTGCCAATGTCTTGAGTGCGTGCAGCGTTGGCGGTACCGCGAAAACCTCAGCGTTTAGCCAACGGTCGAAAGCGTCCTTTGCCGCAATCCACTCGCCACTCGATAACTCACCTGGTACAACGCTCGGCTCCTGCCTGGCTGGACAGTTAACGAGGAAGAACCAGGTATCGAAGCGACGCACACTGAATGGCGGCGTTATCCATCGACCGACGAAGGTGAAATCATTTGCATCAAGCTTCAACTCGTAATGTCGCAGTAAGGCCGGCCAAGGCATGCGGCCTGACTCCAGATCATCGAGCAGGGAAACTCGCTGGCCTTTAGTGAGGAGTTCGCCCCCATGTGCAGCCAGAATGCCAAGTTCTTCAAACAACTCACGCGCAGCCCCGCTGATCATGGTTCCGGTCGGTTTGTCCGGACAGTTCTCGACGGCGACTTCTTCGTCCCCCGCGTCGATCTGGCCGCCGGGGAACGCATGAAAGCCGCCGAGAAACGCAAGCTTTTCGCTACGTTTCACCCAATAGACTTCGGGGTTTGTTGGGTCTGTGTTTTGCCGAAGAAGAATGACGGCCGCGGCGTCGCGTGGAGAGCTAGTCATTGCCGATTGCCAATTGCCGATTTTGACTCATTTGCGAGGTAATGCAATTTGCTCGTTAACCAATGTTTTCAAATCGGCAATCGGCAATTGGAAATCGGCAATGCTACTCCCACCTAAACCGTTCGCCATCTCCCGGCCCCCAGGGTACTCCGCGCATGTGGTAGCCGCCTTCTTCCCAAAACCCTGCTTGATCCTGTTCGAGAAAGCGCACACCCTTGACCCACTTTGCAGACTTCCAGGCGTAGAGTTGGGGAATGATCAGACGCACCGGGCCACCATGTTCTTGAGGAATTGGCTGACCATCGTGTGACCAGGCGAAGAGAGAATCTTCATTGAGGAAGTATTCAATCGGCACATTTGTGGTCCATCCGTAGTCGAGGGCAAGTGCCAAAACAAATTTGGCTTCAGGTTTCACACCAACCAGACTTGCGACTTCCCGCGCGGAGACACCGCTCCAAACGTTGTCCAATCGGGACCACCGTGTGACGCAATGAAAGTCGGCGTAGACGCGTACTACAGGAAGTTGCATGAATTCATCGAGGGACCATTGCTGCGATTGCTCGACGAGACCATCAACCTCGAATGACCAGGCGGCGAGATCTACGTCTGGAGTTCCGTGCGCATCGAGCACTGGCCACTTTTTCGTGCGCGACTGACCCGGCGGAATGCGCGTCTCACGTCGGGTGTCGGGGCTAATTATGATCTCAGGATCCTCGATCTGCTCCGGTTTACGCGGATCGGTTGTTTGATATTTGGGATCTTGGAAAAGGTTATTGAGGAAACTCATAAAGGAATGGTCTTTGGTTTTTGGTCTTTGGACTTTGAAATGAGACGAGACGCCCATCTTGAATCGAAGGCCCAAGACCAAAGGCCCAAGACCCAACACCTACTTCTTTGTCTGCCTCTCCGCCAGCGCCATCAATTCTTCGGGCATCCACTTCCCCACGCCTTTTGAAGTCGCCTCATTGATACCGGTTGAGCGGTTGTGCCAAGCGTCCCGATCTCCTTCGGGCCCCCGTTCGTTGACGTAGTTTTCCGTCTGTTCAAGACTCAGGACGATACCATCGGCGATTTCATTCCAATCTTGAAATTGGATCCCGCGCCGGATGATCGGTAGACCGGCGGTCCAATCTTCTTCCGGAGCCTTATCGTCTTGTTCCGGAATCGTCAAATTATGAAGTGGTGGAAAGGCTCCGCCCGAGAATTCCCTCACTAAAAGATCCTTTATCTGTTTGTACGACCACTCCGGATGTTCGCTCCGTGCAGCCAGAGCCCGACGGAACATATCGGACACAGTGCGTTGTTGCTGATCCATTTCGCAACCACCTTCTTAGTCTGTTGATGTGGTGAATACCTTACACGGTAGCAGGTCTAACAACAAAGCAACCGATTCGGGGCAGTAGCCCGACTGTCAAGGAGGGCTCACCAGATCGGTTACAGCATCAGCCCTCCTTGACAGTCGGGCTACTGCCCCGCCTTTCGCGCCACAAGAGGACTACGAGAGCTGTCAATCCGAAGGTGATCGCCGCCGAGAGCAAACAGAACTGGCAAAACGCATGGATAACAAATGCCTGAAGATAGATTAGCCAAATGCTCACTAAGCACATCCCCGCAACTAACGGCGGCAATAGCGAACCGACCATTCGGTAACCAAACAATGCCAGAATAGCCAGGCAAAAAACACTGAAATAGGCCAACGCGCCAATCGACGCTAAGGGAAACCCGCCCACAACTGCGTACGAACTGCTCAGCACTTCCGAACAGCCAGCAATGATTGTGCAGCGAACGCTTTGACCGGTGATGTGTTCGACTGTGAGGTAAATCGCATCTGCCATACCACAGAGCGATAACAGCACGATGAGAATGTAAAGCAGATCTTGGCGTTTGTTCACGCGGTTTGAAGATGAGCCAGGGGGGTGCAATCGCAGTCGTCATCGGCTGCCAGCGAGTTCAGTATTAATCAAAACCCGCAACTTATCAGCCGGCAGAGATTCGAATGGTATTTCCCGTCCGCTCAGAAATACTGTTGGCGTACCTTTGACATTCAGCGAGTGACCGCGCTTCCCATCCTGAAAGATTCGTTGTGCGACTGCCTCACCATTGACGTCTTGTTGGTAACGTGGAACATCCAGGCCAATCTGTTTCGCATAGCCTTCGAAAATCGGTCGCACGTCAAATACTTCGTGCCATGCCTTCTGATTCTCGTAAAGTAGGTCATGCATTTCCCAGAACTTTCCCTGGAGCCCGGCTGCTTCAGCCGCGCTGGCAGCAGCAACCGCATGTTGATGCGCCGGTACGAGCGGAAACTCTCTGAACGTGATTTTTAACTTGTCTCCAAACTCTTTGTGCATCTGCACCAGGATTGGGTGCAGCAGGCCGCATGGTGGACACTCAAAGTCCCCGAACTCCTCCAAGTGAACTGGGGCATTTGCTGGCCCAAGCGTGTGTGCCGGTTCCGCTCCCGGAACACCTGTGGTTGAGACCGTTCCCGGAGAATTCGTAGGCGAAGCACCTTTTGCATTGGTGGCGACGCCCACGGGATGAACTTCAGTCGTGGAGCGCTTTAGATACCAGGCGCTTCCCAGGGCGACGCCAAGCACGGCAAGTATGATCAAAAACGGTAGTATGCGTTTCATAAGAACTCGAAGTGTTTATTCACACAACGGCAGCAGCAAGTGTTGCCGCAAGAGAACGAAAGATATCGCGCCCATCGCTTGATCCGAGTAAGTCTTCGCAGGCGCGTTCCGGGTGAGGCATCAATCCCAGCACATTACGTCCCCTATTACAAATGCCGGCGATGTTGTCGCGGGCGCCATTCGGGTTTGATTCTTGAGTGAGGTTTCCAAAGCGGTCGCAATAACGGAAAACGATCCGGTCCTCATTCCGTAGCTCAGCGAGCGTCTCATCGTCGCAAACGTAGTTACCTTCAGCGTGGGCGATGGGAATCCGCAAAACGGTTCCTCGCGACAGTTCATTTGTGAAAGGACTGTCTGACGTCTCGGTTCGGACATAAACGTGTTCACAAATGAAGTGAAGATCGCGGTTTCGGATCAAGGCTCCTGGCAAAAGTCCCGCCTCACAAAGAATCTGAAACCCATTGCAGATACCCAGCACAAATCGGCCGCTGTCGGCAAACTTCTTTACGGAAGTCATCACGGGAGAGAACCGAGCGAGAGCACCTGCGCGTAGGTAGTCGCCATACGAAAAACCACCGGGAATGATGACAGCATCGTAGGAACTGAGATCGGTATCGCGGTGCCAGATAAAGTCCACTGGCTGACCGACGTGTTTTGAGATGACGTGATACGCGTCGTGGTCGCAATTGGATCCCGGAAAAACTATGACGCCGAATTTCACGCTGCGAGTCTCCTTTACGATTGGTAACTAGAATGTATCAACGCGGTTTCGAAGTGCAACTCTATTATCCACAGATTACGCCGATTACGCAGATTAATGAACCCTTGGGGAAGACCGTCATTACGTAAAACGAATCGGTGTAATCAGCGTAATCTGTGGATAAAACGTGTGCTGGCTTTTAGGTCTCAATCTCAACGCGATAGTCCTCAATGATTGGATTCGACAACACCTCACGCGCAATCTTCTCAACTGACTCGCGAGCCTCAGTGTTGTCCAACGAGCCGTCGAGTGCGATCTCAAAATACTTTCCCTGGCGCACGTCAGAGATTCCAGAGTAACCCAGCAATTCAACTGAATGCTGGATAGCCTTACCCTGGGGATCGAGTACTCCTGATTTCAAGTTTACGTAGATTTTGGCTTTCATTGATGTTCAGTGGCTCCAGAAAATCTCATACAAAATATTGCGTGGGAATTGCTTGTTGGCATAATATCTTGGCCCTGTAACGTGGGACCAACGGCCGTCTGTCTTCATTTCTTCGCGATTAGCGGTGGAGGCAGCTTCAGTTTCAAAACCTTTCTTAACAGGAGAAACTTATAATGCAAAACCCGCCGCCTGGCCAACAGTCAAGTATGGGACTGGCACCGAACGTCGCCGCAGCACTCGGGTATATCTGGATTGTGGGACTGATTTTCTTTTTCATTGAGAAGGAAAATAAGTTCATTCGCTTTCACGCCATGCAGTCGGTGCTATACGGAGCTCTGTGGTTAGTTATTGTGATAGCTCTGCTAATCGTTAGTGCAATTGTCATGGTAGTCGCGGGCGTCGCCTCTGCGGCTGCGGGAGACGCGGGCGGCCTTGTCGGCGTTTTGCTTTGGCTAATCTCGATGATCGTTTGGCTGATTGGCCCTCTGGTTTACCTCGGTGGTCTTATCTTAGGTGCCGTCAAGGGTTATCAGGGACAAGTATTTAGATTCCCGGTCATCGGAAATATGGCTGAAAAGATTGCCGGTGGTAGCGCCTAGGTTTGGGGGCGGGCGACATACCAATATTGCTCGCCCGCAATTTCTTATCTGAATACTCTATCAAAGATTTCGGATACGTTGCGCAGGTAATGCTCTAACGAAAAGACCTGTCGCACTTCATCTTCCGACAAGTGCTGACGAATGTCTTTGTCAGCCTGAATGAGTTCGCCGAAGTCCTGACCCTCGTCCCAAACTCGCATCGCGTTTCGTTGAACCCATTCGTAAGCGGTCTCTCGCGACACACCTTTGTTGGTTAACGCCAACAGTAGTTGACCACTAAATATCAATCCCCGAGTGGCGTTTAGATTTTCGAGCATGCGGTCGGGATAAACCACCAAGCCCTCAATCAAACCAGTCGCCTTCTGCAACATGTAATCAACTGCAATACTCGAGTCGGGCAATACAACGCGTTCAGCCGATGAATGAGAAATATCGCGTTCGTGCCAGAGGGCGACGTTCTCGAGACCCACCAGGCTGTTCGCCCTGACTACTCGCGCCATCCCACAAATGCGTTCCGAAATGATCGGATTGCGCTTATGGGGCATTGCACTTGAACCCTTTTGTCCTTTGGTAAAACGCTCCTGAGCTTCGCGAACCTCGGTGCGCTGCCAGTGACGAATGGTCAAGGCAAACTTGTCGAGAGATGAGGCGATGACTGCCAGCGTATTCAAGTATTCCGCATAAACATCTCGTTGAATAATTTGTGTCGACACTGCAGCCGCCTTCAAACCGAGACGGGAGCAAACACGTTCTTCAACCACCGGATCTAAATGCGCAAAAGCACCAACGGCGCCGCTGATCTTTCCGACAGCAACAACCGCTCGCGCTCGCAATAGACGCTCACGATTGCGTCGCATTTCGTCAAACCACAGCGCGAAGGTTAGACCAAAAGATGTTGGTTCAGCATGGATGCCGTGAGTGCGTCCGACTTGAGGAGTTTGCTTGAACTCGAACGCGCGGCGTTTGAGCGCCTCCATCAGTGCATCAATCTTTTTGAGAATGATATCAGTGGAATCACGCAAAAGAAGTGCGTTGGCCGTGTCAACTACATCCGATGAGGTTAGGCCGTAGTGAACGAAACGCGACGGCTCACCAATTGACTCGGCTAGATTTGTGGTAAATGCGATGACGTCGTGGTTAGTTGTTCTCTCGATCTCGTTGATGCGATCTACTGAGAAACGCGCTCGTGCCTTGATCTGGTCTAGGGCGTCTCGAGGAATCGTTCCCATTTCGGCATGCACTTCGCAAACGGCTATTTCAACGTCGAGCCATTTCTGGAACTTATTCTGTTCCGACCAAAGCGCGCCCATTTCGGGGAGTGTGTAGCGGGTGATCATTTGTTTTTTGGTCTTAGGCCGTTTTAGAAATCATTGGTCATTTTTCGTTTGACAGTTAACAGTTGTCATTTGACAGTTATCAGTGAGCGCCGGGATAAACCGGCAGGTTGTAGTGAATGAAAGAGTCATACGTTGAAGGACTAGCCAACCACAACGGCTCCGAGTCATGCGTCGAGTGGAGAGATTCATTAGGCGAAGCGTTGACAGGGGTACGTGCAGG
>DASYRR010000098.1:0-35985 GCA_036004125.1 Pyrinomonadaceae bacterium | reverse complement strand
TCCGATGTTTTCACCCGATGGCAAGAAACTGGTGTTTGCTTCAAACAGAAATGCCGCGAAGCAAGGCGACACCAATGTGTTCATAGCAGATTGGGTCGACTAATGTCCGATAAACTTCAGGAAGCTCTGATTAAGTACCTTTCCGCTTCGGGCGCCTCCTTGGAGTGCGGGGACTTGTCACCGCTTTGGTACAGGGCGTTTTAATGGTGAGATTCGCTGTACCAAAGCGGTGACAAGTCCCCGCACTCCAAGGCGGATCTACAGATTCGCCACAATAAAATCAGTCATCATCTGTCGCATGTGTGTCAGTAACAAAGGATCAGTGACACCGTGTCGCGACTTGGGATAAACCATCAGTTGAAACTGCTTCCCCGCCTTCTGCAATTCGTATACAAACTGAATCGTGTTGGCCATGTGCACGTTGTCGTCAATCGCGCCATGAATTAACAACAACTTGCCATGGAGATTCTTTGCGGCCGCGGCAGGCGCGCTCCTCTTGTAGCCCTCCGGGTTGTTCTGTGGCGTCAGCATATACCGCTCAGTATAGATGCTGTCGTAATCGCGCCAGTCGGTGACCGAGCCACCTGCTATCCCAATCTTGAACGACTGACTATGCGTGAGGGCATAACTTGTCATAAATCCGCCATAGCTCCATCCCCAGAGTCCAATTCTGGAACCGTCAACATAAGACTGACTCTTGAGCCAGGTGAGACCGTCTTCGAGATCTCGCAGTTCCAACTCGCCAAAGTTCTTGTGAACCGGCCAGGTTGACTCGATACCCTTTCCACTCGCGGTGCGGTTATCGCATATCCATACGATGTAACCTTTTTGCGCTAGCAATTGATGCCACATGTAAGTAGTCGATCCCCACGAATTGTGTACCTGAGGTGCGTGTGGACCGCTGTAGGTGAAGGACATGACCGGATACTTCTTCCGCGGATCGAAATCCGGTGGCTTTATCATCAGTGCTTCCATGACAAATCCGTCACGAGTCTTCACCTGCATCAATTCTGCGGTACCCAACTTGTAATTCTTGAGCGCATCCACTTTGTTCTCACTCACCACGCGAACGAGTTTGCCGGTTGAGTCGTACAGGCGAAGTTGGCTGGGAGTGTTCACATCGCTCCAGGTATCGATGAAATACTTTTGAGAGGGACTAAAGTTGAGACGATGAGTGCCTTCGGTCATTGTCAGCCGCTTCATGTCGCTGCCGTTGAGCTTGATGCTGTACAGTTGCGGAGCGATGTGACTGTGTTCAGTGGCCGAGAAATAGACGAGACCCTTGTCGTCATCAACACCTTCCAACGGATCGGCTTCCCATTTCCCGTCGGTTACCTGACGAAGCAATTTACCTTCGGCATCGTAGTGATAGATGTGCTGCCAACCTGTTCGCTCACTCAACCATAAGAACGATCCATCTTTTAGCCAGGTCGGGTTGTCGATTGTTGCCACCCAAGCCTTCGTAGTCTCATGAATCGCAGTTCTGCTTTCGCCAGTTGAGCGGTCAGCAAAGTTGAGATCCAGAAAGGTTTGTTCCCGATTCTGGGCCTGGTACACAACACCCTTGCTGTCAGGTTTCCATGTTAGGCGGGTGATGAGAAAGTCTTCGGGCTGGTATTTGAACGTATTAACCCAACGTGTTTCGCCGCCAGCTGCGTTGACCATACCCAGTTTTACGATGGGATTTGGATCACCTGCCTTTGGGTAAGGAGTGATTTCGACTTTTTGATCGTAGGGAATGTGATCTACAACACTGAACTCGGGAACTGGTCGTTCGTCGATACGAAGGTAAGCGATACTCGTCGAATCAGGACTCCACCAGTACGCGCCGAAGTTTCCACGACCATAAAGCTCTTCCTGGTAAACCCAGTCGAGACGACCATTCAGGATCTTTGGACTGCCATCACTCGTCAGCGCGCGTTCGCGACGCTGCATACCGAGGTCTTCAACGTACAGATTGTTCTCCCGAATGAAGCTAATCATGCGTCCATCGGGACTAAAACCTTCACCAACCTCTTCTTCGGGAGTGCTGGTCAAACGGATTGCACGGTCGCTACCCAATTCGTAATAGAAAAGATCGTTGGCCCAGTTGATCAGAACCGCGGTCTGGCCTGGATTGAGGTTATACGAGCCGCGATTCGAGAGTTGACGCGCGTCTTGTTGGCTGACACCGGGCAGCGCAGTGAATGCAGCTTGCATCTTCGCGGCATCAAAAAACGGCACGGCCTCACCGGTGGCCGCATCTACTTTTTGCAGCCTCGGCACGTCGCGACGCGAGGTATCGTTCGTTTGCAAATAATGCGTGCCGTCACGTAGCCAGCGAATTGTCGGGTTGGTGCCGTTGAAGTTGACACGTTTCGCAGGATCGAAGATTTCTTCGACTGTGAGGAGCTTGCTTTGTGCCTCTACGGTACAGGCAATCGCTAGCAGCAGGGTTACGGTTAACAGTGCTCTGGATCGACTCATGCTTTTTAGTAATAATCCTTTCACTTACTCGAACCTTCCCTTATCGCTCGTGCAACAGAACCATTTAGAATCAGTAAAGTCGTGTCTCAAACTTGGAACTCATGACGCTCTTGGCGTCATCTTCTTAATTAGCGGCGTCAAAATCGCGAGCACTAGGGCGGCGAACAAAGTAACTCCGGCGAAGATAGCAAAGGCTCGTGTTAATACAGCTGGATCATTGCCCTCAAATAACCTTGTCGCCAATCCGGCGATGTAGCTGCCAATGGAGATTGAAAGAAACCAAACACCCAGCATTAGTCCCACCATTCTGGCCGGAGACAGTTTTGTAACGGTGCTTAGGCCAACAGGACTCAAGCAAAGCTCACCGATCGTCTGCAGAAAATAGACAACGACCAACCACATTGGACTGACTCGACCATCTCCAGTCAGTGTCGAGGCAACAGCAATTACCACGAACGCAATGCCGGCAAAGAATAATCCGATGGTGAACTTTCCTGGACTCGAAGGCTGACGATCACTAAGAAACTGCCAAATGGCGCCAAAGATCGGAGCGAGTAGGATCACAAAGATCGCTGGTACGGATTGGAACCAACTCGACGGAAACGCCCATCCCATTAACGTCGTGCGCGTCAGACGATCTGCGAAGAGCGTCAGGCTCGAACCTGCTTGTTCGTATGTCATCCAAAACAGTATCGAAAAGACAAATAGAATAAAAATCACCAGGACTCGCTTCAGTTCCTCTCCGTTGAGGTGTCGGATAGTACCGATAAGATAGCCGGCAAAAAATCCCACGACGCATGGAAATAGCGCTGACAGAATGCCAGCTTCTCCGAAGACCATGCCCAACGCGGCACCGCCAACGCCACCCAGAATCGCAAGCACCACCGTGAGATAGTCGGTCCCCACGCCTTCCTCAGTCACCGACGGTGCGTTGGAAGTAGCTGGCCTGTTCCCTACCGAAGAGAGCTTATTTCTTCCCAGCAGGTACTGGAGGATACCAAGTGTCATGCCTACGCCGGCCGCACCGAAGCCCCAATGCCAGCTTGCGTTGGGATTCATACCCATCGAAGCGATAAGATTTTTGAACCATTGTCCCTGTGCGAGAAAGCCAACCACGATTGGTGAGAGGAAGGCCCCGAGGTTGATTCCCATGTAGAAGATCGAGAAACCAGCATCGCGACGCTTATCCTCTTCAGAGTATAGCTGCCCAACCATTGCGCTGATGTTCGGCTTGAGCAACCCCGTGCCACATGCAATCAGAATCAGCCCTGCAAAGAAGGTAAACTTCGAGTTAATCGCCATTGAGTAATGACCGCATGCGATTACTATCCCGCCAACGAGAACTGCACGGCGAGCACCCAAAACCTTGTCGGCCAGCCAACCTCCGGGTAAAGGCAAATACCACACAGCGGACACATATGTGGCATAGATGAGACTGGCGTATCTCTCGTCAAACCCCAGACCGCCCTCAGCAACTGTCTTAACCATGTAGAGTGTCAGAATCGCTCGCATGCCGTAATAGCTAAATCGCTCCCACATCTCTGTGAAGAAAAGAGTCGACAGGCCACCAGGGTGTCCAAAGAAGCTCCGGTCAAATGCGGGTGAAGTGTTCCCTCTCACATCAGGCGAGGTACTCATAGGCAGATCCTTTTCTAGAAGTAAGTAGAGAGCAGCGATCTGGTAGTTGGGTTTCCCAAAACTGCAGGGAGAACTGGCGCCGGGCTCTCAGTGATTCGGGTTCAGTTTCGTTTTGAATCGGAAGACAGCCAGCATTCAGCCAAAATCAGCTAAGTGCTGTCAAGCACTGACGACTCAAAGGAGTGTCCTGGTTGGGATTTCTCTGTGCTCCTCTGTGTAGCAAGTTCTTAGTTCTTGTTTTCTTGAGCAACTTTTTCGTAACGGCTCCGCCGCCGGCTGTGAGGCGATGGCTGTGCCTCGCCGTAATGAGCTGCTAACCGATATCACCACAGAGTTTCCCTGCTTGTGTCTGCGACAAGCAGATAACAGAGGGAAACTTGCGGCGATTTCTCTGCGCTTCCTCTGCGTGCTCGGCGTCTTGTATGCGGTGAAAATGCTTCCAATCCGTAACCGCAGAAACGCCGAGCACGCAGAGGAAGAGCAGAGAAGAGTTTCTAAGAAGTCACAGAGACACAGCGGAGCTGAGCCGCAACCAATTGAAATTGCGGCGTGGACCCTCGGTTCACTCCCGTCAGGGGGTGCTATGTTTATAGATCACGGAAGAACAAAGCTGCGCACTCCTTTAGGAGCGCCATGTTTATCTCGTCATAACAAGTCGTCGTTCTCGTGATTTATGGACATTGCACTCCTGACGGAGCGCGGGACTCTATTCTTCTGCGGGCTATAAACATCGCACTCCTAGCGGAGTGGGGACTGTCGGTTATTTCCTTCCTGGTCGTTCAAAAGACTGTCAGCCTTCCTGGTCGTTCAAAAGACTGTCAGAAAGAAAAACAAGATCCTAAGAACTTGCTACACAGAGGGGCACAGAGAAGAATCTTTTGCTTTCTCACTGAAATTGCTTTTGGCGTATGCGACAAAGAGGGTGCCTTGCTCTCAGTTGACTAGAACAAGGCGCCGTGTAAAGTCCTGCGATATGAGGTTCACCTCACCGTGTTGCCAATTCTTGCGTCGCCACTTCTTGCGTTGTCGCTGCTTCAGCTACGGTGGTCGGTTGCAAATGGAATTCTCCAATCGCCTGCGAGGGTGTCAAAACGGGATGATACGACTTGCCGTAGCGCTCCGAGATGATGCGAACGTACTTCTGAGTTTCGTTATATGGTGGCACACCGTTGTATTTATCCACCGCGCCTTCACCTGCGTTGTATCCAGCCAGCGCTAACTCAACATTTCCCGAGAATCGCTTCAAGAGCCAGCTCAGGTATTTTGTGCCTGCCCGAATATTCTCTACCGGGTCGTTCGGATCTGAACAACCAAAACGATGGGCTGTGTCTGGCATCAATTGCATCATGCCCTGTGCTCCAGCATGGGAGCGCGCCTCCGGTCTGTATTTGGACTCTTGCCAAATGACTGCGTGAATGAATCTGGGATCAACTCCTTCGCGCCGACCTGCTCGAAATATGATCAGATCAAGGTTCCTATCGCCGGAAGTTGGAATATCGGACGGGATAACTTCAGGAGAATTGGCGTTGGCGATGGGTGCGAGGACCCTACTAAATAGGATTCCGGTAAAGTTGGTAAAAAGAAATAGTGAAATCAGCGCAATCGGTGCGAGTTTGAACGACCGAAACAGAGGGATATTGCGAGGGACCTTCATCAACTAAATTCTCCATAGTAGCGATGTCCAACGGACACCAGAGCGAGTTCTGCTGGGCAGACTGAAACGGGGGCTCGACGTTCTTTTCGGGACCGCCACTCAGATGGAACAAGTTCCATTGCGGTTGCCTTTTATTTGAGACTTTATCGCGCGTAAATGATTATGAATTAACGTACTTATTTGATTCGCATGATCGGTCGATTTGCAACCTTGGGGTCAGGCTGACGGCGAAAACCAGACATTTCTGAGATCTCGGGTTTGCGATTCCTCATCTACGAACTCGGCGGCCCAAACAACCAAAATCGTGAGTCAAAGATTTCATTCAATGGACAACGCGAAGATTGCAGTTACTTGACAGTGTCTGTTTTCCAAGCGTATAAGCACCGATGACAAACGTGGTGAGTTAAGGCGACTTGCGGCCACGTAAAATAACCAGCTAAACAGCTCGGGATCCTGAAACGAGACCCGAAAACTTCAAACAACTTTTGAAGTCCCGCGTTGTTTAGCGCGGGACCTTTTTATTGCAGATGTCCGATATGCTTTAGCTTGTCGTGATTAGCGCCCAAGTACCTCAAGGGTATTTTGGGCTGCCACACGGCAAGTTAAAGCATATCGGACACTCGCAATCGACAACCATGCATCCCTTTCGCGAACTCTTAGAAACTGATGCCATCCACGTCGTTGACGGCGCGATGGGGACCATGCTCTACGCCAAAGGCGTCTACATCAATCGATGCTATGACGAGTTGAATCTCAGTAATCCTGACCTTGTGCGAGAGATTCACTCCGAATACATCAAGGCGGGCGCCGATATCATCGAGACAAACAGTTATGGCGCGACCGCTCACAAGCTGCAGCAATACGGGCTCGAAGGCAACTTACATGAGATTAACGCGCTCGCAGCCAAGCTAGCTCGTGAAGCTGCAGCCGAACGCGCGTATGTTGCCGGCGCGATTGGCCCCCTGGGTGTAAGAATCGAACCTTATGGCCCAACTTCCTTCGATGAGGCAAAAGACCTGTTCAAAGCGCAGGCCATTGCGTTGCTTGAGGGTGGCGTCGACTTGTTCTGTCTCGAGACGTTTTCAGATGTCTCCGAAATTCGTCAAGCCATTCGGGCAATTAGAGAACTATGTGACCTGCCAATTATCGCCCAGATGACCATCATGACCGACGGCAACACTGTCTTCGGTACCACACCCGAAATTTTCACCGAACGCTTGGATCAATGGGGAGCCGACATCGTCGGCCTCAACTGCGGCGTGGGCCCCGCGATCATTCTGAACGCCCTCGAAAAGATGCGGGAAGTGACCAAGAAGAAGCTGTCCGCTCAGCCAAACGCAGGACTTCCTCGCGATGTTCAAGGTCGACAGTTCTACATGTGTTCTCCTGAGTACATGTCGAAGTTTGCAAAGCGGTTCATTCAAGCCGGCGCGAAATTTATCGGCGGTTGCTGTGGTACCACGCCTGCTCATATCAAATTGATTTCGGATGCTGTACGTGCGGCATCGCCTCGAGCTCAACGGATTGCTTTTGCGCCGGGTGCGCATCCGCATGTTGAATCGATCACGCCAGCAGACATAACAGTCGTCCCGCCTGAAAAGAGATCAGCGTGGGGCCGCAAGATCGCACTAGGCGAGTTTGTAACGTCAGTCGAGGTTCTGCCACCAAAGGGCGTCGATTCCAAGAAGACGCTCGATTCGATTCGCCTGTTGAAAGATGCTGGCGTGGACGGTGTAAACATCCCGGACGGTGCCAGAGCTCAGTCTCGCATGAGTGCGCTCGCAACGGCAGTGTTGGTGGAACAACAGATCGGGATTGAGTCGGTTCTGCACTACTGCTGTCGCGACCGGAATTTGCTAGGCATGATGTCGGATCTGCTCGGTGCTGCTGCACTCGGTTTGCGAAACATCCTCGTCATCACGGGCGATCCGCCTAAGATGGGTCCTTACCCGGATGCAACAGCCGTGTTTGATATCGATTCCATTGGACTAACGAACATGGTGAACAAGCTCAACCATGGTCTGGACCTCGGCAACAATCCGATTGGCGAACCCACAGCGTTTTGTATAGGAGTCGGTGTGAACCCAGGGGCAATCAATCTCGACGAAGAGATCAAGCGGTTTGAGTGGAAGGTCGAAGCTGGAGCACAATATGCAATCACGCAACCTGTGTTTGATACAGAGCAGCTGCGAGACTTCCTAAAACGCATTGAGCACGTACGCATTCCCGTAGTCGCAGGTATCTGGCCGCTGGTGTCCTACCGCAACGCTGAGTTTCTGCACAATGAGGTTCCAGGAGTTCGAGTCACCCCGTCGATCATGGAACGGATGCGCGAAGCCTCAAACATCAGTAAAGAGGCTGGACGTGAAGAAGGATTGAAGATTGCTCGTGAGTCGTTACTCGAGGTTCGCGATGTGATTCAGGGAGTACAGGTCTCGGCGCCATTTGGCAATGTGAAGTATGCGCTGGAAGTGTTTGGCGCGTTGCAAGAATTTGCCGGGAGGTAATGTCCGATATGCTTTAGCTTGTCGATCGATTCCAAGCGAGTTCCCTTGGTGGACACTAAAGCATATCGGACATTACTTCAGGATGTGCTTCAATGCAGGCTTGAGTTCCTCGTACTGAAAGCCAAACCCATTTTCCAGCAAACGCGTTGGCGCTACTTTCTGACTTGCCAATAACAAGGCGTCGGCCATTTCACCAAAAGCCAAACGCGCGGCAAATGCCGGGACTGGAAAGATGGTGGGGCGCGACAGAACGTCTCCAAGTGTTTTCGTAAACTCTGCATTCGTCACCGGATTCGGTGCCACGAAGTTCACAGGTCCTTTCAACGACGAATTCTCAATCACAAATCTGAGTCCGCCGACAACATCCCCAAGAGCAATCCAACTCATCCATTGTTTGCCATCGCCTACTTTTCCGCCGATGCCCATGCGAAAAGGTGTGACCATTTTTTCCAGCGCACCGCCATTCTTGTCGAGGATAATTCCGAAACGTGTGTTAACAGTTCTGATACCAACCTCTGCGGCCGCGCCACTCGCTTTCTCCCAAGCCACACAAACTTCCGAAAGAAACTCGTTACCCGGTGCGCTGTTTTCGGTAAGCAATTCGTCGCCACGATTGCCGTAGTACCCGATAGCCGAGGCGCAGATAAAGGCGGTTGGTGGTCTCGATAAACGGGCAATAGACTGGCTGAGCAGTGCAGTTCCCTTCACCCGGCTCTCGCGGATTGCAGTCTTCTTGCGTTTGTTCCAACGACCAGACGCAATGCTCTCGCCAGCCAGGTGGACTACAGCGTCGAAACCTTCGATGCGCTCCGCATCAATCAGGCCCTGATTCGGATGCCATTCAACTTCGGGCTTGCCCACGACCCTGTCACGACGAACCAGACTGACAATCTCGTGGCCTTCGTTGGTCAACGCTGTGCTCAGCGCTTTACCAACGAGTCCGTGAGCACCACTGACGAGTATTTTCATTTGTGCGCTCCTATTTTGATTTATCCAAGATAGCGCCCTGGTAATGATTACTCAATGACCTAAACGATTAGCGAATGAGTTCATTACCGCGAAGAGGCTGCGTCGGCTGATTACACTCACGCGCATGAATTGCGCGTCGGCAGGCGAGGACGCCTGCGCTCCCAGCACTAAGAGGCGTGGTCCTACTGAGAGCTACTAAAGGGCACGGCTTATTATTGACGGCGAGCCTAAGAATGTAGTCGATGTTTCCCTTTAGTAGTAGTCCTGAGTGCACACGAATCGTAATGCTGGGAGCGCAGGCGTCCTCGCCTGCTGGTGTCCATACAAGAAGCAACCCTGGGCTTCGAGACGAAACCGCTTCGCTAGAACCTTGTTCAGATCGCCAATCACTTTCCTCTTGAGTTTTAATCAACGAGGAGTACAATGCGCCTGCTCAGCAACGGAAGGTAACGAGGACCTCAACCCCTCGTCTCAATAACCGAACAAACGGGCCAACGGTCCTCATCCTTCTTGGTTGGCAATAGATAGATCGACACGAAACAAACGTCGAGTATTCGCGGCCGTATCAGTGTGCCTTAAATCCTTGACATCAATAGACAGGAGCAAATCTCACCATGCTTCGCTTTATTCTGATACTCACCCTCTTCGCGCTCGTCATTCTTCCGCTCAATTCGTCAGTTGTTCAAACATCCGGATCCTTGCGTCGAATCACGACCACCGCGGAACAAGCCCTGAATCTAAATCCCGGTCTGAGTGACGACGGTCGCGTCATTGTGTTTGAGTCGAGTGCTGATCTTGTTAACACCGGTGGTGGCAATTCATTTCGTGTTATCCGTTCTGAGGTGTCGGGTGTTGATTCTGCTTTTAATGAAATTGCCAGGTCCCGAGCCGCCTCGGTAAGCATGTCGAATGACGGTCAAAGAATCACATTTGCCTCAACTGAAGATTTGGTGGGACAAAACGCAGATCGAAACTCAGAAATCTATTTTTTCGATAGCACGGAGCTGCGACAGCTAACTCACACTGCCCCAGCCAGTGAAGCCTCCAGGCTGACCGACGGAAACTTTGAACCATCAATCTCCGGCGATGGTCGCTGGATAGCCTGCTCGTCAAATCGCCACTCAGAAGGGGTGCTTGACATAATCCTGGTCGATACCAGCTTAAACACAATCATCAAAGTTACAGCTGGTGCTGGAGGCGTCCATTCAAGTTCACCAAAGATCAGCGCCGATGGATCTCGCATATTTTTCATTCAAAGCCAACCCAATCAGTCTGACGGTGTCGCAGATTTGCTGATGTACGACATCGCAACTCGTACTACTCATCTGGAAGCTGGCAAACTCGAGGCGTTGTTCCTTTCAAGTGATCGGGCCGTCAGCAGCGACGGCAAGCGCGTCGTCTATTCGGCCAGCACGGGACTAAATCAAACGCAAGTTTTTCTTTTCGATCTTCGTGAAAATACAACCCGACAGTTATCTGATCTGGGATCTCGCAGCTCGGACGTGAACCTGAACCCAACGATCAGTGGTGATGGTAAGCGAGTGACGTTTGCGACTCGGCGCAGGGTAACTGGAGCGAGCGATGGTAGCGTCGAACTGTACTTAATAGATCTTCCAACGGGAGCAATTGAACAAGTAACAAACGCTCTTTCCAGCGCAACTGCTGAAGTTGTCTCATCCCTTAACTATGATGGGAGCCTAGTCGCATTCAGCTTTCCGCGCGTGCTTTCGACGACGGTTACTGACCTAGAATTCGCAAATAATTCCGAGATCTATCTGGCCGCACTGTCTCCACGTCCACTATTTGGACTGGCCAAGGTGGCTAATGCGGCTACCAGAGACGGTGAACACCCTCGGGTAGCACCGCAAAGCATTGCCATAATCACTGGCACTCATCTCTGCCTGGGGACGGAACAAGCTAAGTTGATCGATGGGGCTCTGCCACCTTCCATTCGAGGCACAACGGTTCAGCTTAACGGTGAACAGGCACGTTTGATCTTCGCGTCGCCCGACGAAGTCATTTTCGTGGTGCCGGCCAACGTGGCCGATGGTCCTGCACAATTCATTGTCACTAACTCCGAAGGATTCCCTGCCAAAGCGGAAGGGATTATTTCGCGATCCGCGCCCGGCATTTTTAGCGTTGGGAATCAAGCAATAATGATCAATGCCAACACACTAACGGCAGCTCCATTTGATCCCTCAGAGGGCGATTTGCGCCTGGCACTGTTTGCAACTGGTGTCAGAAATGCTACGCAACTTTCAGTAACCATCGGAGGCGTGTTAGTTCCGGTTGAGGCGGTCGTTCCAACATCATTACCGGGACTCGATGAGGTGCTTGTGCGTGTTCCAGCGCAGCTTCGTGGATCGGGCACGGTATCAATTTTAGTGAAGGCCAACGATATTGATAGCAATGTCGTGACAACTGAGATCAGCGGCAGCGCACTCCGAGACATCATGATAAATGAGATTCTGAGCGATCCTCCCGACGGTTTAGCCGGCGATGCAAATCATGATGGGACGCGCGATTCTTCCGCCGATGAGTTTATCGAGTTGGTTAACGCAACGAGTCGAGATCTGGATCTCAGCGGTTATCAGCTTCAAACTCGAGCGCTCAGTGCCAGTAATGACACCTTGCGACATCGATTCGCACCTGGAACAGTCTTGCAAGCCGGAACCGCGTTGGTTGTGTTTGGCGGTAGCGTGCTCGACAACACACAGCCTGACTTCGGCGGGGCATTGATCTTCCGTGCAACAACCGGCGGCTTGTCGCTGAACAACTCGGGTGGAGTCGTGACTCTACGTGATGCTGGAGGGTCTGTCGTAACGTCTGTGACTTATGGCCCCAGCAGCGGAGCACCTGGCGATGCCAACCAGTCGATCACACGTGCGCCCGATGTTACTGGAGGGTTGGTTCTACATCAGTCAGCCGCTGGCAGTCAGGCTCGAGCATTCAGTCCTGGAACCAGGGTCAACGGCTCAAGTTTTCTTCCTGCCCCTTCGGTCTCACTAGTAACGATTTCGCCGTCAGCTGCCGAAGTCCTTCGCGGAGTTGAGGTACAGTTTTCTGCGAAAGCATTCGACGAAGGAAACCATGAGCTCTCGGATGTTATCTTTGGCTGGACATCGAGCAATCAATCAGTTGTAACAATCGACTCTCGTGGCCTTGTGAAAGCGATCAACGCAGGCCATGCTGAAGTCACGGCGAATGGACGCGGAGTTCAGTCTTCGCCGGCGGTGATCACCGTGGTGGCGCCGACACCCTCTCCCACGCCAACACCCACACCAACGCCACTTCCCTCTCCATCGCCGACCCCAAGTCCGACTCCTTCGCCAAGTCCAGCTTCGAGTCCATCGCCTAGTCCTGGTCCCACTCCATCACCAACAGTAACGCCATCTCCAACGCCGACTGTCACACCAACTCCCGCACCAAACCTTCCTCCTTTGGTGATTAGTGAATTCCGAACACGCGGACCGAATGGCGCAAGCGATGAGTTTGTGGAGATCTACAACAACAGTGATCAGCCTGTGAACGCGAGCGGAATGAAGATTCGTGGATCAAGTAGCAGCGGAACTATCACAACAAGATTAACCATCAATGCAGATACACTGATTCCTGGTCGAGGTCACTTCCTCGCAACAAACTCATCCGCTTACAGCGGCCCTGTCTCAGGCGATCAATCCTTTACGAGCGGTGTGGCTAACGATGGTGGTCTCGCGCTGTCATTGCCGGACGACACGATTATCGATCAGGTTGGACTTGGTCCCGGTTCAGCGTTCAGGGAGGGGATGCATCTTTCGCCTTTGCCAAGTGATGCCAATCAAAGTTACGAGCGTAAACCCGGCGGTCCGCTGGGAAGCACAAAGGACACTCAAGATAACTTCAATGACTTCGGACTGCTAAATCCCAGTGATCCGCAGAACACACACAGCGGTTCAACTCCAGGTCCAACGCCTGTGCCTACGCCGACGGTATCTCCTTCACCAACACCTTCCACGACACCGACGCCCGTTTCGTCGCCGTCACCGTCCCCGTCGCCAACTGTTTCTCCGTCGCCGACACCTTCGCCAACACCTACTCCCAATCCTTCGCCTTCTCCTTCGCCGACTCCGAGTCCCAGTGAGCGTGTTGTGATTAGTCAAATATTTGGCGGCGGCGGAAATTCAGGCGCACCGTTTCGCAACGATTTCATCGAGCTCTTCAACGCCGGAACGACAACCGTGAACTTAGCGGGGTGGTCTGTGCAATACGCGAGTGCAACGGCAACAACCTGGTCGGTAACAAATGTAGGCAGTGTATTGTTAGCGCCAGGTCAGTATTACTTGATCCAGGAAGCATCCGGTGGCACAAATGGCGTCACACTCCCAACACCTGACGCAACCGGAACAATCAACCTTGCCGCTGGTGCGGGCAAGGTTGCTTTGCTAAATGCAAATGCTGTTTTGTCAGGTGCCTGTCCGATTGATGTGCATATCGTTGACATGGTTGGGTATGGCGGTACCGCAACATGTTTTGAAGGCTCGCCTGCTCCGGCTCCAAGTAACTCGACAGCAATCGTACGCGCAAACGGCGGCTGTACTGACTCTGCGAGTAACCTAGGCGACTTCGCCACCACGCCTCCCAATCCGCGAAACATATCAAGCTCCTTTCACCTCTGTGCGGTAGCGTCAGCGGATTTCGGGCCATCCGGTTTTTCAGCGTCGATTTTGTTCCAGGTTCTAATTCTGACAACTTGTTGGGGTGCACCATTGTAAGTTGTGCGTTTGTTTTATCTGCGAAACCACTCCGTAGGAGTGCCATGTTTATAGACCACGAATGAACAAAGCGCCGCACTCCGTTAGGAGTGTCATGTTTAGCCGCCGCATAACCAAGGCACTCGCTCTCGTGATTCATAGACATTGCGCTCCTGACGGAGTGCGGGAGCGTCTATTCTTGACGGGCTATAAACATTGCACTCCTGGCGGAGTGCGGAGTATAGGTTTGTTCTTCTTGGCCGCTCAAAAGTTTGTCAGAAAGAGATTTTGAAAACTTGGTGCACTAAGCTTTCCCAGACAAAACAGATTTCGGAGCAGGTCAAGCCTGCTCCCGCTTCTGCGGTGTTCGTAGTACATTTCCTTTATGCAAACGCCCGGCGACGCAATTGTCTCCTTGCAGAAGCACTTTGGCTTCCAGGACTTCCGCGAGGGGCAGCGTGAAGTTATCGCCACCATCCTTTCAGGCAAGGACGCAATGGTGGTGATGCCCACCGGTAGCGGCAAGTCTCTCTGTTATCAACTTCCAGCAATGATGATGGCTGGAGCAACGCTCGTCGTTTCCCCGCTCATCGCGTTAATGAAGGATCAAGTCGACGCCCTCCAGGCTCGTGGTCTGCCCGCAACTTTTATCAACAGCGCGATACCAGAAATGGAGCAGCGATCGCGCATCGAGTCGCTGCGACGCGGTGAATACAAGTTGGTCTATGTGGCTCCCGAACGGTTTCGCAGTCCACGGTTCAACGCCGCCCTACGATCCATCAATATCTCGTTGTTTGCAGTTGACGAAGCACATTGCGTCTCCACCTGGGGTCATGACTTTCGCCCAGACTACCTTCGCTTGAAGAACATCATTGAGAGTCTAGGTAAAACGCCAACTCTTGCTCTGAC
The DNA here is from genome assembly GCA_036004125.1 of Pyrinomonadaceae bacterium. Lineage (GTDB taxonomy): Bacteria > Acidobacteriota > Blastocatellia > Pyrinomonadales > Pyrinomonadaceae > PSRF01. Next base: position 21,112 of record DASYRR010000098.1, on the reverse strand, counting down.
GGCCACTGCTACACCTTACGTTCGTTCCGACATCATTCAACAGCTTGGCCTCAAAACACCTCAGACCTTTGTGAGTGGCTTTGATCGACCCAACCTGTCAATCGAAGTTGTTCACACGCAGCGTGAGCGTGAAAAGATTTCTCGGATCCGGCGCCTCGCTAAATCTCGCGATGGCTCGGGAATTATCTACACATCAACCCGCAAAGCAGTGGAACAAGTAGGGGCGAGTCTGGCAAATCTTGACCTGAGTGTCGCGACCTACCATGCCGGGATGACCGATAGCCAGCGAATCCAAGCTCAGGAAAACTTCATGACCGGCCGCAAGCAAATCATAGTTGCCACAAATGCATTCGGGATGGGCATCGATAAGCCTGACATTCGCTTTGTGGTGCACTACCAGATGCCGGGCTCAATCGAAGCTTACTATCAGGAGATTGGCCGCGCCGGACGCGATGGCCTGTCATCGTCGTGTCTCTTGCTTTTCAACTACGTCGATAAGAACACGCATGATTTCTTTATTGAAGGGTCGTACCCTAACGCCAGTTTAGTTAAGGAGGTCTATGACGCTCTCGTTTCCACTGGCCTCAAACGAATCGAATTGTCAGCAGCTGAAATAGGAAAGCGGATTAGTGAACGGAATGACATGGCCATCAATTCAGCCCTTTATCTTCTCGAACGAGCTGGCCACATCGAACGCACCACCATGGGTCCGAGTCGCGCTGAGCCACGATCGAATCGAAATCGTCCCATCCTCATGCTTGATGATCCTCCCGTAACCCAGTTACGAGTTAACCATGCTGAGGTGAAGCGTCGCGCAGATCTTGAACGTCGGAAGCTGCGGGAGATGATTGAGTTTTGTTACGCGGAACGATGTTTTCGAGCTTACATACTCGATTACTTCGGCGATCGTCATCATGCACGTGAGTGCGGCACTTGTGGCAACTGCGGCCTCGGCTCTTCAACTCAATCCGAGACTTCTTCCAAAACTACATCACAAGGTGTAACAGCTGAGATTGTTCCGCGCGAACTTACCGACGATGAATTACTCCGCGTTCGGAAAATTCTTGCCTGCGCTAAGCGTATGAAAGGTCGTTTTGGGAAACAGGTTCTCGCAGCAACGTTGCGAGGCTCAGCTTCTAAGAATGTGCTAAAGGCTCGCCTGAACGATCTCTCAACCTATGGACTCCTCAAAGACATGCTGAACTACGACATCATCCTCTTTATTGAGGCTCTGGTTGCCGCTCGTTGTTTAAGCGTGAGCGCAGGTCAATACCCGACGGTTTCAATTACTGATTTCGGCAACCGTGTGATGTTGGAAAAGGACAAGGTAGAACTAACCCTTCCGGGGACGCTGGCTAGTGTTATCGATCCAGATAGCACTCCGAGAAGGACTCCCTGAAACCATTACGGATGGCATGATTCGGTTCGTGATTGCCGATCACCGCCGGGCGAAGAAGGCCGTCGCCGGCATGGCCCGAACTGAAATCATCCACTCGCGAATCGCAATCAAAATATTCTCAAAGCATCAGGAAACACCATCCAGCTTCTGGTCTAATCCTCACAACAACAAAAAAACACGCGGAGATTGTTGGTCCGTGAGGCATAGCTGGCGGGCGACGGTCCTGTGAAGGAGCATCCATTATGGCTGGTTACTTTTCGTTCGATAGATTGATTACGCCTACAGTCGTGAAGATTGTGCACTTTCTTGGTTTCCTGATTCTCAGTGCCGCCGGCATTACTCTAATTGTGTGGGCCGGCTTGCGCTTGAACGATGCAAATATTGCTCGCGAACAAGGTTGGCGTTACGTGGCGATCGGGGCCGCAGCATTAGTAGTCGGCAATCTTGCCTGGAGAGTCATCTGTGAGTTCTGTATGGTTCTTTTCAACATCAATGCCGAGCTCGCATCATTCGATCATACGATCGTGAATCCAGTTCCAAAGCTCCCTGAGTCACGTTTGTTTGAGCAACGCGTTGCAGTACGCGATCGACAGGTGCACAGCAGCCGAGCAGATGTCGAGGTTCCACGAGAAGTTCCGTCTCATGATGATGAGCACTTGAAGACTGCGAGTGTGTTGGGACTCACGTAAGATCAATGTCCGATAACTTCAGTTTGTCGATCGGTAAGACGCAGAGTTCTTCAGTGGAACTCGATTGCTAATCACACGACAAGCTAATAAAGCATATCGGACATCTTTATTTGATCACCCCAGCTAGTGGGCTTGAGGCGCTGGCGTACAGACGTTTCGGCATTCGGCCGGCTAAGTAGGCGAGGCGGCCGGCTTCAATTCCCAACTTCATTGCTTCGGCCATCAAAGCAGAATCTTCTGCTTCTGCGATTGCTGTGTTCATCAAAACAGCATCCGCACCAAGCTCCATCGCAATCGCGGCATCGCTTGCAGTGCCGACTCCGGCGTCGACAATTATTGTCGCGTCGGGCAGTTGTTCTCTCATGACGCGAAGATTTACAGGATTCTGCACTCCCAACCCCGAACCAATCGGGGCTGCGAGTGGCATAATCGCCGCACACCCGGCATCCAAAAGCTTCTTAGCCATGATCAGGTCATCGTTGAAGTATGGAAGGACCACGAATCCTTCCTTCACCAGTAGCCGCGCCGCTTCCAACGTCTGCTCGTTATCTGGAAACAGGGTCGTCTGATCCCCAATCACTTCGAGCTTAAGAAAGTCGGTCTGCAGCGCTTCCCTTGCGAGTCGTGCAGTTCTCACCGCATCCTCAGCCGAATAACATCCAGCTGTATTCGGAAGTATCTGGAGGCCCGGATCAAGATAGTCAAGAAACGACTCCGCACTCCGATCCAGCGGTACTCTGCGAACAGCGACGGTCACCATTTCAGCAGCTGAAGCGCGATGAGCCTGCTGCATTTCTTCGAAGCTGCGGTATTTGCCCGTTCCGATGATTAGGCGCGAGGTAAAGGAACGTTCACCAATTCTAAGCAGGTCCTGGGAATCTTTTGCTGCAATTGCTGTCGACATAAAGCTGAAATCACCTTCGAAAAGTATGTTTAATGCCTCGACTCTACACTGATTTTATTGTTGAAGCGAATCGCCACCACCTACGAAGTGCACTATCTCAATCCGGTCGTCATCTCTCAGAACGGTCTGATCCCAAGCTGAGCGCCGAACCACTTCTTTGTTTAGTTCAACCGCAATTCTCTGTGCCGGAAGATCGAGCTGTCTTATGAGGTCCGTCAACGAGAGTCCCTCAACAAACTCCTTGCTTTCGTCATTGACGTAGACCCGCAAAACGTATCGATCCTCTAGCTACCGGGATGAATTATTCGCCGCAGTTCCGCAGCCTGATCTTTTGCCACTACGCGTACCAGCACGGCAGCCCTGCCTGATGTGAATTGTGGAATCTGAGTGGTGACAGTGGCTACTCCGTCGCGATCAGTCTTGAGTGAATAGATCAGGGGGCGGAAAGTCGTTCCGAGGATTTTTATGGAAACTGCAATTCCACCCACGGGCGTCTCTTTTTTGCCCTCGCGATCCACGACAAACACTCGTAAGGTACGAGAATCGCCAGAATTAAATTCCGCGTCATCCAGCAGCAATATCGTTATTCCATCTTGCGGAGCCGTGCCTGCGTACTGTGAATATCCTTGCGTATCTTGGTCCGCATAAGCTTGGTCTTGAGGACGTTCCTCAACCGGAGGCTCCAAAACTTTGGGTTCCGGCGGAGGTGGCGGTGGCTCTACCTTCTCGGGTGACCAGATTTGCGAGGGTATGGGCTCGAGTTCTAAATCAAACTCATCGGCGGGAACAGTTCTCTGAACCTGAGCCAAGTCGTCCTCTACGGGCGCTGCACTTTGCGGTACTGGTGGCGCCTCGACAGTTTGGGCCAGATTCATTTCCAGTTCTTCCGGCGGTTGAATCGTTTGTGTCGTAATAGCTTCTTCCTCAGCGACCCGCGCACCCATCTTTTTGAGGTCGTTGATACGTCCGGAATTGATCGCGGCGCAAATCAAACGATGTTGTCGCTTCAAACGCTCAGCGAGCACCTCATCATTGAATCCCTCCGCAATTAAGTCTTGATAAGGCGCTCTCTTGCTGGCAAGGATCGCCCCGCCGACATAAACCAGGGAGAGGATTATCGGCGTGTCAAGGCCTTTATCTTCCGTCTGTACATGATAGACAACGCCATCATGCTCGATATCGGTATTGAATCCAGTAATCACTTAATTGGCCGTCTACAGTTTCGATTGAACTCAAAATCTTTCGCCGCCGCTGAGTCTCATTTCAGACGGTAGCACAGGGATTTTTTCACGGTCAATCCGCTTTTTTTCTTAAGAAACTTGCATCAGAACGTTGCTTGACACCCTTGATCACATCGACTAGCATCGGCTTGTACAATGATTCTCAATCTCGTATTGGAGTGGCGCTCGCCACGAATGATCGTTATCGATCGCGATCGTTCTCTGGCAGGTGAAGGTTGTGTTCGAGATGTCGTTTCACCTTTCTGATTACCTGCCGATACTCCTGATGTTCATCGTCGCCGCAGGTTTTGCTGTCGGCAATATCCTACTTTCTCAATTCGTTGGTCAACGTAAAAGAACCAGAACAAAGTTGATGCCCTACGAGTGTGGCAAAGACCCGGTGGGATCTGCGCGCGCGCGATTCTCCGTAAAGTTCTATCTGATCGCGATGATCTTCATCCTCTTCGATATTGAAGTAATCTTCCTGGTGCCCTGGGCGGTTGTCGCAAAATCTTTGGGAGCCCAGGGACCGAGCATGCGAACCTTTGTGTATGTCGAAATGATGATCTTCATCTTTTTGCTGCTTGCAGGGTACATCTACGTTGTGAAGAAGGGTGCCTTTGATTGGGGTGACCGAGCTCGCCGTGAGGCCGAAGCAGAAGGCCGAGCTCTTGCCGATTTAGAGGCGCGTCAAGTTAAGCAAAAGAGGACGGCAGCTTAGGGGTAATTGATGGGACTGGAAAATGTAATTGCTGAAGCCTTACCCGAAGTCCTGACTACGCGGCTCGACTCCTTGATTAATTGGGCTCGAAAGTCGTCGCTGTGGCCTGCGACATTTGGACTCGCCTGTTGCGCGATTGAGATGATGAACGCCACTTCTTCGCGGAACGATCTAGCTCGGTTCGGTTCTGAAGTGTTTCGGGCCAGCCCGCGGCAGGCAGACGTAATGATCGTTTCTGGACGTGTTTCACGGAAGATGGCTCCAGTGTTGCGCCGCATCTACGATCAGATGCCCGAGCCAAAGTGGGTGATCTCGATGGGAGCTTGTGCGACGTCCGGAGGTGTCTTCGATAACTACGCCATCGTGCAGGGCGTCGACAAAATCGTTCCGGTAGATGTTTATATCCCCGGTTGTCCTCCTCGCCCCGAGATGTTGATTCACGCCGTCATGATGCTGCAGGAAAAAGTCATGAAGGAGAGCGTTCGTGATCGACACGACATTCTCGAGGCAGAGGCACGCGACGCAGTGGTGCCGGGCACGCTGCCAGTGACCGACGGCTCAACTGCTCGACAAAACACGTTGCCCGAATCACGCCCCTATACGATCGCTTCAAGACACGAACGTCGTCGTTCTTCCTAAGGAATCGAGCGTAAACAACGGATGGCCTCAGAGGCAGACAAGACAACGGTTTCTCCGGATTTAACAGAAGCTACAGAGCAGACGCCGTCACCGATCGTGACGGCGTTCCAGCGTGAGCGCCCCGAATGGGTAGTCGAAATCGTCGAAACATTGGGTGAAACCACAGTGATTATTCCTCGAGAGCACATCCTCGCCATTTGTTCGTTTTTGAAAACCTGGACCGAAACGCGGTTCGACTTTCTCGCAGACCTATGCGGCGCTGATCGTGGCGTTGAAGAGGAGCCGCGCTTTGAAGTGAACTATCACCTCTTCTCCACTACTAAGTATCACCGCTGGCGATTGAAAGTGTTGCTTAACGAAGAAAACGTGCACGTTGATAGTGTGACGAGTGTGTGGCGTACGGCAAACTGGCATGAACGGGAAACGTACGATTTATTCGGCGTGATATTCGATGGCCATCCCGACCTCCGACGCATTTTGCTTCCGGAAGACTGGCAGGGCTATTCGTTGCGTAAGGATTTTCCGTTGCGTGGATATGAACCGTATAGCCTGAAGTGATTGTAGATTGAAGATTGAAGATTGCGGCCCGAACCCAGCTTCGGCGACGGTCTTAATAACAATCTGAAATCTGCAATCTGAAATAAACATGGCTTCAACCATTCCACCACAGTTTGAGGTTGTCGACCGACCGCTCGACACGCAGATGACCATCTCGATGGGTCCTCAGCATCCGTCGACTCACGGTGTGCTGCGGCTTGAATTGGTGCTCGACGGTGAGATGGTAGTCAAAGCGGTACCTGATATTGGCTATCTCCACACCGGAATGGAGAAGCTCTTTGAATACAAGAAGTATCAGCAGGGCATAGTTATTACCGATCGGATGGACTATCTGAATCCGCTTGGCAATAACCTGGCTTACGTAATGGCTGGCGAAAAGCTGCTCGGCCTCGAAATCCCCGAACGCGCGCAGACGATACGTGTACTGATGTGCGAGTTGCAGCGCATTGCCTCACATCTCGTTTGGCTTGGTACACACGCTCTCGACATTGGTGCCATGACGGTTTTCTTCTACTGCTTTCGAGAGCGCGAGAAGATCCTCAACTTGATAGAAGCAGCTTCAGGAGGGCGTCTAACGCCGTCCTACTTTCGCATCGGCGGTTTAATGATGGACCTGCCGGCCGGGTTCGATAATCGTTGTAAGCAGTTCCTCGCGAGTTTTCCTCAAGCCGTTGATGAATTTCACACACTGCTGACGGGAAACAAGATCTTTCAGAAGCGCACTCAGGGTGTCGGTTACATATCCGCCGAAGACGCCATCGACTGGGGACTTTCTGGTCCGTGTTTGAGGGGCAGCGGTGTGGCTCTCGATATCCGGCGAGCCAACCCATACACTGGCTACGAAAAATACGATTTCGAAATCCCCACGGAACCAGACTGCGACGTCTGGGCCCGATACATGGTGCGAATGCGTGAGTTGAAGGAGTCGCACAAAATCGCCGTCCAGGCACTCTCGAGATTACGGCCGGGTCCAGTTAAAGCTGACGCACCTAAGGTTGTACTTCCCGATCGGCAAGCGATGAAGAGCCACATGGACGCGTTGATTCATCACTTCCTGATTGTGGCGGAAGGATTCGACGTACCCGCTGGCGAGGTCTATCAGGCTATCGAAGCGTCGAAGGGTGAGTTGGGCGTGTACATGAAGTCTGACGGTGGACCTAAACCGAGTCGCGTGCACTTTCGTGGCCCAAGCTTTGTGAATTTGTCCGCCTTGCCTGACATGGCCCAGGGCGAGATGGTTGCGGACATCGTCGCGATAATTGGATCGCTTGATATTGTGCTGGGGGAGATAGATAGGTAGGAAGGTCTTTGGTCTTTGATGTCCGATATGCTTTAGCTTGTCGTGATCGGCCCAACCAAGCTTTTTGAGAGCATCGACGACAAGCTAAAGCATATCGGACATCCAGAGACCACTCTTCAATGAGTCAACAGCTAATAAACATCCAACCGCTGTCTCAGCCCGTCGAACTCGATGTGGCGCCGGCGGTCTTTTCCTCAGAAGTCGAAGCTGAGATCGATCGTCACTTGGCCAAGTATCCAGTTCCGCGGTCAGCTATATTGCCGCTCATGTTCATCGTTCAACGTGAACGTGGCTATCTTGATCCGGCGGGCGTGCTCTATCTGGCTAATCGTCTGGCCTTACGGATCACGGATATCTGGGAAGTCGCCACGTTCTATTCCATGATCTACACCGAACCGATTGGCAAGTATCACATCCAGGTATGCAAAACCCTTTCGTGCAAGATTAGAGGCGCCGGAATGATTACGGCACATTGTTCAAAGAAACTGGGAATCAAAGTCGGGGAAACAACTCCCGACGGTCGTTTTACTTTGTCGGAAGTCGAATGTCTCGGTTCGTGTGGCACCGCGCCAATGTTTCAGGTGAATTTCGACTACCACGAAAATCTGACTCCGGCGAAAGTCGATCAAATATTGGATACGTTGCCTTGAGTTCATGCAGATAAAAGCCATTGGATGCGAACCACTACAGCTTCGCAGAGTTCATATTGAGAACTCGCGTTGGCTCGACGTCTATCGCGCCAACGGCGGTTATGAGGCGATAAAGAAGGTCCTGGATGGGATGTCGCCGGATGAAGTCATCAACGAAGTAAAGAAATCGGCACTAAGAGGTCGTGGTGGTGCCGGTTTTCCAACCGGAATGAAGTGGAGTTTCGTTCCGAAGGATTCACCAAAACCCAAGTACGTAGTCTGTAACGCAGACGAGTCAGAACCAGGCACATTCAAAGATCGATATTTGATGGAACGTGACCCACACATGCTGATCGAAGGCATGTTGATCGCAGCGTACGCTCTGGGTTCCAAAACAACTTACATCTATACGCGCGGCGAATACCGCTATCTCATCGACATCATGGACGTCGCCATTGCAGAGGCGCGTGCCGCAGGTTTGGTTGGCGCAAATATTCTTGGAACTGATTTCTCGTGCGAAGTCTACACACACACGGGCGCGGGGGCTTACATATGCGGTGAAGAGACTGCGCTGCTAAGTTCGCTCGAGGGCTTGCGCGGACATCCGAGAATGAAACCTCCTTTCCCTGCAGTATCAGGTCTCTATGCTTCACCCACGGTCGTCAATAACGTCGAAACACTGACGGCTGTCCCAGACATCATCAAAATGGGTGGCGAGACTTATCAAAAACTGGGAACTGAAAAGAGTGGTGGTACGAAGGTCTGGTCCGTGTCAGGTCACGTAAAGGAGCCAGGCGTTTTTGAACTTCCCATGGGCTACGACGATATGGAGAAGTTCATCATGGAAGACTGCGGTGGGATCCTGGATGGGAAGAAGCTCAAGGCGGTGATTCCCGGAGGCTCATCGGTTTACATCATGCGCGCCGAAGACATCATCGGCAAAGACGTGCGTATGGATTATGAAGGTCTTGTTGCTGCCGGCTCAAGCGTCGGCTCGGGTGGCTTCATTGTGATGGATGAAACGGTCGACATCTTTGAGTCAACCAAAAACCTGACTGAGTTTTACGAACATGAGTCGTGCGGGTGGTGCACACCCTGTCGCGAAGGTACCGACTGGCTAGTCAAAGTATTCAAACGAATTGCCGACGGGGATGGTCGACCAGAAGATGCACAATTGATGCTCGACCTCTGCGACAACATTGAAGGGAAATCATTTTGCCCGCTTGGCGATGCGGCGGCGTGGCCAATCCAGTCGGCGATCAAACGGTTTCCGCAAGACTTTAGAAAGCATCTGGAAAAGTGATGTCCGATATGCTTTAGCTTGTCGCTGATCCATCTCAGATTCGCATTTGGTAAGAACGACAAGCTAAAGCATATCGGACATCCAATTCACGAACGAAACATGTCCACTGAGTTCATCAACATTACAATTAACGGTCGAGGGTTCGAGGTACCGAAAGGAGCTCGCCTGATCGACGTGTGTCGTGACAAGGGATTCGACATACCTTCGTTCTGCTACTACTCCGATTTGGCCCTGCAAGCTTCATGTCGAATGTGTTTGGTGCGCATTGAGAAGATGCCCAAGCTGCAAACCTCCTGCACGATTATCTGTACCGACGGAATGGTTGTTACGACGCAGAGCGAAGAGATCGAAAAGGCCCAACGGGCCATGACTGAGTTTTTGCTGGCCAATCATCCCCTCGATTGTCCAGTTTGTGATCGTGGCGGGGAGTGCGAGCTTCAGGAGATGACCTTCGACTGGGGTGGTCTTGAAGAACGCTTCACTGAGGAGAAGAACTATCACGCGGAACGATATCTTTCTCCGATGGTGGCCAACGATCCACAGCGGTGCATTCTCTGCAAGCGCTGCACGCGAGTCTGCGACGAATGGATGGGAGAGGATGCAATCGAGGCCGGTGGCCGTGGCGCCCACACGGTCATTGGTACCTACATGGGCTGGCTTGATTGCTCACAGTGCGGCAATTGCATTGAAGTCTGTCCAACCGGCACGCTACTCGATGGCACCTATCGCCACCAAACGCGTCCATGGGAACTCGCGCAAACGATCTCGACATGCAATTTCTGCTCAGACGGATGTCAGATGTCGCTCGGTTCACGCGGTGGTGAACTGATGCGCGTCGTCGCGCGAGACCGTTATGTAAACGGAATCAATGGTGAGTTTCTATGTGTCAAAGGTCGATTCGCTCATCCGTTTGTCAATCACGAAGATCGGATTCGTACACCGCTAATACGTTACCAGAAGGGCGGCAAGTTGATTCCGGCAACCTGGGACGAGGCGATTCGTCACGTTGCTGAACGGCTCGACACGATCGCCAATGAGCGCGGAAGAAATGCGGTTGCTGTGGTTGGCAGTCCACGGCTGACAAACGAAGCGCTGTTTGTCTTACATAAATTCGCAACTGAATTGGTCGGCACCCAAAACTACACCACTACCGATGCATTCAGCTTGAAGCCATTCTTCGGTAACCTCGGAGCGCCACTCGCAACCCATCGCGACATTCGATACGCACAAACGATCGTGCTTATTGGCGGAGAACCTGAGGAGTTACAACCGCTGACCGCAAAACAGATTCGTCAGGCGGTTCGAAACGGTGGCGCCAGGTTAGCGATCGTGAATTCGGTGCGTATTCGGTTAACCGAACAAGCTTCTCAATTCGTTCATGTAAGAGCAGGCACCGAAGAAGCTATCGTTCTCGCGTTGGCTGATTCGAGTAACGACAACTTAGCTGCCCAAAAAGCTGGAATCGATTCGAGGGAGATCGATGCCGTTCGCCAGTTGATTGCAAACACAACTGGCCATGTGGTTTTCATGTTTGGAGGTGAGCTCGGTGCAGAAGCCCAGGCCGTCGCTGCTCAATTCGGTTCCGTCCTGACTAAAGAAGCAACTAGATTCCTTCTGCATCCGCTGCCGCTCTTTAATAACAGCATCGGCGCTCACGACATGGGCATGATGGAAACCCCAACCAATCCAGCTCAAATATTGGATTCCGCCGGCGTTGAAATCCGCGCGCTCTATGTCGCGGGTGGTTTTTTGCCGCTACATCTAGAGGGACGAGAAGGTGCGTTGAGCAAACTCGATTTCCTCGTTGTGCAGGAACTCTTTCACAACGCGACCACTGAAAGCGCCGACGTTGTGTTGCCTGCCGCATCCTATGCTGAGGTTGACGGAACGTTTACAAACAACGACGGATTAGTCCAGCGTGTTCGCCCATCGATTTCACCCCTGCATCAGGCAAAAGCTGATTGGATGATCACTTCTCAACTTGCCGCGGAACTGGGTCTGGATTTTGGTTTTGAAATGTCTGCCAGCTCAGTCTTCCGACAGATTGGCGAAAAGATTCCGGCGTATTCAGGGATTCGTTATCCGCTGCTGAAAGATGAGACGAGTCCCGTCCAGGTTAAGCACCACGTGTCGAAATCTGAGGACCTCGGGGCCATTTTGAATTCGCTTCGCGAACACGTGGAGGCACTGCCTGATACGGGAGAAAAGTTGGACGTTCCCGGCAAGGTCGGTCACGAGTTGTTTAAGATTGGGACACTGACAGACAAAGTTCCACAGTTTCATTTATTGGCTTCTGGAAATCCAAGACCAACAACAACGAGGGTTTCACCCTTGTATCAGATAACCGTTGACGCCAGCTTGAAAGAAACTGCAGTGGCGGGAGACTAAAGGGATTGAAGATTGTAGATTTCAGATTGCAGATTGGAGTGTCCGATATGCTTTAGCTTGTCGTTCCGGTTGAGCCCGACAAAGTTCGAATCTTAGGACTACTCTCGGCAAAGCTTTTTGAGGACAGCGACCAAGCTTATTAACGTCAACGACAAGCTAATAAAGCATATCCAACATTTCAATCGGCAATTGGCAATCGGCAATGATTCCAATGGAGTCCATCATCGACATCACCCTTAAGTTCGTAGCCATCACGGTGGTGTTCACCGTCGTACTGCTGATAGTCGCTTACACAGTGTTGGCTGAACGCAGGATCCTCGGCTTCATCCAGGGTCGGCTCGGTCCAAATAGAGTCGGATATGGCGGCTCGCTTCAACCTTTTGCGGATCTGCTCAAATTCATCCTTAAAGAGGACATAGTCCCGGACAAATCGACGCGCTTTGTTTATTTCCTGGCGCCTGTAATCACCACTATGGCCGCGATGATGACAATGATCGTTTACCCGTTCGGCCCTGAAGTAAACCTTCCATTTATCAAAACAATTCCTTTAGTTGTTGCTCATTTCGATGTGGGTCTTTTGTATGTGCTTGGAATCACATCGGTGGGAGTTTACGGGATTGCTTTGGCGGGTTGGTCATCAAACAATAAGTACAGCCTGATGGGTGGCCTGCGATCGTCTGCGCAGATGATCTCATACGAATTAGCACTTGGTCTCAGTTTGATCGGCCCAATTCTTCTGGCGGGAACTCTCGACTTAACAAAGATCGTAGAAATGCAATCGCGCTGGCACGGAATGGGATGGCTAATTCTTTTCACACCGCTGAGCTTCGTTGTCTACATCATCTCCGCGATCGCTGAGACCAATCGAGTGCCCTTCGATCTTCCGGAAGCAGAGACAGAACTCGTCGCTGGATTTCACACCGAATACAGTGCGATGAAGTTTGCCCTCTTCTTTCTCGCTGAGTACATCAACATGTTTACCGTGTCGATGCTCGCGACCACGATATTTCTTGGAGGTTGGAATTGCCCCTTCGCCGATTTGGTTTTCGAACGCGGCAGCTTCCTGTTCGCGTTGGTAAGCGTGCTGGCATTTCTTGTAAAGGTAATCTTCTTCCTTTTCATGTATATCTGGATTCGCGGAACGTTACCGCGCTTCAGATTTGATCAGCTGATGAACTTTGGCTGGAGATTCTTGTTGCCACTTGCATTGCTGAGCATTTTCATTACGGCAACGATGATATTTTTGAATTTTTTCTGAGTGTTTCTGTCATTGCAGATATTGCAGATAACTACGACATGCTGGTCCTTCTATTCATTCTATTCGGCGGCCTCGCTATCGGTTGTGCCGTCAACGTCGTAGCGCAGCGCAACCCTCTTTACTGTGCGATCTCTCTGATCGGAGTGTTCGTATCGTTGGCTTGTCTTTACTTGATGCTTGCGGCTCCTTTTATCGCAGCCGTACAGATCATTGTTTACGCCGGCGCCATCATGGTGCTCGTCGTGTTTGTGATCATGTTGTTGAACGTTGAGCAGGAAGAAAAGCGAAACATTCGTCTGGGATTTCTTGTTCCAGTAGCAGTTGTCTTGGCAGCTGCGTTAATTGGCGAAGTAGCTTTCATCCTGTGGTCCGTCGATCCCAATCCGACTCTACAACCGTCTGACATCGGGTTGACCAAGTCTATCGGCGACGCCTTGTTTACTACGTATCTGTTGCCGTTCGAGATCACCTCCATCCTTCTGCTAATGGCTATCGTAGGCGCTATGACTCTTGCGCGGCGCACGGGAATGCTTTCGCCAGGCGCTCGGGTTATCCCCGGTGCACAACTATTGGCGGTCAGTGATATCGATCCAAGCGCATCGCATGACGATCAGACTCCAATCAGCTCCGCCACGTCTGACGAAGCCGCTCAGATTCTGGGCGTCGTAAAACGCGATCAATCGAAACGAGACTAAAGATATGGGACCACAACTTTCATGGTATCTCGCCCTGTCGGCCTTGTTGTTCACGATTGGAGTGGTCGGCGTCATCATCAAACGCAACGTAATCGCGATGTTCATGTGTATCGAGCTGATGCTTAATGCCGTGAATCTGACGTTCGTGGCGTTCGCGAGTTTCTTTGGAGACGTCACAGGTCAACTGTTTGTTTTCATCGTAATGACCGTTGCGGCGGCCGAAGCAGCAGTAGGTTTGGGCATCATCATCGCGATCTTTCGCAATCGTGAATCGCTGGATGTTGATGATGCGAGTATCTTGCGGTTGTAGGTGTTTGGCGAAATAGGTCCTATAGGTCGCATAGGTCCTATTTGTTCACAGCCCATATTCTGGATGGAAAGCAATCTTCTCAGTCTGATCATCTTTGCCCCACTTGCGGGCGCCGCGATCAATTGGTTTATCGGGCGTCGCGTCCGTGACGAGCGGTTTATCGGAGCGGTTGCTTGCGGGTCAATCGCAATTTCCACCATCGTGGCGTTTTATCTTGCCTTCAATTCACATGGAGCATTGCGCACTGAGGAGCCAGTTCTTGATCACATTTGGACCTGGCTCCAGGTAGGAAACTTTCGAGCCGACTTTGCCCTCGGTATGGATCGACTGAGTGGCATGTACGCTCTGTTTGTCACCTTAGTTGGCTTGTTGATTCACGTTTTTGCCGTCGGTTACATGCATGGCGAGGAGGGCTTTTATCGTTTCTTCGCGTTCATGAATCTGTTCATGTTTTCGATGTTGACGCTGGTTTTGGGCGACAACTTTGTCCTCATGTTCGTTGGTTGGGAGGGCGTCGGTCTCTGTTCCTATTTGCTAATCGGCTACTACTTCGACAAGAAAGAAGCAGGCGACGCAGCCAAGAAAGCATTTATTACTAACCGAATCGGCGACTGGGGCTTTGTACTCGGAATCATGCTGACGTTCGCGGTGACCGGTTCAGTCAGCTTCTTTGCCAATCCGGCTGCAGGCGGTGCTCACACAGCCTTCGAGTACTTTGCAAATCACGCCGCCGACTCATTCACCTGGGGAGCAATCACGGGTTTGGGAGCAACCTCCATCGCATTACTGCTTTTCATCGGCGCGGTGGGGAAGAGTGCACAGATACCTTTGTACGTGTGGCTGCCTGACGCGATGGCAGGTCCAACGCCCGTGTCGGCGCTAATCCACGCCGCAACTATGGTGACTGCCGGCATCTACATGATCGTCCGATGTTCGCCGATTTTTGTGGACGCACCGACTGCGATGTTCATCGTCGCGATTATTGGCGCCGCCACAGCTCTCTTTGCCGCCACTATCGGCCTGGCTCAAAACGACATCAAGAAAGTACTCGCGTACTCGACGATCTCTCAGCTCGGTTACATGTTCCTCGCTTGCGGCGTCGGAGCATTCATAGCGGCGATCTTTCACGTCATAACCCACGCCTTCTTCAAAGCCCTTCTCTTCCTCGGTTCCGGTTCCGTGATTCATGGCACGCATCACGAACAGGACATGCGACGAATGGGTGGTTTGAAGAAGTACATGCCGATCACCTTTGCCACGATGTTCACCGGGTGGCTGGCGATCTGCGGGATTCCGATCTTCGCCGGCTTTTTCTCAAAGGATGAAATTCTTTGGAAGGCCTGGAGCGCGCCAGGGTTCAGCATTCCAGGCGGGTTTAGCAAAATTCTTTGGGGAATCGGAGCGCTGACCGCTTTGCTGACCGCCGTCTATATGACCCGGATGATGGTAATGACCTTCTGGGGCAGCGAACGGTTCAGGGAGAAGCACGGCAACCACGCTGGGGACCACGGTCATAATGGAACCGTTGAACCGCACGAGTCTCCATGGATCATGACAGTCCCATTAATTGTGCTGGCAGCGCTCTCAACTGTTGGTGGATTCATCGGAGTCTCCTACGCGCTGAGTTCGTTCGTCAGTAACAAAGATCTCAACGTAATTGAGCACACATTGGAACCGGTAGTAGCAAAGGCGCCGAATGGCGTTGGTCGCGAAACAAAAGCCGGGAGTCCACAGCTCCTCTCGACGCCACCTCGGGAAACCGCTGCCGCACCTCCAGTTCATGAGTTAGGTCCACTCGAAATAGCAGGAGAACACGAGAATCACTCAGCTGAAGAAATTAGCGCCGAGCGTTGGCTGGCGTTAACTTCAATAATCATTGCTCTCGCAGGCTTGGCAATCGGATGGTTCACTTTCCAGAAGAGACCGTTGCTACAGTTCCCGCGGATCCTGGAAAACAAATACTACGTCGACGAAATCTACGACGCCGCACTTATTCACCCAATCGAAGCTGGTTCTCGGGAAGGACTATGGAAGATTTTTGACGTCGGCGTCATCGATGGACTCTTGCATTCCATCGGGGAGGCCGTAACTGAGGCCGGAAGACTCGGACGTTATCTGCAAGCAGGTCTCGTTCGTGGTTATGCAGCCATCATTCTTTTTGGAGCTCTGGTGCTTATCGCGTTCTTTGCGTATTTCAGCTTTCAGGCGCTACCACATTAAGTTATGCCGCACCTTCTGACCATTCTCATTCTGCTACCCGTGATCGGCGCCCTGGCGTCAGTGCTTTACAGTTTGGTACCGAGCAGCCGTGAGCATCATTACAGATGGATCGCGCTGCTCACAACGATTTCGACTTTCGCTCTCTCGCTGGTACTGCTGACTGGTTTGGGCGGTGATACGGCCAACTTCAGGTTTGAAGACAACGCAAACTGGATTGGCTCGATAGGAGCCCGCTACCACGTGGCCGTTGATGGGATCAGCTTATGGCTGGTGCTACTAACCACTTTGCTAATGCCAATCGCAATCCTTTCCAGTTGGGAAGCCATCAAGAAACGACAGCTCGCGTATTACGTTTTCATGCTGATCCTTGCCTCGGCGATGATTGGTGTATTTGTCTCACTCGATCTCCTGCTGTTCTATCTGTTCTTTGAAGCGTCTCTGATTCCAATGTTTTTCCTGATAGGAATCTGGGGAGGCGACCGTCGTATTTACGCCGCAATCAAATTCTTTATTTACACCGCCGTCGGAAGTCTTTTGATGTTGGTGGCGATTATATATCTCTACTTTACCTACCAAACTTTCGACTACACGACACTAATGCTGGCCATGGCCGCGCAGCCTCTCGCGCCGCGTCCACAGTTCTTTTTGTTCGCCGCTTTTGCTCTCGCATTCTGCATCAAGGTGCCGCTATTCCCGTTCCACACCTGGCTGCCCGACGCACACACTGAAGCACCCACGGCCGGATCAGTAATTCTTGCCGGCGTACTGCTTAAGATGGGTACTTATGGACTGATCCGTTTCAATCTCGGCCTCTTCCCGGACATGGCGCACGCATTCGCACGCTACATAGTGATCCTGGCAATTATCGGCATCATCTACGGCGCTCTTGTCGCAATGGTGCAGCCCGACGTGAAGCGCCTCGTGGCTTATTCATCGGTCAGCCACATGGGCTTCGTAGTGCTCGGATTATTTTCGTTTACCGAGCTTGGAATGCAAGGTGCGCTTTATCAGATGCTGAATCACGGTGTGTCAACAGGTGCGCTGTTCCTGTTTGTGGGCTTTATCTATGATCGAAGACACACCCGCTTGATTAGCGAGTTTGGTGGTTTGGCAACACCGATGCCATGGTTCTCTACGTTCTTCGTAATTGCTTCACTCTCGTCTGTTGGCTTGCCCTTCCTCAACGGATTCGTGGGCGAGTTTTTCATCATGATTGGCATGTGGACTTCAAGTGTTGTCCCGCGCCCTTATGTCGCAACGATGCTGGCGGGGACGGGCGTGATCTGGGCTGCGGTTTACATGCTCTGGATGTTGCAACGAGTGGTGTTCGGCAAAGTTACCAATAGCGAAAACACACGACTCAAGGATCTAAATGCCCGTGAAGTTGGTTTGTTAATACCGTTGTTGTTCCTGATGCTCTTTATGGGCGTGTATCCGCGTGTCTTCCTTGATCGCTCCAAAGCGAGCGTAGAGGCGGTGCGAACTCGTTTGATCAAACCAGCGGGCGGTTCGTATACAACCACGCTGAGCAAAGAGACAAGTACGACAACTAAAGCCGAATGAATCTTTTTCTTGCACAAACGATGCCTACTATCAACTGGGCTTTGATCGCTCCCGAGATAATCGTCTGCGCCGCAGCCGTAGTTGTGATGCTTGTCGATGCGTTTATAAATCAATCACAAAGGTGGATAACCGGCGGAATCTCACTCGTCGGCATTGTGGCGGGCGCAGTGTCTACGATATGGCTCTGGTCTTCCGGTCAGTTTGTGGGCGATGCATTTAATCGAATGATTGTCCTGGACGAGTTGCGGCTTGGCTTCACACTAGTTTTTCTGCTCGTCTCATTCCTCACGCTGCTCGTTTCAACAGTGTGGGTACAAAACGAGCAGCTGCCGGCAGGGGAGTTTCATTCGCTGCTCTTGTTTGCCACGTTTGGAATGATGCTGATGGCTTCGGGTGGGGACCTGGTCATCATATTCCTCGGCCTCGAGATCCTTTCAATTGCCACTTACGTTCTTGCGGGCTTCCGGCGAAGCGATGTGCGCTCTAACGAGTCGTCATTGAAGTATTTCATCCTCGGCTCGTTCTCATCCGCATTTCTGTTGTACGGAATTGCCTTGACCTATGGCGCAACGTCAACCGTCGCCGGTGGCGGAACTACTAATATCGCAGTCATCGCCTCCCGCATAAACGAAGCAAGATATCCTGGTTTACTCTTCGCCGGGGCGGCAATGATGCTGGTCGGGTTTGGCTTCAAGATCGCGACTGCTCCGTTCCACGTGTGGACGCCGGACGTTTATGAAGGCGCGCCGACTCCTGTCACTGCGTTTATGGCAGCAGGACCCAAGGCCGCCGGGTTTGCCTCGTTCATTAGAGTCTTTGTCTTTGGCTTTCCGTTGGTAGTGGCCGCCTCAACTGTCGGCAAAAACATTCACGATGCCTGGGTGTTGATACTGTCGATCCTCGCGATATTAACAATGACGATCGGTAATGTGGTTGCGATTACCCAGAACAACGTAAAGCGAATGCTCGCTTACTCTTCCATTGCGCATGCGGGTTACGCGCTGGTGGGAATGGTCGCTGCCGGCGCCGCTGAAGATCCAGTGAAGCGTAATACCGCAATCACTGCTGTGATGTTCTATTTGCTTACCTATGCCGTTATGAATATTGGAGCCTTTACCGTTGTCCAGTTGATCGCGCGCAACGGTGATCGCCGCACGTCAATCGAAGACTACAACGGCATTGGGTTCGAATCGCCCGTTCTTGCTTTTTCGCTCTCGTTGTTTATGTTGAGTTTGCTTGGCATGCCTCTGACGGCAGGCTTCATGGGCAAGATCACGGTATTTAGTGCGGCCGTTAATCAAGGCTATTACGCGCTCGTCGTGGTTGGCGTTCTCAACACAGCGGTGTCGGCGTATTACTATTTGCGTTTGATTATTGTGATGTTCTTCAAAGAAAGAACGACTGCCTGGACTGCTCCAAGGATTCCTGCCAGTCTGGTCTTCGTTCTCATTCTGACAGTGGTTGGCGTTCTTTATCTTGGTATGTTTCCGGGGCGCGTGCTTAATGCCCTGCAAACCAGAATCGAGACCCAATTATTTACTACACTCCCCAGTACACCAAACAAGTGACGTCGCCACCCAATTAGGTTCAAGGTGTCCGCAGAAAACCTCGCGAAACGCATACAACAAGAGTTAGGTGAAACGTGGTTGCCGCGAATTTACCGTGACCGCGTTTTGAAGTTGCGAACGCGTTCTTACCACTTTGAACACCTAACGCCGCCCGCGAATGTCACAATTCAGCACACCTTACTTGGTGTGGAGCTGAAGATTGGCAGGCGGCGCTTGTTGTGTCCGGATCTTGCCACTGCCAGATATTTGTCAGTATTCGCTCGCGCCGGCTGTAATGATGTCGCAGTTCCCTATGACATAACTAAAATCTCGCGGCTGGCGGACGAATTGGAGTCATCGTGGTTTAGAATGCTTTTGCTGATCGACGAAGAGGCTAAGCAGAGTAGCGCAAGAGTGGGAACTCGGCTTCGTGGCCTGTTGTTTGCTACTATTCGCGCGGAAATTGCTGTGGCCGGCTCGGGAACGCGCGTTCCGGAATTTCGGCAAAACACAAAACAGCGAATGAATTGACCCTATAACTGATTAGCGACATCCCCCGAATACATGACTCAAGAACTAAGCAACATCCCATTAACCGACCAAAGTCCGAGTGAAGTTAGTGGTACCCTGCCCTTTCCCTTCAATCAGCAGACATATTGTCGATATGAAGCGATAGAGAAGCGAATTGACAAGGCTCGCATACTCGTAGTCGACAACCTCCTGCGCGATGAAGATGATTTATCCCCGGTCGCAATTCTCGAGTGGGGATCTTCGCTCACTGCTCAGTTAAAACGAGAGCGACTGATTGCCGGCCTGGCTATCGACAACATCTTGAATAACATTTCGAGGCTTGTGAAAGAGCCGACGACGGAGGTCGTGCATTTATCAGAAGTGGCTGAGGCGGCTGAGAAGTTCAAGCCTCAGGCAATTGTGCTAAGTGGCACGCTTCGCGATTTTGATTATTACCAACAGTCTATTCTCGATAGCTTTGGCGCGTTTATTCGTGAAACTAAAACACCGGTTCTGGCAATCTGCGGCGGTCATCAACTTGTTGGGCTCAGTTTTGGTGCCCGCGTTGTAACTCTAGACAAACTCGAACAGCACGAACAACGAGAGGATCGACCGCATGAGTATCAATATCGTTTCATTCGGATCATCAATCCTTCGGATCCAATTTTTGCTGGCATCAATACCACCGGCAACGGCGAAGTCTCAAACGGTTCACGCATTCTTCGCGTTTGGCAAAACCACGGGTTGCAGCTGGATCGCGTCCCAAAACGATTTGAGTTGTTAGCGACTTCTTACTTGTGTCGTAATCAAATGATGGTGAAGCGCACCGAAGGTCAGCTCATCTACACGGTGCAGTTTCATCTTGAAAAGTCGTTTGAAGACTGGAACAAGAGTCGTACGCGATGGGAACATCCGAACGATTCGCGTGACGGTCGTTTGCTGTTCGAAAACTTCCTGACGCTGGCGCTTAGTTGATTGGCACACGCTCGCTCGCAAGTATTAACAAGGCAGACGCTCGCGCTCGCAGCTCAAGCACTCGCCGCTCGCGACAAGACCCTTAAGTTGATTCACAGCGCTCATGGCGATCCGCCGCTGTGGCGTCGTCCGGCAGGCTTTCCCACCCTTGTCCACATAATTCTTGAACAACAGGTCTCATTACGTAGCGGCAAAGCCATGTTCGACCGGCTCAATGCCTCGATTCACCCTTTCGCACCTGAACAGTTTGTTGATCGTGGTGAAAACTATCTGCGCCGGCTAGG
>DASYRR010000097.1:0-13737 GCA_036004125.1 Pyrinomonadaceae bacterium | reverse complement strand
TGCGCTGATTCGTCTGGGAGAAGCAAGACTTGCACGAGTTACGCCTTTGGGGATCAGTCTTGAAATCCCAATTGTTGTCGTTCCAGTTACCCAGAAGGGACGTGTCGATTTCCTCTTGTTTGAAGAAATGGTGGTCAACGGGACTCCGGTTCAAATCGACGAGTATCATCGCGGGTTTGACTTGCCTAACAAAGGCGATTTGGTGCTCGACGAGTCTTTGAAATTCTATGTTTACCTTCCGAATGCGATGTTGGCCGCCCTAGGCGAGTGGACTGATTCTAAGGAGACGTGGCGTATAACCGGACGCGTCTATGTGTTTGGGAAATACAAAAAGTTTCTTTTCCCTTTCAAACGAGCCATACCTGTCGAACTGGACCTCATGATTCACAATCCGTTACGGGATTGATCTCAGATCTCAAATAATCTCAGATCTCAGATCTCAGGGCATTCCCTAGTTTGTGTATCAGTAGCTTCTGAGATCTGAAATCTGAGATCTGAGATCTGGGTCGCTTGACAGTCCAGCCTGAGGGCGCGTAGGGTTTCAAGCCTCCGAGCAACCGCCAGATTGAGCGCTGAGGCCAAGTTCTTCACCGTGGAGGCGAATCTGTTCTGGTGAATGGCGCGGTCTTCAAAACCGTTAGTGAGACCGTGAGAGCGGGCTCAGGTAGGTTCGATTCCTACACGCCTCCGCCAATTCAGATGCAGTCGGTACTCGGGCATGTAGTTTTGATCTTTGTATTTAGAGAGTTTGACTACGACTAGCCCGGTGCAGTAGCCCGAAGGAGGGCTCGCACTAGCGCAAAAGCTGGTATGCCCTCCTCGACAGTCGGGCTACTGCACCGGTCGCAAAAAGCGAAACTCATAAGGAAGTTCCTCACATGATTAGAGATTGGGTTGAGCTGAATCTGACACCGGGTATCGGACCTCGCGCCGCTGCCAAACTACTGGAACGCTTTGGTTCTGCCGAGGCGGTTTACAGTGCGACACGGGCCGAGCTGGAACAGTTACGACTGGTGCCGGAGGCCGTCGATAGCATCATCACTCGCGACTTACAGACGCGGGCTGACGTTGAGATATTGGCAGTCAGAAAACTCGGCGGCGACATCCTCTTGCTAGACGACGGGGTTTATCCCTCTGCCTTACGTGAGATCTACGACCCGCCTATCGTTCTCTATGTAAAAGGCGCGTGGTCAGAATGTTTGGAGTCACCATGTGTTGGTGTCGTTGGGTCGCGTAAGTGTTCGACTTACGGTCAGAACGCGGCGTTGATGTTGTCACGCGACCTGGCGCAGCGTGGCGTGACTGTTGTTTCCGGATTCGCCCGAGGAATTGACGCCGCCGCGCATCGAGGTGCACTCGAGGCAGGCGGGCGAACGGTAGCGGTTTTGGGCACGGGAATCGATCAGGTTTACCCGCGCGATCATAAGAAACTGGCCACCGAGATACTCGATGGTGGAGGCGCGCTCGTGAGCCAGTTTCCGTTGGCTACGCCACCGGTTTCGGAAAACTTTCCGTATCGCAACCGCATCATTAGCGGTTTGAGCCTCGGGGTGGTAGTAGTTGAAGCTTCGGAGTATTCGGGATCGTTGATAACGGCGAGACTCGCAATGGAGCAGAATCGAGAAGTATTCGCGGTACCAGGGAACATAACTTCTCGTAACTCGTTCGGGACCAACTATCTAATCAAGGGGGCGGGCGCCAAGTTGGTCCAGCAGTGGCAGGACATCGCAACGGAATTACCGCCACAGATTGCGGCGAAATTATTACCGCCGCCTTTTGGCGAGAAAAAAGAGAAATCTCTTGCAGACAAGCTGGCTTTTGTGCCGCAGGGACTTTCAAGTGCGCAAACATCGGTCTTTAGACTCCTGACTCCAGACAGTCCGGTGCACATTGACGCGCTCGTTGATAAAAGTAAGTTGAAGATGTCAGATTTAACTGCTGCCCTGCTGGAACTGGAAATGAGAGAGTTGATAAGGGCGCTGCCGGGAAGGTGTTTCGTGCGCAAGATGTGACTATTGCCGATTTCCGATTTTAAATGTCCGATAATCTTCAGATTGTCGTGCGGTTTGAATCAAGCTTCTCGATAAATTCGACGGTCCCTAAACTCGAGTAAACGACAAGCTAAAGCATATCGGACAATTGGCAATCGGAAATCGACAATAAACGACTTATGGCCAAGAACCTAGTAATCGTCGAATCGCCAGCTAAGGCGAAGACAATAAACAAGTATCTGGGAAAGGACTATCTTGTTAAAGCATCGATAGGCCATATCAAAGATCTGCCTTCCAAAGGGCTTGGTGTCGACGTCGAACATAACTTCGAACCTACCTACGAACTGATTCCCGATGCGAAGAAACGAAACAATAAAAAGATAGTCTCGGAACTCAAGAAGGCTGCGAAGGAAGCTGAAGCCATTTACCTTGCGGCAGACCCAGATCGTGAGGGAGAGGCTATCTGCCAACATCTTGCGGAAGAGATCGTGCCGAAAAAACCGGCCAAGCCTGCGTTTCGAGTCATGTTCAACGAGATCACTAAGCGGGCAGTGAATGAGGCCTTTGAGCATCCGCGCAAGATTGATGAGAACCTGGTCGACGCGCAACAGGCACGTCGCGTACTCGATCGTTTGGTTGGTTACAAAGTCTCACCGTTGCTCTGCCGGACTATTGGCGGGCGTCTTAGCGCTGGCCGCGTGCAATCAGTTGCGCTGCGAATGGTGGTCGAGAGAGAACGCGAAATTGAACAGTTTATAAAAACTGAATACTGGACGATTGCCGCCAATCTCAGTTCCAAACTTCCACCCGCCTTTGATTCTCGTCTCTATAAGATCAACGAACAAACAGTTAAGACGAGCGGTTTTGATCAGGACCTCAAGAAGAACGAAGTCATAATCAAAGACCAGGCAGGTGCTGATGATATCGTTGCCGAGGCCAGTAAACAGACCTACGTCGTTGGCGACGTAACCACCAAAGAACGAAAACGCAATCCAGTTCCGCCCTTCATCACTTCGAAACTGCAACAGGAAGCGTCGCGCAAACTCGGCTTCGCGGTTAAGAAGACGATGATGATTGCTCAGAAACTGTACGAGGGTATCGAACTCGGTTCCGAAGGTTCCGTCGGTCTGATCACGTATATGCGTACCGATTCGACCCGTGTTTCTGATACAGCGCTCGGCGAGGTGCGCGACTTTATTGGCAAGCAGTACGGCAATCAGTATTTACCGGAAAAGGCGGTTCACTATCGTTCTAAGAAGGACGCCCAGGATGCACACGAAGCCATTCGACCGACCGAAGTTGGACGCACTCCTGATTCGCTCGCGAAGTATCTAAAACCAGAAGAGCTGAAACTGTATCGTCTAATCTGGCAGAGGTTCGTCGCTTCGCAAATGACTTCGGCCGTGTTCGATCAAACAACGATAGATATTCAAGCCGGACGTTTCATCTTTCGAGCGACTGGTTCGGTGCAGAAGTTTGACGGTTTTCTGAAGGTTTATCAGGAAGGTCGCGACGAAAAAGCTGAAGATGACGAAGAAGCTGAGCGAAGTTTGCCGCTGGTTGAAAAGGGCGAGACTTTAAAACTCAACTCGATTACGCCGGAACAACATTTTACTGAACCGCCACCGCGCTACACGGAAGCCACTCTTGTGAAGGCTCTCGAAGAGAAGGGTATTGGCCGACCATCAACTTATGCGGCAATCATGTCGACGATTCAGGAGCGTGAATACGTCGAGAAATTACAGGGCCGTTTTCATCCAACCACGCTCGGCAAGACAGTCAACGACCTTCTAATTGACGGTGGTTTCGATGATCTCTTCAACGAGAGTTATACGGCGCGGATGGAAGAGGAGCTCGATGAAATCGAAGAAGGAAAGATAAAGTGGACTAAGGCGTTACGCGAGTTCTACGACAAATTCAAACGCGACCTGGACACGTTCACTAAGTACACCAAACATGTCAAGGAAACCGAGGTTCCTACTGAAGAAGTCTGTTTGAAGTGCAATACGCCGGGTATGGTTCAGAAGTGGGGACGTTTTGGCCCGTATCTGAAGTGCTTGAATTGCGACGCTACTCGTGACGCGGCACCTCCAGCTGGTTCTGATGGTGCTGCTGAATCTGCGGAAGTTGCCTCCGAGGAGAGTGAGCCGGACGTTTGCGAGTTGTGTGGGAAGCCGATGCAGATGAAGCGCGGACGGTTTGGTCCTTTTCTGGGCTGCACGGGATATCCAGAGTGTCGGAACATACGGAAGATTGGTAAGAGCGGTGTCGCAGCACCACCGCCCGTTCCCCTTGATGAGAAGTGTCCCGTGGATGGGGCACAGTTAGTGAAACGCTTTGGTCGTTTTGGTGAGTTCATTTCCTGCTCGAATTATCCGAAGTGCAAATACATAAAGCAGGAAACAGTGGGAGTCTCATGTCCTCGTCCTGGTTGCAAAGGGGAGATGGTCGTAAAAAAATCAAAACGTGGCAAAGCGTTTTATGGGTGTTCAGAATATCCGAAGTGCAACATCGTGTATTGGGACAAACCAGTATTGGAGACTTGTCCACAATGCAACGCCCCTTTCCTGTTAGAAAAGACCACCAAGAAGCAAGGTACGTTTAGATACTGCGCGAATGAGGATTGCGGATTCCGTTCCGATGAAGCGACTAAGGTGATCGCCAAGCCAAAGCCTGGTGTCCGCGATGAGGCGCGATAAAGAAAACCATTGGTGATATATGACCAATGATTTTGCTTAGGCCCGACCCTCCGAACTACTCCAAAACCAGTTCGAGGCTTGCAACCTCCCGCGCGAGGGTGCAATATTGCCAGTCCAATCCACTTCGTTGGATCTTTATCCACAACCAAATACATAACTCGAGGAGAACCACCATGCTTCTACGGCGTTGTTCAGCAGTCGTACTGCTACTTATCTTCATCGCTTCGCCCGGGACACTGCTCGCACAAAATCAGACAGCACCGGCACAGCCCGCACAACAACCTCAGGGGCCGCCTCGCGATCCAAACGATCCGATTGAGAAGATCAAAGATGAGGGAATGAATCGATCGCAGGTGATGCAGACCTTGAGCTATCTAAGCGATGTCATCGGTCCGCGTCTAACAGCATCGCCTAATATGAAACGAGCCAACGAGTGGACTCGCGATCAGCTGACCAAATGGGGTTTGCAGAACGCACACTTGGAAGCTTGGGGACCGTTCGGTCGAGGCTGGAGTCTGAAAAGGTTCTCGGCGCAAGTTGTCGAGCCTCAGGCGATTCCTTTGATTGCATACCCGAAAGCCTGGTCGCCAGGTCTGGCAGCGCCACTGACGTCGGAGGTGGTTTACCTGGATGCGCGAACTGAGGCGGATCTCGAGAAATATAAGGGCAAGCTAAATGGAAAGATTGTATTAACTGCAGTCACACGAGAAGTTCTGGCGCACTTCACTACGCAAGGCACACGTTACGATGAGAAGGGCCTGCTCGCTTTGGCTGATGCCCCCGAACCGCGTGCCGGTGGCGGTAATCGCGGGAACTTTGGCAATAACCCCACTTTCCGAGCGGCCCAGGAATTTGCCAGTGCCAAACTTCGTTTCTTTCAACAGGAAGGCGCGGCCTTGTTAATCGATCCGAGCCGTGGTGACGGTGGAACCATTTTTGTTCAGTCGGCTTCCGTTCCTTCGCCACCGCGAGATCCCAACGCGCCGCGAGATCCAAACGCTACTCAATCGCGCGGCCCCTCTCCCTACGACAAGAATCCGCCTAAGGTGACACCGCAACTGGTCCTTTCGATCGAACAGTACAACCGAATCGTTCGGATGCTGCAGGCGGGCGAAGCTGTGAAAATGACGGTCGACTTGTCAGTAGCCTTCCAGGACACCGATCTAATGGGCTACAACACCATCGCGGAAATTCCTGGAACTGATCTGAAGGACGAAATCGTGATGCTTGGTGGTCACATGGATTCATGGCATTCAGGCACTGGAGCAACGGATAACGGTGCGGGAGTTTCGGTTGCGATGGAAGCCGTCCGGATCATTCAATCGCTTGGCCTTAAGCCGCGCCGCACAATTCGGATTGCACTGTGGAGTGGTGAAGAGCAAGGACTACTCGGGTCGCGTGGCTATGTGGCGGAGCATTTCGGCAAGATGGAGAATCCAGCGTCCTCAGCCGTGCCTTCGGGTAGTGGCAACGGAAGTGGAATGGGAAGCGGTAACGGTGCGGGTAATGGGAACGGAGTTCCACAAGCTCAGCCTTCGCCAGCAAGTGTTTTGGTCAAGAAACCCGAGTGGGAGAAGTTGAGCGGCTACTTCAATCTTGATAACGGAACCGGAAAGATCCGCGGAGTTTACCTACAGGGTAACGAGAGTATCCGCCCATTGTTCCGACAATGGTTGGCGCCGTTCCGGGACATGGGTGCAGCAACGCTGTCCATCTCAAACACTGGTGGTACGGACCACCTTTCATTCGACGGTGTTGGACTGCCAGGCTTCCAGTTCATCCAGGATGAAATTGAATACGACACGCGAACGCACCACTCGAATCAGGACGTGTTTGATCGCATTCAGGCAGATGATATGAAGCAGGCAGCGACGATCATGGCGGCGTTTGTCTACAACACCGCAATGCGGGATGAAAAACTGCCGCGTAAACCAGCACCTGGATCGCGATAAAAATGTCCGATATGCTTTAGCTTGTCGGTATATTAGCCGCAGATTTACGCAGATAAACGCGGATCAGAAGGAGCTTTAGAGAGGTTTTAAAACTCTCCCTTCTGATCCGCGTTTATCTGCGTAAATCTGCCGCTAAGACACTTTCAGTTCTTACCAACGCCTCCAGTCAATACGTACTCAACTACATACCTACGCAGCTTGTCGACATTCTCTCGGCGGTAGGCGGCGAAATCTTGCGCAATACCTTGGTCCGGCATTGCCAGCAGAATGAAGGACTCCAAAAAACCTTCCTTCTCAAGTTTTGCCAAGACTTGCAGCGACGGATCGATGGCTTGCGGATCTATGTTCTTCTGTTCCGACAATACCTTCAACGCAGTTCTTATCGCGGTAGCCTCTTCCTTCAAACTGTGGCGATAAGTTTTTTCGGTGGGATATTGCTTGGCGAACTCGTTTGATACCCAACTTGCTCGAATCAAACCGTATGTCATCCACGCCGCGCCTGATCCACTTTTGTCATCGTTCTTGAGCGAGCTCGGATCTTGCTTAATCGTCGTGTTGCCACCCTGCCCTGCTGTCACACTGACTGGAATGTCAACTTTCGGATGAGCTAGCTGGACGTTTATCTTTTCGGCCCACTGAAGAATCCCTGAGCGTGCCAGCCGGTTATAAGGCTCAGCGATAAAAGCTTCGACAAACTTGTCGCCCGCTTCGGTTACGCGACCTTGTTTCATGAGAGAGTCGCCCCAATATCGATAGGCGGTTTCCCTATTTGGATCGATCGCGATGGCACGAGCAAACCACTCACCTGCTTTGCGTTGCTCAGCCGACTTGTAGTAAACGTCTCCAGTAAAGAGTGCTGCAGCGTACAAATTTGGATCGAAAAGTAACGCTTGTTGATACATTTCCAGAGCTTTGGTGAAGTCTCCTTTGACGAAGGCTGCTTCGGCTTCCTTCATCGCCTCGTCTACTTCTTTCTTGGTGGAGAAGGAGCCATCCGCGCCGCCGTCGACAGGTATTACCTCAATCCATGACTTCATCACCACATTAGTCGCGCCAGCCTTTTCTGCTCTGAGGAATAACTCTCTCGCCCGCTTACGTGCCTCTTTACGCGCAGCTGGATCCTTGAGAATGGCGGTTTGGCTGATCATCAAAAAGCCGTACCGTTCGAGCACTTCAGGATCGTTAGGGTAGGCTTTTTCCAACTTCTCAAAGAGAGGAAGTGCTTCGGTGTACTTGGCGTCTTTGTAAAGTTGAAATGCGCGCCTTCGCTCCGCGTCGTCCTGTTTGCCAAAAGCCGCGGCGGCCTGAAACAGGAAAAGGAGCGCGAGTGTAAGTAGCCAGCAGAGACGCAGCAGTGCTCTCAACCTAGCTTTAGACAATGACGAGTTGGGCATGTGTCGATCCTTCGACTGAGGATTCAGCGTTGGAAGAACAATGACCGCAGTCT
This sequence comes from Pyrinomonadaceae bacterium, assembly GCA_036004125.1. Lineage (GTDB taxonomy): Bacteria > Acidobacteriota > Blastocatellia > Pyrinomonadales > Pyrinomonadaceae > PSRF01. The sequence goes on along the minus strand of DASYRR010000097.1, from coordinate 5,648 downwards.
AGGGAGGCGTGCCAGGTTAGTCAATCGTTCGGTTGAGGATCGATGACTACCTTTGATGGAGTAGAACAACTAAGACCAAGCCGACCTCTAAAGTAAACGCCAGCTCTGACGAAGTCTCTGGTTATTACAACCGTAAAGGAAACCGCATTCCAAGCCGAACCGCTTTGTTAGAGTCTGTCTTTAACAAAACAGTGACAAGTAACCGCACTCCCTAAAACGGCGACTTAACTGTGGCCGCGTTCCAGTGTTGGCTGATAACCGGAAGCACTCTGTGATTTCGCTCGGGACGATTCGTTAGTCACACTCGCTGAACGAGACGAATCAACGTCCGGACTGCTGGGCAGATACCCGCCGATGAAATCCTTTAGCGACTTGATCAACGCTGGCAACACAAATTGCTTGGCGGTCTTTCCCAGCTCCTGGATAAATGCATCGCCAACATTGCCGACTTCATCCTTTACTCGTCCATAAGCAGGTGTATGACTCAGCTTGTGAAAAAAGCCGGGGCCTTCTTCGTCGTGACCATTAGCCTGCTCCTTTGCAAGTGCAGATTCCGTGCGCGATGAAGCGCCGCTAATTATTGGCTGCGCGGCATAGCTCCTCGCCTGCGGCGCATAGTAATCAATCGTGTACTCGCTTCGCTCATCGCCTTTGATGTAAGCCGCAATACAATACCCAAGGCTGAACCCCACACCTGCAGCTCCGACACTCCAGGCGACCGGTCGTTTCTTAAACTGTTCGCGCCAATCGAGTGTTTCCTTTACAGCTTGCACTTGATTTGCCACCGTTTCTTTTATTTCACTTACCGTATGGGAAATTGAGTCTCGTGTTTCGTCGAGTCTTCGCTGAAGTTCTTCTTTGGTCGCAGACTCTTCAGTCAAGTCTTCCTTTACGCGAGCCAAGCCTAGAGTTCGTTCTTCAGCCATACCTTGTCCTTTCTCAGTTCTGCAACTGTCCTCTGCGGAACTACCTGTTGTTTAGACAAACGATTTTTGATCACGGCGATCAGAATCGCTCCGACTATGAGATAGAAAATGCCGGTCGCGACGAAACCGAGCGCGTAGCTTGCTGGTTGACTTAGTTCGGCTTGCGCAAACAAAGTCGAGACTCCAAAGGCTAACGCTACGTTAAGAAGGGCAAACCCAATTGCGCCAATCACCGCACCCAAGGCGATCATGATCGCTCCACGCGCAAACGCGTTTACCTCTTCCCTGATCTCTACCTTGAATAACGCAAGCTGAGAATTGAAGAGTTGCACAACATCATCACCCAGTCTTCCAAACAACGCCGGTAGTTGTTCAAGCTCTGTGCGCATGTTTGTGCCGTTTGGCTTAATCAAACTTGCCCTTGTTGCCGCCACGTTCGTTCCCCCTGTTTGATATGTGAAGCGGTTATCTTCGTCCGCGAATAACTAGTCCGAGCAACAGTCCCGCCGCGGCAGAAATGAGAATGGCCTGACCTGGATTCTTGCGCGCATAGGCCTTTGCATTCTCAGCTAACTCTCCGAGATCGGCGTTCTGCAGGTCTTTGATTTTTTCGCCGACTACTGAAACTTTTTCATTCACATAGTCCTTAGCGTGAGAGGCTGCCTCTGAGATCTTGTGACCATATTCTTGCGCTGTTTGCGATAGGGCAGTCGCGGTTCCGGCTCCGGAAGTTCCGGTGGTTGGTTCAGTAATACTTCCATTGTCTGGCATGTGCTAAATCTCCTCTTCTTTATCTAGTCGTCCTCTGCAAACTTCGAGCAAGCGATGTGCCGACTCGCTCCTTCGTGATGAAAACAGCAAAAGGCCACTCGCTTAAACTCTAGGAACGCTGATACGTGATCTGTTGTTGTAAATAAATACAAGATCTCCGGATTTCAAGGGCGCTATTCGTACAACAATTTGGCGATTTCTTTTTTGCCGAACCAAAGTTGGGTTCGTATTGTGACCTTTTCTCACCGTTCTCAGCGTCTCGACGGTCAAAATTGGCAAATCCGTTTCACCGCACAGACGCGGAGAACGCCGAGAAAGCACAGAAAGAAACCCGAGCACTAACGGAACCAAAGCCGGCTTGACATCGTAATCCCGTGGATGGTAAGTAAGTACTTACTTTGCAGAAAGGTATCCTAGCGTCCTAATTGAGTAAGCAAATGACAACTGGTAGCAGTGGAGCGACGCCAGCAGCTCGGATGGCCGGTGAAGAACGGCGGCTGCAGATTCTGGCCGTGGCCGTAAGGCTGTTTTCCAACCGAGGCTTTCGGGGCACTACGACCAAGGAAATTGCGCAGGCGGCGGGTGTTTCTGAGGCCATGGTTTTCCGACATTTCGCCACCAAAGAGGAACTTTATGCGGCGATTCTCGATCACAAAGCATGCTCGTCAGGCGGGAAGTTTGAACCGGCTGAGATGGCCGCCGACGCAATCCAACGGAAAGATGATCGAGCTGTCTTTGAAGGCCTTGCCCTCGGGGCACTCCAACATCACCAGGACGATCCTGACTTTCAACGTCTGCTTCTGCACTCGGCACTAGAGAAACATGAATTGGCGCAGATGTTCTTCGATCAGTTTGTCCTACGCGTTTACGAATTTCTGGGTGCTTATATTCGTGAAAGACAACGCGACGGCGTTTTTGTCGAAATGGATCCCGCGATTGTTGTGCGATCCTTCATAGGCATGGTGATGCACCATTCCCTCAACAACAATCTTTGGGACCCGAAACGGCGGCTTTTGAATATCTCGAATGAGAGCGCTGCAAGACATTTCACCAACATTTTGCTGAATGGAATTACTGCACCGACGTCGAAATCGAACAATTGGCACGTCGTCCCTCCGAAGAGTGGTTCCCAGCACAAATAGTTCAAGGACTAAAACAATGCGATTGCCCAGGAAACTTAAGCTTGCAATCTCTATCGCTCTACTAGTGGTAATTGCGGGCTTTGCTCTATCGTGCGGCGGTTCAAAAGCCAACGTGCGAAAAGACGAAGCATCAGCAGAAGCAAAAACTGTTGAAGTAACTACCGCAGCTGCAATCAAACGGGACCTGCCTCAGTTCTTCGAAGCTACTGGAAGTTTAGCTGGCGATCAGCAGACAGACGTCGCGCCCCAAACCTCGGGGAAGGTTGTTGCCGTTGGTGTTGACATTGGTAGCCCTGTCAAGCGAGGACAAATGCTGGTTAAGTTAGACGACACGGAGCTGAAACTTCGGGTGATGCAATCGCAGGCTCAAGTGGAGCAGGCGAAGGCTGCTGTCAAACAAGCGGAGGAAAAGATTGGACTGCGGCCTGGACAGGCGTTTGATCCAAATCGGGTTGCGGAAGTGGCTGCGGCAAAGGTCGCATTGGATCTCGCTGACAAGAATCTCAAACGGGCTGAAAAGCTAATCGAGTCGGGCGATGTTTCGCGTTCATTCTACGACGAGCAGAAAGCAAAACGTGATCAACTAAAAGAGCAGTACGACTCGGCAATTGCCCAAGCCAGGCAGAACTATGCGGGCGTCGAAGTCGCGCGCACCAACGTAGCTAACACTGAAGCTCAGCTTGCACTAGCGCGAAAGAATCTTTCGTATACGCAGATTCCAGCGCCAATCGATGGTTTCGTTTCTGAGCGAACAGCCGACTTGGGTGAATACGTATCGCCAACCCAGAAGGTGGCGACCATAGTAAGAACAAATCCACTGCGCGTTCGGATCGACATTCCTGAGCAGGCGATTCCTGATGTACAGATCGGTCAATCAGTTTCCGCGACGACCAGTGCCTGGCCTGACAAAAACTTCAGTGGTCGGATCGCGCGCATCGCGCCGAACGTGACGGCAAACTCCCGCACCTTAACGGTCGAAGCGGAAATCGACAACAGTAATGGAGCATTGAAGCCAGGACAATTTGCGACCGTTCGAATTCTGCAGCCTAGACCTGTTGCAGCTGTACTGGTTCCGGCACGAGCTGTAGTCACTGATGCCGGGGTAAGTCGCGTTTACGTCATCAAGAATGGACATGCTGAACAGCGATTAGTTCAGCTTGGTCAAACCGAAGGCGACCTCGTGCAAGTGAAGATCGGCGTTGCTGCTGACGAAAAGGTTGCGACGAGTAATCTGGAACAGTTGGGGGATGGCGTGGCGGTAAAGGGATAACAAATCTCAGATCTCAGATTTCAGATCTCAGACTGCACCCAAGCACGGAGTACAAAGCACAAACACCATGCAAAAACTAGCTGAGATATGTGTTCGCCGTCCGGTTTTTGCGACGATGCTCATTTTGAGCCTAACCGTCGTCGGTATGTTTTCCTATAAATCGCTGGGTGTCGATCTCTTTCCCAAGATCGACCTGCCGACAATTACTGTTACGGTCGTTAACCGCGGAGCGTCGCCGCAAGAGGTCGAAACCGAAATCACCGATAAAGTCGAAGGTGCTGTTAACACCATCTCCGGTATCGATGAGCTGCGCTCAACCTCAGTTGAGGGTGTTTCGCAAGTCTTCATTACTTTCTTACTCGAAAAGAACCCCGATATAGCCGCGCAGGAAGTGCGCAATAAGATCGACCTGATCACCAACGATCTGCCGCTCACAGCCGAACAACCAATCGTCCAAAAACTTGACACGGATGCTGCACCAGTTGTGCGTATAGCTGTTTCCGCGCCTCGTTCGTTGCGTGAAGTCACGGACATCGCTGATAAGAAGATCAAGCAGCAGATCGAATCAATCAATGGCGTCGGCGACGTTCAAATCATCGGAGGTCGAACCCGTGAAATCGAAATCTGGGTCGATCCCGACAAACTCCGCGCTTTTGATGTCACTGTGGCTCAGGTTGCAGATGCTGTTCGTGCCCAGAACATGGAACTGCCAGGTGGACGTGTAGATGAAGGGGTGCGCGAACTCACGGTACGCACGATGGGTCGAATCGTGGAACCCGCTCAGTTCAATAACCTCATAGTTGCCAATCGGGGAACCTATGAAGTCAAACTCAGTGATGTTGGCTATGCCGAAGATGGTGCGGAAGAGCCAAGAACTGAAGCGCGGTTAAATGGATTGCCGGCGGTAACCCTCGTGGTTTCGAAGCAATCCGGCCAAAACACCGTGGCCATTGCGGAGGCGGTGAAAGAGCGGCTAAAGGAGATTACGGCCACCCTGCCGCCGGGATTCAAGACTGAAGTAGTCGGCGATCAATCGATCTTCATCAAGGCTTCAATCGAAGCGATTCAAACGCACTTAATCGAAGGTAGCATCCTGGCCGCTATCGTTGTCTTCATCTTTCTCTGGAGCTTCCGTTCGACCGTAATTGCCGGACTCGCAATTCCGACTTCCTTGATCGCCACTTTCGGTTTGATGGCAGCGATGGGCTTTACCCTAAATCAAATCACCATGTTGGCGTTGACGTTGATGGTGGGAATTGTCATCGACGACGCGATTGTAGTCTTGGAAAACATCTTTCGATTCATCGAGGAAAAAGGTGTACCACCATTTCAAGCAGCCATTGAAGGGACAAAGGAAATCGGGTTGGCGGTGACGGCGACAACGCTGTCCTTGCTCGCCGTATTTCTGCCAGTCGGCTTCATGGGTGGAATCGTTGGACGTTTCATGTCGTCGTTTGGTTTGACTTCGGCGTTTGCCATTGCGGTTTCGTTACTGGTGTCGTTCACGCTGACCCCCATGTTGGCAGCGCGTTTGATTCG
>DASYRR010000096.1:0-13923 GCA_036004125.1 Pyrinomonadaceae bacterium | reverse complement strand
CCTGGACATTGAGGGCGCAAGCAACGACTCCAGATATCTTTTCGCTTCGCTATCGTTAGGTCTTTTCCCGGACTGTGCGCCCACACCCAGGAGAGTCTCCAGCTCTTGTTCATTTTTGCCGTCCACCAATTCTCTAATCTTGCGAATGGGAAGGTGCTCAGCCTGTAGTTTCTTGACGGCCACGAGCTGCAGGACGTTCAAGTAACCGAAGACTGACGCCGTACCCTGCCTCTCTTCCGACGATTGAATCAGGCCCTCCGCGAGGTAGTAGCGAATCGTTCGTTCATCCGGAACACTGGTGACCGTGCCTCGGACCTGCTCGAGATCCAGTTCCGACATGACTCGCTCGCAGACGGCAGCAAACTCCGGTAACCCAACGAACTTTTTCCCTCGCTCATGCTCGACCGGATGCTTCATCGGAACGCAGAATACACTTGCCAGTATTTACTGTCAACAGTAAATGCAGGCAAGTAAGGCCCCTCCTTGGAGTGCGGGAACTTGTTACCGCTTTGGCACTGCGGGACTCTGCCATTACACACCGCTCTTTTCACCGACAATACAAGAGATATCAACGTCCCGCTGTAACAAAGCGGTAACAAGTTCCCGCACTCCAAAGAGGGGCACATTGCGGAGGCTTGGATTACTATTGGACAAATGGAATCGCCGGACATAAAACTCAAAGGTCTATCGCCCGAACAAGTTTCCAGACTATTACCCGAAGGACTGATTTCACTTTGTTAGCGTGGTAGTGTTGCTCACGGCATGTACGTGCCGCAGAGTTATCCTGACTCGATCGACGACAAGGATGTGATGGGTGTCTACATCGGACCGCTCGAGCATTATCTCGGGTTTGGTCGCAAGGATGTTTCTGAACAGTGGGAAGGCGAGTGGGATTGCGTTTTTTACGAACTCAGAAAATTTGTCGGTCTGTTACTTAACTGCAATCCAAACGTGCTCTCGTTGCTTTGGCTGGAGCCGAACGGAATCATCTATGAAAGCGCGATTGGGGCAACACTTCGTCAGCAACGCGACCTTTTCGTTACCAAGAAGGCCTATCACTCGTTCTCTGGATATGCACATGCACAGTTTAAGAAAATGATTTCGTTCAATCAGGAGGCTCAGGCTCTAATGCAGCAACTGGAAGAGCAACTGATCGCTTTCGGCATTGATCCGGAATCCTGCGACGCAGGGGCATCGCTTCGGCACGTGGAAGGTCAACCGTTTATCGGCGCAACTACTGAGATGATGGAGATTGTAAAGAGATATCGAGGAGAACGGCGTCGTTACTATAGTGGCGGTTATATGGGAAAGAAGCGACGAGACTTAGTTCGGCGAGTGGGTTACGACGCTAAGAACGCGGCGCATTTAATCCGTTTGCTGCGGATGGGTATTGAGTTTCTCACTGAGGGCTCAGTTCGCGTTGAACGCGCTGATGCCCCGGAACTGCTCGACATCAAACGCGGTGGCTGGTCGTTAGAAAAAGTAAAAAGCGAAGCCGAACGCCTGTTTCAACTTTCGCAGGAAGCTTACGTACGTTCTCCTTTACCTCCGGAACCAGATCGTGTCCGAGCAGAACGTTTATGCGTGCAGATGATTTCGGAGTTTCACAATCTGAGATCTGGGGTTTAGTCGTTGTCTTCGATTCTCTGTGTATCTCTGTGTCCGAGTCTCTGTGGTAATTTGGAGCGCTCTATCACCACAGAGACACGGAGATACAAAAACGCAGCAGAGCCGCAACCAGATGAAATTGCGCCGCGGCCTCAGTTCACTGGGTACCACCCCGTCAGGGGTGCCATGTTTATAGATCACGGAAGAACAGAGCTGCGGCACTCCTTCAGGAGTGCCACGTTTACCCCCGTAATAACAAGTCGTCGTTCTCGAGATTTATAGACATTGCACTCCTGACGGAGCGCGGGGACTCTATTCTTCCGCGGGCAATAAACATTGCACTCCTAGCGGAGTGGGGAGTGTCGGTTATTTTCCTTCCTGGTCGCTCAAAAGATTGTCAGAAAAACAAGATTCTAAGAACTTGCTACACAGAGACGTAACGCCGGGGCAGGTATTTATCTGGGATCACTGACTGAAAGTATACGTAATCGTTCCACTTGCTCCGCGTCCTCCCAGCTTCTCGACTGAAAAAGTGGATCTCTTTGCGGCGTTGGTTGCCGCATCTCGTAGCACACGATCACCACCGGAACTAAGCGCTGAATAGACTCGACCCACTTTGTCTACTCTGATGCGAACCGTGACGGAGGCTGACTCGTCTCCTGCTCTCAGGGGTACTTCAGCCTCGGGCAAGGACTCAGCTCTCCCAACCAGCCCGCTGCTAAGCACAGGAACTCCTTTTCGAGTTCTTATGCCCTGTGGCGCTGAGGGAGGTTGACGGTTGACCCTCTCATTCTTGAACAGCCGGTCGCTCAACAATAAACCTAGCAAGACGGCTGCTAGTAGGGTAACCAGGACCAAGATCCAAAAGAGCGGCGTCGAATTAGTCTTGGTTCGCGAGTCGACTATCGGCTCATCAGCATCAACGAGCGCAACGACGTGGTAAGAACAGTAAGCCAGCAGGTCGCTGTTATATATCGTGTTGCACTCGGGACAACGTTTCCGACGGGATGAAGGACTTGGTATTTCACCCATCGGCTCCAGCTCTACGGCAGGAGGCGTGTGAATTGTTGTCTCTGCCAGGCTGGCATCTATTTTTGGAATGATAGGCGCAGGTTCATCGGAGATTACAGGGACTTCGTCAGGAACTCTATAGTTATCCGATACGCTTGTTTGACTTTGCACGGCACTGGATTGCGTTCCCTCGCGATTTGCTTTCTCATCTAACCGTTGCTTCAGACCCGCGAGCCAACGGAGAGATTTTTCCTCTGCGGACAAAGGTTTATCACGCCGCGGTTCCTCAGACGTTTGCCTGGGCGTGTGCGCTGCTTCGGAAGGTCTCTCAACAGAATCTTTTGTTGACGGAGTGGTCCCAGCGAGGAGCTGAGCCAAATCCATCCGGCCTTTCCGCTGTGCCCATTCGATCGCATTCAATCCGGTGTTGTCCCGGATCAGCGGATTGGCGCCGGCTTCTTGCAGGCGACGCAAGAGGTGAAGTTGGCCTGAGATGATCGCGAGGATTAGTGGTGTTTGGCCTCCGTCGTTGCTTGCGTTGACGTCAGCACCCTCTGCGAGCGCTCGGGTGACACAATTCTCGTCGCCCGACGCAACCGCTTGAAAAAGTGAAGAACCTTGAAAACTCAACGTGAAGACACCCCGGGTTGTTAAAGAAGCTACAGGGGGATACTGCGTATTCTAAAGGTGGAATAGGGAAATGAGGAATAGGATTTCAGTACTGGTTCAGTTTAGGACTACCACCAGCGGAGAGGCTGTGCAAAAACTCAGACACCACCGGCTTTAGCCGCGTGGAGTTTCTATTTCAACCTAACGCAAGAACCATAACGGTCCTGCGCGCGGCGCAGCCGCGCGTAGAGGGATAAGATGACGTCGTCTAAGTAGAAATTGAAACACCACGGCTGAAGCCGCTGGTGTCTGACTTCGTTTCCGTTCGTGGTATTCCTAGACCGAGCCAGTACCCACGGTTTCAGTTCAGTTGGAGCAGGAGGCAGATCAGGAGACAGGGGTAGGGCAGGTGTATCTATTTATTGACACGCAACTCTGGCGACAGCCGGAACGTTCTTTCCATTCACGAGATTGTTTTCATAAACGTTGTTCTGGCCACACTTCTCAACAAAACCGGCCTGCGTGTTGACTCCCAATCCAGGCCGGTCTCGATAGTTATTGCGACGGAACGTTGTGTTGACTGCGCCCACTGTCATTACTGACGCATTACCTCCGCCACCTGTCGACTCGAAATCATTGTCCTGAATCAGGCAGTCTCTAAGCCCGTATCCCTGAATCGCATTCTGGCCAGTGCGAAAGACGTAATTGTTAGTCACGCGGCAGCTTCTGAGTCCATTCAGGAATAGACCGTTTGACATGAAGCGATGAATTAGATCTTCGCGGCCGCCAATGATGATGTTGTTGGCGGCTACCACTAGACCGTGATTAGCTCCAATATAAGGATCCTGCAAACAGATCGCGTTTCCGGCAGATTCTAACGAACCCTCAAAGTCGTAGAGGTTATTGAAGACGAAGATATTTTTTGAATGATCCGCCGTTGAGTTTGTCTCCAGGTCAAAACCGCAAACACCCCCGCCAAACTTCGGTTCATGATGGCCCAGGCGAAAAGCATAGTTTTCCATTACGTACAGGTTTTCAGAGTTGATACCAGCTATGTTTGCTGCGGCAACGCCCGACGTCACGTTGTGCCAGGCAAGACCATCGTTCGCGAAGTAGTTCTTTCCCAGTGCCGAACCGCCGAAGGTGATTCCAATTGACGCTGTATCTTCAAGGTAATTGTTTTGCGCAGTACAGTGAGTACAGTTTCCCAGCAGAATCGTCGACCTGACGCCGCCGTCGTAAACTTTTTGTCGTCCTTTGATGTGGAAACCGACTACCGCAATGTCGTGAGCCCGCTCGGTGTGTGAGCAGCACGAATCACCCAGAGCCTGGAACACTTCGACGGCGGGCACTGTGCCGTTCGCGAAGGTGGGTTCCAGAATTGTCGTACCGGTTGCAGCCAATTGTGAAGGAGTCAAAGCTTGCACGGCACGCAGAAATAGATCGTTAGAATTGCGCCCGTTGCCATTCTTAAAGTAGTCGAGCAATGTCTTTGGCATTTGCCACGTGCCTTTGACAAGCACGTTGTCGCCTACCAGAAAACAACCAGCGTCGGTGATTCCCGTAATGTCGCAGGCATAGGTTGAGCTATCGAATGACGTATGGTGTTTGAGCGTCACCTGCGATTTGATCGAACCACCACCTTCAATCAAAATCGTGCCACCACCCAAATTTGTTAACTCTTCATTGGCCGCATTGATGAGCGAGCCGAGGTCCTGCTTGGCGGCGGAACTTTGACGCGCCGCATTCAATCGTTGTGTCGATTGCGCCAATGCACTTGCCGGTTTTCTGCTATCTCTTATAACCGCTTTGGAGAGGGAGATTGTGATGGTCACTTCACTTTTAACAGCTGGCAAATATGAATTGGGATCGATCGTTGGTGCAGGGACGGGTGCTGGCGATTGCGACCGCGGCGGAGTTGTAGCGAGTGATGCAGATCCGGTTTCAAAATATAAGGGTGTTGTGCAAAACAGCAGGAGTAGCAAAGTTCTCAGCATTCAAATTCCCTCGTTCGTCAGCATTGGCCCACCTGAATTATTCGGAGAAGCTACTAAAGGTAACCAAATGACAAATGAGAAATAATGAGAAATGGCAAATAATGGCAAATGACATATGACGAATGATTCCTTGAACCTCATCCAGTATTTCTCAACCCCGCGGCAATCCCATTGATCGTCGCAGCCAGTGCGTAATTCAAGTTGTCATCATCTTCAGCTGCGCGTTTTCTTCGCAGTAGCTCCACCTGAATCAAACTCAGCGGATCAACATACGGATTACGCAATCGAATGGATCGCGCCAGTACTGGATTCTTTTCCAGTAGGGTCTTTTGTCCCGTCAACTCCAGTACGACACGCTTTGTTCTCTCAAACTCTTCGACGATCAAGTTGAGCACTCGTTCCCTGAGCGCTGCGTCTTCGACCAGACTAGCGTAAAGCCGCGCGATCGAAAAATCCGCCTTGGCCATTCCCAACTCAACGTTATCAATCAGATCATGAAAAAGTGGAAAACGGTCCATCAGATTTTGCAGCACACATCTGTTCTCCTGCTTGGCTCGCGCGAAGCGATCCAAAGCAAAGCCAACGCCGAACCATGCCGGCAGCACATGTCTACTTTGCATCCATCCAAAAACCCACGGAATCGCGCGGAGTTCATCGAGTCCACGATGCTGACTTCGCCGCGCCGGGCGTGAGCCGATTCGCGCGTAGTCCAATTCTTTTACAGGAGTGGCTTCCTCAAAATACTCCAGCACGTCTTCGTTCTCAGCAATCTTTTCACGATAAAACTGAAACGAATCGCACGACATTGATTCGAGTGCTGCTTCACTTTGTTCGTCGAGTTGGTACCCACCACCCGGACGTGACAGCGCTTCCAAAGAAGCTGCGATTACCAATTCAAGGTTTCGCTCAGCGAGGACCGGATCGGAATACTTCCAATTCATCACTTCACCCTGCTCGGTGATTTTTATGTGTCCACTAAAAGCGTCGACCGGTTGCGCAATGATTGCATGATGTGTCGGGCCACCGCCGCGTCCTACAGTTCCCCCACGTCCGTGAAACAGCGTCAAGTGTATGTTCGACTCTCGGGCAACCTCGTGTAGTGCACGATGTGCTTTGAAGATCTCCCAGGTGCTCGTCAGCATCCCGCCGTCTTTGTTCGAATCGGAATAGCCGAGCATCACTTCCTGGCGGCGATCCCACGAATCAAGCAACCGAGAATAGTCGGGACGCGTCCAGAGAGTGCGACAGATTTCGGCGGCGTTGCGCAAGTCTTCAATTGACTCAAACAGCGGCACCGGCATAAGTCCGAAGTCGTGGCTTTCGCGGCACGCTTCAACCGTGACTCCGCAAAGCTCTGACAACCAGGCAACCGTCAAGATGTCCGCAGCCGACTTACTTCCACTGATGACATAGCTCCGAACTGACGCTGGTGGAGACTGTTGCTTCAGGTCGTGAATCATTCGTAGTGAGTCGAGGAGGCTTTGAGTTTCTTGCGAGGGTGGTTGTGGCAACTCAGCGAGGGTTGCGGGAATGAGTTCTGCGCGCGCACGACTGTGAACGCGAGCGTGCTGGCGCACGTCGAGTGTATGTAGATGAAAGCCAAAGGTATCAACTTGTCGCAGCAATGGATCGATCAACATCCTTGCCGGTCGATCACCCTCATTAGCAAGCAGACTCTCGCGCAGCAATCGTAAATCGGATACGAATTCTTCGGCGTTCGAATAGGAGACATCTTCTGTTCCCTGATTACGCGCGCTCACTAACCGCGCCAGGACGTAGTCGAGAAATCGGCGGTAAACCTCGTTCGGAGAATGACGTTCAGGATTGAGACCATTAGTGGAAATGGCTTCAGAATAACGAGTCAACGCTTGACTCAACCCGGTTGAAACAGTTGATTGCAGCGTTGATGAAGTTAGTCGCCAAATCAAGTCTTCAACCTTGTTAATGTAGAAATCCAAAATGGTTTCGCGGGCAATCTTGAGGGCGTCGCGCGTGCATTCAGGCGTCACGTTTGGATTGCCGTCGCGATCACCGCCAATCCACGAACCAAAGCGCAGCAGTCGTGGCAAGTCGCTGGCAAGCAGTTCACCGCCGTATGCTTCGCGAAAATCGCTTGCCAGCTCATCATAAAGTTGTGGCAGAGTTTCAAAAAGCACACTTGGGTAGTAGTCAAGGCCCATCTTGATTTCATCGCGAACGCTTGGCCGCCGCCGCCGCACTTCGTCTGTCTGCCACAGGCCAGTGATCTCAGCGATGATTGCCTGTTCATGGTTTTCGGCTTCGCGTTCGGGAAGAGGTAAACGATCCAGCTGTTCAAGTTCTGCGCCTATCCGCTGACGTTTGAACAGCACTGTTCGTCTCGCCACCTCAGTGGGATGCGCTGTGAAGACGAGCGTTACTTCGATCTTATTCAACCAGTCTCGAGCCTGCTCTTCAGTTATGCCGGCCGCCCGCATACGACGCAGCGTGCCCAGAAATGATCCGGGCTGGGCCAATATTTCCGGTGAACTTTGGGCAGCGCGTCTACGTCGTTTACGATGATTAGTCTCCGCGAGATTTGTGAGTTCGAAGTAGATAGCAAACGCCTTGGTCATTTGATGCGCCCGCTCGATATTCATCTGGTTGACAATAGTTTCGGCTCGGTGAATTAGCGACGTGCCAGATGAATCTTGGGTTGGACGTTCGCGATGCTCGATTAGTAGGAGCCGTAGTTCTTCAACGGCGGAGAAGAGCTCATTCCCTACCTGTTCCTTGAGCACCTCGCCGAGCAGCCGGCCGAGCGAACGCACATCCCGACGGAGTGGCGCCTCTTTTAGATCAGTGTCGTGACTCGTAAGTTCAGTGAGTCGCGCTACTTGATTATCGACTTTCCAAAGTGAATGCATGCTCAATTTGGTTTATCTCCGTGCAACTCTGTGTCTCTGTGCCTCTGTGGTAAATTTAAGCGCTTCATAACCACAGAGTCACAGAGACACAGAGAACAAGATTCAAGACAGAAACGCCAAACGTGACTCACCATATCATCATGACCAAAACGGAACCAGCCGTCGTCTTCGACTGCTTTCACTATAAAAGGGAACTAGGTTTGTGGTTTTCTTCATTTGTTTTACCGCTGTAATCTGTGGCTTCCTTTCAATGACTTCACTATTCCCCAAACCCAAACCCGTAATCGGCGTGATTCATGTCGGCGCATTGCCTGGTACACCCCGCAATACTCAAACCGTTGCTGAATTGGTAAAAGCCGCAAGAGGCGAGGCCAAGTTGTATCGCGAGTGTGGCGTCGATGGAGTGTATATCGAGAACATGCACGATGTTCCCTATCTGCGCGCCGAAGTAGGACCAGAAATCGTCGCCGCGATGACAGCCATTGGAAGTGAAGTGAAGATTGAGTGCGGTCTGCCTGTTGGTATTCAGATTCTTGCCGGCGCAAACATCGAAGCCATGGCAGTTGCTCATGCCGCCGGTCTGGATTTTATTCGCGCCGAAGGTTACGCTTACGCACATGTAGCCGACGAAGGACTGATTCAAGCATCGGCGGCGAAGCTACTGCGCTATCGTCGAATGATTGGCGCGACGCGCGTTCAGGTTTGGGCCGATGTGAAGAAGAAACACTCGGCACATGCGATTACAGCCGACGTCAGTTTGGGCACCACAGCTGAAACGGTTGAGTTTATGGGGGCTGACTGCGTGATTGTTACTGGCAACGTCACCGGTGAGGCACCGATAGTCGCCGACGTGCAAGAGGCTAAGACTCATTCTCATTTACCAGTGATCCTGGGTTCAGGCATTAACGCGGAAAATATCGAAGAGTTCCACCGAGAGGCTGACGGCTTTATCGTTGGTTCGGCTTTCAAAGTGGATGGCCACTGGGCCAACACGATCGATCCCGCACGCGTGACGACGTTAATGGGTAGGATCAACAAACTGGGCCGCGACTAATTGGTGCAATAGGACCTTTAAGACGTATAGACCACTTACTACTCAGCCAATCTTCAATCTGCAATCTTCAATCTGCAATATTCAAAGCCCTTCATTAGTCTGCAACGCGCTCACGTCGTTTCTCTTCAACGCTCTCTGCAACTGCGTCCACTCGCGATGCCCGTGCGATAGCTTGTGGAAATCACCCACGCTGTCCTTATTCAAACTCTGAAGCATCTCACCGGCTTTTCCTTTGCTGATGGCTTTTTGCGCGGCGCGAGCCAACGCAGCGAAAGCTTCCTCATGGAAATTCTTTTCGTTATCCATAACCACCAGCTTGGCCTGCTCATAGGGAATGCGGTAATCGTCGGAATACTTCTTTTCCGTTCGGGAGAAGGTTTGCAGAATTCTCGATCGATCAGATGGCCTTGCGACAGCTCGCATTTGCCGCAAACTCTCAAGTTCATCTTCAGTACTTACCGCTGGGGCTCGCTGCATCGTAGGCGTTTCTCCACGAGGAGCGATACCCGGGTTGAGCGCAGGAGTGGCATTAGTGGCATTAATGACGTGGTCAGCAGCTGGAGCGACAGTTTGGGCTGCGGTAACGGAAGTCAACCTTGAACTCGAACGCGCGAAAGCCAACAGTGCCAGCAGCGTGATCAGCAAGCTGACACCCGCGATAGCGAATAGCTTGAGCACTGAACGTCTTGATCTCGCAGGTACCTCCGGTTTCTGTGTCGATGCCCATGCGAACAGTTGAGCCTTAGCTGATCCTGGCTGGTGCTGCACAGTCCGTTCCTCGTCGTCAGAATTTTCAGTGGAGACGATCAGCCGGGGCATTCTCGGCCTCACCAGCGACGCTTCACGGTTGGGTTCCCGAGGCGTACCGCATTCCCAGCAGTAGGCATACTTCGACTCGATCATCGCACCGCACCGCGTACACGGATTCACCGCTTCGATGTTGGTGGCAGATTCGTTGACCTGTACATGGGAACTTTGCACCGCCGGCTCAGCTGGTTGAATTGGTGGCGCCAGTCTCGCAGTAACGGAAGCTTTCTGCTCTGGCTGAATCGGCGGCGCCGGCCTCGCAGTAACTGGAGCTTTTCTTTCCGGCTGTTTGTTGACTACTTCCAGCACACCTGTCGCAAGTAGTTTCCATCCGTCAGACATTGGGACAACAATAGCAGGCTCGGTGATACTCACTTCGCCGGCATCCGGATTAGCGCAGTGATAGTAATCCTGAAAAACCTCATAAAAATCGCGCCGTGTTGTCAGTCGTGGAGAGCGAGGGAGCACCACCGACCTACCGTTTTCATCACTGTTGGTGACGATCACGAATTCTCCGTCGTCGACGGGCACAAACAGTTCACTCTCGTAGTCGAAGGTTACCAGAAGCTTGTTTGCAGATTTAGTCTTTCTTAGATAGTCAGCCACCAAAGACGGGAATGAAGGAGCAGTGTCCAAACGTTCACTGCAGATAGGGCAGACATTGAGGGCGGTTACGATTGTTGCTCTAAAGTCGTCGCAGTTGTGTTCACGCAAATCGGCGGTTGGCGACTGCAAGCAACCTGCACAGCAGGGTTGAGGCATGCCTTCCGCAGTGAGTGTGAAATTCTTCGTCTGCAGCGGTGTGTCGGATTCGAAGCTCACTGTTTGGCAACGATCGCACAAGTAGAGTGTCGAACTTCGCCGAGTGCAGACGGGACATTGCTTCGGGCGATGCTCATCGAAGTCGATCAAGGAAAAATGCTCACAGTTGCAGCAGTATTGCCACTGCAGCGGGAACGTGCGGTTGGCCTCGCCAGAGAAATCCAACTCGCCGAGGACATGGCCGCGATTCTCACACTTGATAGGGCTTTGGCGAGGAGCGAAGAAGCCTCTTTTGTGTTCGGGACAGAAAACTCTCATTGTCGTTGCTCCCTTTAAAGATGCGTGATCATTCAAGCTGTATTTTGCTCGAAGCATAATGCGTTTTTCGTATGGGCGCGTGCCGGCCAGCGCTGCAAGCAATGGGAGAGTAAAACTCCAGACGTGGTTGAGCGTCGGGTAACAAAATGGAGAGAAGCCTTAGGGAGAGACTTTAGAAACTAAGGAGAGCGTTAACGCGCTTCAGGGAGAGATATCAGCGGTCGGGCTACCGAACGTTCCAGCCCAGCGGGGGATTTACGGCGATAGATTAATCCGAACCCTCCGCTCAGGCAAGGGGAAATCCAGGAATTTCAGATTGCAGATTGGTGGAGTTTCAGTTGTCAGTGGTCAGAATAGGACCTATTTGACCAATGGGACCTTTGAGTCCATGACAACCGAGCATTGACAACCGACCTCTGACCACCGACCAAGGCCAATCTGGAATCTGAAGTACTTGGTTATTACGTTTCGATTTCAATGTATTTGTAAATGACCGCTATGCACTAATAGCGCAGATAAAGTCGCTTAGAATAATCCTTAAGTGTCGATCTCGACACCTTTCATTCGATTGATCAATGAACGACTCAAGCACTCCCCCGGCCTGGAGCACTTACTAAAACAGAAAGGAAATCATGGCAACAAAACCAACGCACGAACAAGCACAACTTCACTTACAAGTTTACGATCTGCGTCGCGAGGCGAGACTCCGCCAGGCACGCGATTGGTTTCAACAGAAGTACAAAGCAGAAACATTCGACGAGGCCATGCGACTAATGACGCCAGGTAACGAATCGAGCACATTCATTGGCATGGTCATCGGCTATTGGGAACAGGCCTGCTCGCTGCTCAACTACGGACTTCTTCACGAAGGGCTTTTCTTTGAGACGAGCGGCGAATTCTTTGGTGTCTGGGAACAGCTCAAACCCGTGGTGCCAGAGTTTCGCGAGAAGTTTGGTGACAAGCATATGTTGGAGAACCTGGAAAAAGCCGCGCAGCGATTCGAGAAGTGGGCCGAGAAGCGCAGTCCTGGCAGTATTGAGAAGATGCGTCAATTCATGAAGCAGGAACAAGCCCAGGCTGCTAAAGCTGGCAAGCGCTGATCCAATCCTCTTAGTCAGTGGTTAGTGGTAGGTGGTTAGGTGGTTAAAGGTTGTGGTGGTTAATAGGACCTATGACCTATAGGGCATATTAACCACCACTGTGAACTACTGACAACGGACAACTGAGCCCTACCTGAAGTCCCTCACAGATCTGAAAAACTTAACTATCCTTTTCGTCGTAGGATGTCTCTATATCCTATGAGCGATGGGGAACTACCGATGGCACGCTTGGACTCGCCGGACGAAGTACTGGTAATCGGGGCGATTCTTGGTGACCTCGAGGCGTTCGAAGAGTTGGTATTGCGTTATCGCGCTGCCGTTGTGCGCTTAGCCAGAACAATCGTCGGAAACAACTACGCAGAGGACGTGGCGCAGGATGCATTACTACTCGCTTTCAAAGCGTTGCCAACCATAGAAGAGCCGCAGAAGTTTGCGGCCTGGTTGTCGGCCATTACGCGACACCGCGCATTCCGTTTCAACAAGCGTGAGAATGCGCAACTAAGTAAACGGGTTGGCCTGGATGAAGTTTTGCTCGAGAAGATCGATGCACTTGCTCGACCGTTCAGGGTGAAAAGAGACAACGAGGAACTGATGCACGCGCTCGACAGTCTCCCGGAGGATTATAGTTTGCCGTTGCGAATGCAGTTTGTGGATGAAATGCCTATTAAAAGAATCGCAGCATTCCTCGGCCTGCCTATTTCAACTGTGAAGTGGCGACTTCATCAAGGCAAGAAGTTAATGCGAGAAAGGATGAGCTAGTTTATTGCAGTTTGCAGAATGTCCGATATGCTTCAGCTTGTCGGCAATTCTCATGGCACTTGCTAGTTAAAGGCGGCGACATGCTGAAGCATATCGGACATTCCGCAATTTTCAGTAGCTACCAAGGACAACAACGATGGAAAAAGAAACAGTCAAACTCCTTAATGTCTTACGACGAATTGCTCGCGCAGCGGGCTACACCGCTTGGGTCAGGACCAGCCCGGATGCCGCGCACTTTTGTGTCACACAGTACAACAAAATACTTGCGCGATTAATCGAACTCGAACCTGCACTAAAGCCGTTGTTCACGTCCCTGCCTGAGAATGCTTCACCAGAAGTAGTTCGAATTGCCGCTCGTGAGTTGCTGGCGTACTTCGAAGTTGATGAGCCAGACTTTGCCTGGGCGTTTGGAAGATTCAACCGCGGTTGTCGCCCGCATCGAACTCGCGTCAAGTGTGTCCCAATATCAGTTAGTTGATTGCAGATTTTGTTGGAGGAGCGTTAGGCCCCTCATCAGGCCGCACAAATCTCCAATCTAAAATCTCCAACCTGCAATGACTCCCTGGGAGGCCTTTATGGAAAGAGAAACAGAGCTGATCAAGTTAATCAACGTGTTGCGTCGAACTTCAAGAATGGCGATGCAATCAGAGTGGACGGGCGGCAAAGAAGACGCGGCCGCATTCTGTACCGAGCAATACAATCGTGTGCTGACGCGCCTCAAAGAGATCGACTCGACGGTTGGTTCAGTGTTTGATCCGCTGCCGCCAGGGAGTTCCCTGACTGTAGTTGCCATGGCATCGCGGCAGCTCGCTGCCTATTTCGAGGATGAGCTTGGACCGGAAAAAGGATTCGGACGGGCTTATGGTTTTGGTTTCGATCCAAAGATGTTCAAAGAGTTCTGGGAGAAATCATCCCGCGAGTTCGAAGACCTCGGCGAGTTCATTCGCGAGAGCATTGAACAATGGGCGAGACAGAGGAAGAAACCGGAGAAGGACAGTAAGCAGGAACCGTGA
>DASYRR010000095.1:0-33242 GCA_036004125.1 Pyrinomonadaceae bacterium | reverse complement strand
GGGGACTTGTCACCGCTTTGGTACAGCGAATCTCAGCATCTACCACGCCCTGTACTAAAGCGGTGACAAGTCCCCGCACTCCAAGGAGGCGCACCCTTTCCACCTAGCGGAGCGAAACCGCGGCCTGTGCTAAAGTAATCTCGAACGCAAAACTGCGAGGAGGGTACCTTTTTTTGACTGACGACCTGTTGCAATGGCGAAGTGAGTTTCCGATTCTCGAAAAGACTATCTACCTGATCTCCCACAGTCTTGGCGCAATGCCAAAGAGCACTTACGATCGCTTACACGAATATGCCGAAGTGTGGGCCACTCGCGGCGTGCGCGCCTGGGCTGAAGGCTGGTGGAACATGCCGGTGTCCGTGGGCGATGAAGTAGCGAGAATTATCGGCGCCGACCCTGGCAGCGTAGTGATGCATCAAAATGTCTCTATCTGCCAGTCGCTCGTTCTTTCGTGTCTTGAGCCAACGCCAGGTCGAAACAAGGTCGTCTATTCCGAACTGAACTTTCCATCGGTGATGTATGTCTACGAGGCGCATGCACGCGACGGCAAGCTGCGGATAGAGACAGTTAGGTCAGATGATGGAATCACAGTTCCACTGGAGCGAATGCTCGCTGCGATTGATGAAAGCACGCTACTCGTGCCGTTTTCTCACGTGCTATTCAAGAGCGCCTTCTTGCAGGATGTTAAAGCCATCATTGATCGCGCGCATGAAGTCGGGGCCATGGTTGTTTTGGATACCTATCAATCTGCCGGCACCGTTCCTTTCAGTGTCAAAGAACTCAATGCCGACTTTGCAACTGGCGGTTCAGTGAAGTGGCTCTGCGGTGGACCTGGTGCTGGATATCTCTACGTTAGACCAGATCTGCAAGCAGAGCTCAAACCTAAAACAACCGGCTGGATGGCCCACGAGGAACCTTTTGCATTTGATACTGAACTTCGTTATGCATCAAACATCACGCGTTTCCTGCATGGTTCACCGGCCATCCCGGCTCTCTATGCTGCCGAGTCAGGTTACCGAATCATCAACGAGATTGGCGTGGAAAGAATTCGAGCAAAGAGTGTTCGTCAAACTGAGTATCTAATTCAGCTGGCCGAAGAAGCGGGTTTTAGTGTTACCTCCCCGAGGGACGCAGCGCGAAGAGGTGGCACCGTGACGGTGGCTCATGACAACGCTTCGGCAATCGCCAAGGAACTGGTTCGGCGCGAGTTTATTATCGATTATCGCCCGGGTGCTGGTGTTCGCATCTCCCCGCACTTCTACACAAGTGATCAGGAGTTGGAGTTAATAATTGCGGAGATGAAGAAGATTCGTGAAACGCGATCGTATGAGGTGCACGAGACGGCGGGGGCGGCATTCTAATGGGAGATCGTTGTCAGTTGTCAGTTGTCAGTTGTCAGTTGTCAGTTGTCAGTTGTCAGTTGTCAGTTGTCAGTCAAGATTATAGTTTGATCTTATTCCGCTGATACAAATATTGCTTTAGTATGCGAGGCACAAGTGATAACTGATAACTGATCACTGACCAACCCAAAGACCCAAGTCGAGAAACCAAAGTACCAAAGAACCAATGTCGACTAAATACGGCGACAATCCTCCTCTCTCGTACAACAAGTATCTGCGCGTTCTGGATCTGATCAACTTACAAGACTGTCTGTCTGATCCCGTGCATCATGACGAACTGCTGTTCATCACGGTACACCAAGCGTACGAACTGTGGTTCAAGCAGATTCTTCATGAACTCGATGCAGCGATTGTACTGCTAGGCGAGGATCGTTTGGCAGCCGCTACCAGGGCGATAAGAAGAGTGGTTGATATTGAAAAGCTGCTGGTGAACCAGATCCATATTCTCGAGAGTATGACACCGATAAGTTTTCTCTCATTTCGCGACCAGCTGAATCCGGCGAGTGGCTTTCAATCAATGCAGTTTAGAGAGATAGAGGTTTCCTCTGGTTTGAAGGACACCTGGATACTCGAGGAGTTTGCCAGCGACAGTTTCGCTTACGAACGTCTTAAGCTGCGTGCAGCGAAACCGTCGTTGGCCGATGCCTTCTATTCGGCGCTCCAGCGGCGCGGATTCAATGCTCCACCAGACATTGACAGTCAATCAAAGGTGCAATATGGCCAACGAACTCAAGCCGTTCTCGAGATACTTACTCACTTTGAGAGTCGCTTTGAGGAGTTTCAATTGTCAGAAGCACTCCTCGAGCACGACGAATACTTCTCGCTGTGGCGATCACATCACATAAAGATGGTCGAACGCATGGTCGGAGCCAAGCGCGGCACTGGTGGCTCCGAAGGCATTGGTTACTTAAGGACAACACTTGACAAGAAGTTCTTCCCCGAGCTTTGGGAAGCGCGCACTTACCTGGATTTGGGTCATAAACGAGGTGGATGTCCCTTCGCAGGATCCTGAGCTGCAGTCTACGAGAGAAATGCAATGGGAAAAGAAAGAAGATCCGCACCCCGGGCGAGGGTAAACCTACCGGCTCATTGGGAAGGCGTTCTTTTTAGGACCAAGGCGGACATAACAGATCTAAGTATTAGTGGCTGCTTCGTTCTGTCCGGCGGTAAGGTTGAAGTGCGGGAGTTAATCTACCTGGAAATAGAGTTGCCAAAGCGCCGCACAATTACCTTGTGGGCCGAGGTCGTTGACGAAGCTTCCGATATTGGTTTTGCTGTTAAGTTCAACTCTACCAGTGATGAGGACCAGCAGTTGCTCGCGGAATATCTCGATGAGGTGTTTAAGTCAGAACCCATTAAGAAATCCGGCTGAGGGAGACGGGGTGACGGAGTGACACGGAGACGGGGTGAAAGGGAGACGGGGTGACGGGGTGAGAGGGAGACGGTGGTCTCGGCATTTCCGCGTCACCGCGTCACCCCGTCTCCCCGTCTCACCGTCTCCCCGTCTCCTACAAGGCCAACAGTCAAATGGACATTTCGTTCCCAGAGCATTTCAACATGGCGGATTACTTTCTTTATCACAATCTGGATAAAGGACGTGAGCACAAGGTCTGCTTGTATTTTGAGGACCGAGTATGGACTTACGGCGAAATCGCCAGGCTATCAAACAAGACTGGAAACGTCCTGCGCGATCTTGGGGTAGACATCGAAGATCGTATTCTCATGGTCTTGCCTGATTGTCCAGAGTTTGTGTCCACCTGGTTTGGCGCAGCGCGCATTGGAGCTGTTATCACGATGGTCAATCCACTCCTGCCCGCCGCTGACTACGAGTATTACCTCGATTACACCCGTGCTCGAGTAGCCGTGGTTCATCAGTCCATCTTGACGACGTTCGCCGAGGCAGCGGCAAACGCTCAATACTTGCGTGCGGTAATTGTCGTCGAACATCAACCCACGGACCTTCAGTCGACCAACCTAACCTGGGTTAGTTTCGATGAATGCGTAAATGGAGCAAAAGAAGAATGTGCAAAGGCTGACACTCGACGTGACGACATTGCGATTTGGCTCTTCACCTCCGGATCGACTGGACATCCAAAAGGCGCCGTTCATCTCCAACACGATCTGCCATACAACACAGAGGTCTTTGGCAAGGCGACGATGGGTGTAAATGCAAACGACCTGACAGTATCGGTACCAAAACTGTTCTTCGGTTATGCGACCGGCACGAATCTCTTGTTTCCCTTTGCTGTTGGTGGAGCCACTGCGCTTTTTGCCGAGCGTTCCACGCCCGAAAAGCTGTTTGAAGTCATCAAGCGTTATCAACCCACGATTCTCACTACTGTTCCAACGATGATTAACTCGATGTTGAATGTTAATGATGCCTCACCTGCGGATCTGGCTAGTCTTCGCTTTTGTTACTCAGCCGGGGAAGCATTACCAATCGAGCTCTACGATCGATGGATGAAAGCGTTCAGAGTCGACATTTGCGACGGCATCGGATCGGCTGAAATGTTTCACATCTATATTTCAAACAGACCGGGCGACGTTAAGCCTGGAAGCCTGGGCCGAATTGTCGATGGCTACAAGGCCAGAATTGTTGACGCCGCGGGGAACGAAGTTGCTGTTGGAGAAATGGGAACACTCCAGATCAACGGCGACTCGGCCGCGCTCTGCTATTGGAATGCTCATGAGAAGTCGAAGGAAACCTTTGCTGGTGATTGGTGTACCAGCGGTGATCAATTCCACGTCGATGAGGACGGGTACTACTGGTACCACGGCCGAACGGACGACATGTTGAAGGTATCGGGTGTCTACGTGGCGCCCGCAGAGATTGAGAACTGTCTACTGCAACATGAATCCGTGCTGGAGTGTGCGGTTGTGGGCCATGAATCGGATGGACTTATCAAACCTAAGGCCTTCGTGGTATTGCGTGAAGGTTACACCGCCAGTGAAGAGTTAGCCGAACAGATCAAGCAATTCGTCAAAACTAACATTGCCGTCTACAAATACCCTCGCTGGGTTGAATTTGTTGACTCGATGCCAAAAAACGATCGCGGGAAAATTGATCGGAAAAAACTGAAGGCGTCCTAATGTCCGATATGCTTCAGCTTGTCGTTGGCTAAGAGGTTCAGCCGCAGATGAACGCGGCTGAACGCAAATTAGAAAAACTATTAGGCGTGATTTCTTAAACGGTTTTCTTATCTGTGTTCATCCGCGTTCATCGGCGGCTGAATTGTTCTGGCCAATCGACAAGCTAAAGCATATCGGACATTGCTTACCGCCGGCGCTCGAGATCGTAATCACGCAAACGTCGATAGAGGGTCGAAGGTGAGATGCCGAGTATTTCGGCTGTCTTGCCACGATGCCAACCCGTTTGTTCGAGGGCGGCGAGGATCTGCTGGCGTTCTACTTCTCGAAGAGATCCGGGTGCACCAGCGTTTGCTGTGGTCGCCACCTCAACGCTCGCCGGAGCTATTGGAGTACCCAGTGCAACTGCAGGTGGCACCGCCGGGCGTAACAACTCTGGTGGTAATTCCGACACGGTGATTCTGCCGTTGTTTGAAAGAATGACAGCACGTTCCAGGCAGTTTTTCAGCTGACGTACATTACCGGGCCAACTGTAAACACGTATTGCTTCAAACGCATCTGGTGTTAGCTCGGGAGGATTCGTTCCACCGACTTGTTTGAGAAGGTGTCGCGCCAGGGGTTCGATGTCTTCAGGTCTTTCGCGCAACGGTGCAAGACTAATTTGAAAGCCATTGATGCGATAGAGAAGATCGGATCGGAAGACACCATCGTTGACGACCGCTTCCAGATTTCGATTCGTCGCCGCCACGATTCGCACGTTCACTTCGACTTTTCGCACTCCGCCAACCCGGAAAAATGTCCGGGTTTCAATTGCCCTCAGCAGTTTTGCTTGTAACTGAGCCGGAAGTTCCGTCACTTCATCAAGAAACAAAGTGCCACCGTCAGCAAGTTCGATCAGTCCTAGCTTTCTACCCTTCGCCCCAGAAAACGCACCAGCCTCATAACCAAACAATTCCGACTCCAGCAGTGACTCCTGAAAGGCAGCACAATTCAGGTCGACAAAGGAAGCCTCGGAGCGTGAAGACAATCGGTGAATGGCGTGAGCCACAAGCTCCTTGCCCGTTCCGGATTCGCCGGTAATGAGGACGGAAGCTTCGGATGGAGCGACACGCTCTATCAGCCTGATCGCCTCTTTCATTACCTCCGACACGGAAATGATCTCGGGCAAAGCAGACTGACGGGCTAGTTGTTCTCTTAATCGAACATTGTCGACCCGGAGCCGGCGTTTGTCTGCAGCCTGCTTAACGCGCACGTCGAGTTCGGTAATGCGATATGGTTTTGTGAGGTAGTCGTAAGCACCCAACTTCATAGCCTCGACAGCGGTTTCCACCGTTGCCTGGCCTGTGAGCATGATCACTTCAGGCGGGTTCGGGCGTTCATGAACACGGCGCAAGAGCTCCATGCCATCGATGCGGGGCATGTTGATATCACACAGCAACACATCGACGTTGCTTTCCTCGAGACGCCGTAAGGCCGCTTCGCCGTCGGGTGCTGCCTGTACTCGGTAACCTAAACGCTCTAGTTCCTTTTGCAGCACGAGCCTGAGATTGGCCTCGTCTTCAGCAATCAGAATTCGTGCCTGCTGTTGCTCACTCAAAACCTTCTATTCCTCGTTTAGATTAACTGCGGGGAGAGTAATTGTGAATGTGGTCCCAACTCCCACTGTCGACTGCACGTCAAGCGTACCGCCGTGCTCCGTTAAGATACCATAACACACTGCCAGGCCGAGACCTGTGCCCTTCCCAATCTCTTTAGTCGTGAAGAAGGGTTCAAAGATCTTGGGAAGATTTTCTGGTTGAATGCCGACCCCATCGTCGGTAACTTCCACGATGACTTTATCCCCGTCATTCTTTGCTCCTATCGTGAGGGTTCCACTAATCACCATGGCATCCAACGCATTGGTTGCCAACGCAATAACAGCCTGCTGCAGTTGCCCCGCGTCACCCAATACGGGCGACAAGTCGTCGGCGATCTCGAGCCGGAACTCGACCGCTGACCTACGCTGCTGGTGCGAAAGCAATCGACTCGCCGAAGTGATAACGTCGCCAAGGTTGAGTGTTGAGTGATCGGACGCTCGGGTGCGACTAAAATCCAGAAGCCCATTTGTGATCGACTTACAACGAAATGCTTCGCTGCGAATCAGTCCCAGATACTCGCGTAGATCCTCAACCATCGGTGACTCATCAAAAGCACCTTCATTTAGACGAGACTCGAGCGACTCCGCACAAGCGGAAATCGTCGCCAGGGGATTGTTAATCTCATGAACCACACCGGCCGCGAGGCGTCCGACAGCTGCTAATTTTTCAGCGCGAGCCACCGCACGATTCGCCTGCACCCGATCGGTTACATCTTCACCGACCGTAATCACATGGGTTACCTGACCACTCGTATCAGCCCACATTGGGATCTTGCTGATCAACCAGTGTCTGATTTCGCCTTCATCCGTCATAGTTTCCTGATCGATACGTTCGATCTCACCACTTTCAAAGACGCGCGAGAATTCCTGCTCGAGAACATCTCTGGGCTGGCGCGTCAGCACCTTGAATACGTTCTTGCCGAGCGCTGATCCGCGTGGAATACCAAGTTCGCCAAGTTCGCGATTGCGATTCCAGGCGACAACACGATATTCACGATCTACGGCATAAAGTGACAACGGCAGGCTGTCGATGATTGCTTCGATGAATCGCTTCTGTGATTCTGTTTCAGCCGTGCGACGCTCGACTTCTTTAGCCAAGCTAAACGACGTGTCGCGCGCCGCCTGATACAGTGAACAGATATGTGCAGCGAGGGCAGTCTGCTGAGCAGCCGCATCGATCAGCCGTCGTTCAGTTTCACTGCAATCTTCACGATTATCGAACGCAACTATCAGCGCGCCTTTCGCTCGTCCAGCAAAGCGCAATGGCGCAACGTATTCGACCGCGTGCAGTTCATCTCTCAGTAGAAAGCCGGCATTCTCAGTCGTCAGGAGTGAGCTGGCCGAACCCGCTGACCGCAACCACTCCTGTAAAGCTTTCCGATCAAGCAAGGAGGGATCGTCTGCCGACCCCTCCCGATCAAAGACACAAACTGCGTGATTATCTCGGCTGACGGTGATGTATGCAGCACAGAGAGAGGCATCCGTCGCATCGTATGTGGCCCCGGCTACGCGTCGCACAAGTTGTTCGGGTTCAAGAGCACGGAGTAATCCACGACCGATATCAGAAAGAAAACGAAGTTCACGATTGCTTCCGATGAGTGCCCATTCGCGCTGCGAAGTGCGCACATGGAGACTTACTCTGGACAACAACTCGCCTGGAGTGGAGGGCTTGGTAATGTAATCGTCGGCGCCAGCTGTAAATGCCTGCACCTTTCGCGTTTCGTCATCGCTTTCCGAGAGGGCGATTATTGGCAACTTGCTGGTGAAGGGCTGAGCTCGAAGTAGTTTGCAAAGCGCAAGCCCATCCACTCCAGGCATCTCGAGATCCAGCGCAATCAAATCGCAGCGCACGCCCTTGAGCACACGTAGTGCGGACGACGCTTCGGTTGCGGTCACAACGCGATAATCGGCGTTCTCGAAGATGTTCCGCAGCCTCTCCCTGACCGTTGAGTCATCGTCAACTATTAGGAGGGTTGCATTTTGGTTTTCGGCAGGAGCTGCCATGCTTTCAACAGGCCGGAGCTAAAAAGATGCCGGAACGCGCGAGTTCCGTACAGGGCGGGCACTTCGAAGGAGTGCTCAAGCTCGATTGAAAGCGATGAGCGCCGATGCTGTCAAGATGAATGATTGCCGGGAGTACTGGTTCAGTTGGAATACCACCAGCGGAGCGGCTGTGCAAAAACTCAGACACCACCGGCTTCAGCCGCGCGGAGGACGGTTATGGTTCTTGCATTAGGTAGAAATTGAAACTCCACGCGGCTGAAGCCGGTGGTGTCTGACTAAAGGTAGTCTTAGTGGTTAGGAAGGGATCCGAACCAGAGCGTCCTGCTCGGTCGGAGGAGGAGCGGGAGGTGCTGGTGGCAGACTGCGTTCGAGACGGTGACTGGACTTCTGTCTGTACATCTCATCGTCAGCCGTCATCAACAACTGATCCAACGTCTCGCCGTCAGCACCGAAGGTGGCAGTACCTATACTAATACCGACACGGGCGTGACCATTGAGTCCAACCGCGAGCGAAAACTGAGAAACTACGTTCTCAATACGCATACAGAGTTCTTCAACCTGAATGCCCACAACTTCCTGGACCAGTGCTACAAACTCGTCCCCGGCGTACCGTGCCAGGAAATCGTACTCACGAAGTTGACTCTGAATTAGGGCAGCAACCTCGCGCAGCATCTTGTCGCCCAGTTTATGGCCATAGCTGTCGTTTACATTCTTGAATTCGTCAAGATCCAGCATCACAACCTGGAAAGTGCGGCCGGTTCTACGCGCGCGTGAGGCCTCTTGCTCAAAACGCACCGCGAGTGAGCGCGCGTTTGGCAGGCTGGTAAGCGCATCTGTGAGCGCATGCGATTCAGCTTCTGCATGCTGCATTGCATTGCCAAGCGCGTCAGACGCCAGCTTCGTAACGGTTTCGAGCAAACGCATGTGGTCGTCAGTGTATTGCTCCAGTTCCGTGGAATACACGGACAAAGCTCCGAGCAGTAAATCATCCTTAAAGAGTGGCAGCGAGGCCATTGAGTAAAACTTGATTCCCGCATCGGGATTCAGATCCGTGAAGTCCAAACTTGGGTGCAGCTGGTTTACGGGACACCGATTCGCGAGCGCGAAGCCCGTGACTCCCTCCCCTGGGGCAATACATCGTCCAGTCAGAATCTCTGCATGTTTCCCAACAACATGGCGCGCCGTCGCGTAGCCCTTCATGTCGTCGTAGAAAAAGACCATACAGGTATCAAACGGAACCACGTGACCGACCTTATCCACAAGGATTGCGAGAGTCTCTTCAACGTCCAACGAAGTGCCGAAGGTCCGCGCGATTTCATAGAGCGCGTAGACTTCACGATGCGCTTTTTTGATTTGATCGTAGGCCATGTAAGAGCCACGTTCCCTGGTTTGCGTCATGTCGACATCGCTCAAATTGATGAACTCTTCAGGCCGGTTAGTTGACGAGACATGCTGCAAGCCAAGAGTGGCAATCTCAGCGTCAAACTCAGGCAAGTGCTTGATGAATTGTTCCACCACTGTTGGATCAAAGTGGCTGCCCGAGCCACGAAGTAGCAAAGCCGTAGCTTCGTCGATGGTCATTCCACGACGAAATGGACGGTCCTCGCGAACTGAATCGAAGCAATCGACAACTGAGATAATTCTGGCGGTGATGGGGATTTGTTCAGCCTTGAGCCGATCGGGATATCCACGACCGTCCCACTGTTCGTGATGATGGCGGACGATTGGAACGACGGGATAAGGAAAGTCTACGCGACTGAGAATCTGCGCCCCAACAACGGTGTGGATCTTCATCTTCTCAAACTCTGCCGGCGTCAGACGGCCAGGTTTGTTAAGAATGTGGGGGGGCACGGCGAGCTTCCCAATATCATGGAGTAACGCCCCTGCCCTCAAGGCTGAGATCTGCTTCTCAGATAAGCCAAACACCTCGCCCATGCGTTGCGCATAAACTTGAACGCGGCGTACGTGACAATGCGTAATTTGGTCTTTGGCGTCGATGGCCGTCGCCAACGCTTCCGCCGTTGCCAGGTGTAGCTTGCTTAGCGCCGCGACTTCGTTTGTTTTTGAGTTTAATCGCGTGACCGTTCCGCGATAGATCAGATATGCCGCGAAAAGTGATACTGGACAAATGATCACGTACGGACGCAGCGGCTTCAGGACCGTGCCGTACACCATGGCAATTGCGAGTGGCGCTACAAGCAAGATCCAGGAAGCGATGACTTGGTTTTTGTGCCACCAGGCGATGAAGGGATTTCGCAGAGAAGTATTAAACGCTGACCAGCGGTTTTGTTTCGACCTCGGGGGTAGATCCATTTGTTCTCCTACGAACACATCCTTGTTCTAAGCGGGTCTCCAAAACTAATTCGTATCCCACCAATACTTGCTGCCGGAGACGGTCTGGGAGCAACTCAGACGCGTCTCCGGCCAATTGGGCAAGTGGCGGCTCGGGGAACAGAAGCCGCCGCGCTGGGTGAGATTCCATGACACTCGAAAATTGTGACGTAGTGCTTGTCACAGAACTTGGCGGCTCCGGACTCCGTGCGGAGAGCCCGTGAAGCTCGAAAGCCTCTCAGCCGCGCCACTCTGTTTTCAACTCGCGTGCCGCTGCCTCAATCTCTTAAAACAGTCGGAAACCCCGATTCACGGGATCAGTCTCAGCCTATTTGACAAGTTGATCTGCAAGCTTGACAGGTCAGATTGATAACTTCGGTCAGAGTGCTTGGGAGCAGGTTTGACATGGTATCGTAGCGCGTTGCACTCTCGCATGACGGGCGCCATGTAAATGCGGACATCGAGGTCGGTACCACGTCACCCTTTAGTAGTGACTTCGAGGAACTGGGAACGTTAATACTGGGACCGCAGGCGTCCTCGCCTGCTTTGTGCCCACCAAGTACGTGTAGGGAAACAAGCAGGCGGGGACGCCTGCGCTCCCAGCATTAACGCCCCCAGTTCCTCGATCTAACTACTAAGGTGACGCTGTGGTACTGAGTTCGATGCATCAAGAAAGACAGTTGGTGAACCAGTAAACTTGACAACAACCACGGCCAACAAGATTCCTGAATACAAGCCAATTGGCTACGTCGACCTGCTGCGGCGCAACCGTAACTTCAGACAACTATGGCTTGGTCAGGTTGTCAGTCAAATGGGGGATTGGTTTGACACGATTGCGCTCTACACAATCATCCTAAATCTGACCGGATCTGGTCGAGACGTTGGTCTCTTACTCGTCGCCCGTTTTGTGCCGAGCTTTTTGTTTGGTCCGATCTCCGGCGTAGTTGCAGATCGATTCAGCCGTCGCACGATCATGATCGTGTCAGACGTGCTGCGAGCCGTCGTCGTGCTCGGCTTCCTGCTGGTCAGACGTGCGGATCAGCTTTGGATTATCTATGTGCTGACGGTTTTGCAACTGGCCCTCTCAACGTTCTTTGAACCGGCTAAGACTGCGGCCATTCCTTCAATTGTTGCTGATCGCGAATTGGTAGCGGCAAATGCTATCTCCTCGGTGACCTGGTCGATAATGCTCACGCTGGGAGCGGCCATTGGCGGCGTGATAACCGGATGGTTTGGCACCAACGCCGCCTTCATTCTCGACGCTCTGAGTTACTTGCTCTCCGCAGCCTTGATCTTCACTGTGCGGCTACCCAAGCGTCCCAAACGGGATCGTCAAAGACTCACTTTGGATCGAGCATTGGGGATCACGGAAACAATCGAAGGCGCAAGATACGTCAAGCGACGACCATCAGTTTTGGCGCTATTGCTAGTCAAACCAGCTTGGGGACTTGGTGGCGGAATACTCACCTTGCTGGCAGTGTTTGGTGAGCGCATCTTTCCCGTGGGCAAAAGCGCCGCTACAGGAATTGGGGTGTTGTTCACAGCTCGCGGAATCGGCACGGCAGTCGGTCCGATTGTCGCTCGACGTATCGCCGGCGAAGGGAAGAACCGATTGCTGGTTTCGATCGGCGTCGCGTTCCTAATTGGTGGTATCGGCTATATTGCCTTCGGCGCAACAACTAGTTTTATCTTCGCTCTTGTGGTGCTCGGAGTCGCTC
Source organism: Pyrinomonadaceae bacterium (assembly GCA_036004125.1). Taxonomy (GTDB): domain Bacteria; phylum Acidobacteriota; class Blastocatellia; order Pyrinomonadales; family Pyrinomonadaceae; genus PSRF01. Next base: position 21,066 of record DASYRR010000095.1, on the reverse strand, counting down.
ACACTGGTGGCAGCATTTTATGGGTCTTCTCAACAGTTTTGTTGCAAAGAGGCGTGGAAGACAGTTTTCGAGGGCGGGTGTTTGCTGCAGAGTTAGCGTTGCTGACGTTAACCATGGCGGCATCAAACTATCTAACCGGAGAACTACTTGATCGTTTTAGGATTCCGCCGCGAGTTGTAACGATCGGAATTGGGGCGTTTTTCCTGCTGCCCGGCATTGTCTGGTTTATTACACGACGTTGGTGGGACCTAGATGGAAAGGAACGCGTGAGTTCGTTGAAGATCGATGAGCGAACTGAGATGTCAGCGATGCAACAGTCGGCGGAGTGACTAGAATCGTATGCAGATCAAAGTCGGCGTCATGGGTTCGGCCTCTGAGGCTGGCCAACCTGAAGCGGCCCAGACACTCGTCGAGAGGGCTGAAGCGCTTGCACATGCAATCGCAAGTCGCGACGTAATACTGCTGACCGGGGCCACCACGGGCGTGGTCTACATGGTTGGCAAGACTGCTCACGACCGAGGCGCATTCCACATTGGTATCTCACCAGCCAGCAACCAACAGGAGCACCTCGATCAATACAAAATGCCTCTCGATGCTTGCGACGCACTTGTGTACACAGGCTTTGGATTAAAAGGGCGAAATGTTGTGCTGGTGAGATCGTGTGACATTGTTCTATTTATCGCCGGCGCCATGGGGTCGTTAAATGAGTTTACGATTGCACATGACGAAGGAAAAGTGATCGGTTGTCTGTTGGGAACCGGCGGAGTTGCAGACGAAGCCGAGCAACTTGTACAGAAGTTTGGTAAACGAACTCAGGCGCGGGTATTTCACAACGACGACCCTGGAAAGTTGATAGATCTCTGCCTGGAAAATCTGAGATTTGAGATTATTTGAGACATGAGCTCTGAGATCGCGAAGCGCACGGTGCTCGCATCACACCTGGCAGACTTGTCTGCACCGGATCTCGAAGACGAGAGGTGGCGTTCGTGTCAACCCGTTCACATAACGCGATACTGGTCCGGTGATCCAGCCCCAGCTGCTCGCTATGCTGAGGCTAGAGTCTCGTGGAGCACTAACGGGTTAACCGTCCGTTTCGATTGTGTGCAGGATGAACCTTTGATCGTTGCTGAAAACCCGGTGACCACGAAAAAGACGATCGGGCTGTGGGACCGGGATGTTTGCGAAATTTTTTTGGCACCGTATGCTGGCGATGACAGTCAGTACTTCGAATTCGAAGCAGCTCCCACTGGAGAGTGGATCGACCTCGAAATCCAAATAACTCCCTCCGGCAGGCAGACGGATTGGCACTACAGTTCGGGCATGACAACAGCAACAAAGATTGCGGCTAAACGAATACTTGTTGCGATGACTATTCCGTGGAGTACGACGATTCCTAAACCAGAATCCGGAGATGTGTGGGGTGTAAATTTGTTTAGGTGTGTTGGGCCAGATGAGGCAACACGTTATCTCGCCTGGCGTCCAACATATACACCAGAGCCAAACTTTCACGTGCCCGCCGCTTTTGGCTATCTACGGTTTGCCTGATTCAACCGCTACTTTGGCTCGTTAAGAGCGTTGCTACGTATTCCTCAAAACGGGGCCGATCATTCTGATTCATGTCCGTAATGCGTGTTCCGATCACATATCCCATCTCATGAGGATCCTCTTCGAGACTCTCGTAACGTACTGGAGCCACGTTCAATTCAACTGGACCGCTTGGCAGCTCGAGGTTCAAGTGGAGTCGTCGATCCTCGCCCACCAGATAGTGCTCACCAATGCGAATAGCGGGAACAATCAGTGCCATCCCCGTCGTGCTTATATCCAAGGTATGGCCACGCAGAGATGGCAGGCGTCGTGAGCCGTTGGAGCTGGTTCTGGGATCGGACAAACTGAGCATAAAAGTCAGTCTGGCACGCGCACGCCTCGTACGTCGCCTATTACCGATGTAACGGCGCAAACATGACACGAGTCTGCGAGGCAATTCCGACATTTCGATATCAAGAATGTTCTCGGACCTTGCTGAGGAAGGGCAACAACTGGGCAGCGATTGGGGGGTGGCCGCGAATCCATTCTAGAGAAGTGGACCGGACTGGCGCAATAGAAATGTCTCAGGGAAGGCATTTAGGGAACGGGCAGGAGGCAGGGGCAGGAGGCGGGAAGCCATAAGATCATTGGTCATTTATCATTTTCCATTTACCATTTGTCATTTTGTAAAGCGCACTGCTTGCAAATGAGGTGGTATTGTCGCCAACCAAATGAGAAATGACCAATGATCTTATGCTTCCTGCCTCCTGCTCCAGCCCCTGCTCCTGCTTCCTGCCTGGCTACCCGGGGGTTAATTCCTAACGATCAGCGGCTTACCACCAACATCGCTGCTCTTGACTCCGGTTGCATCAAGGTAAAACGAAAGTTTGCCGCTCCTGCCATACTGCGCAGGTTCCGCCGTGGCGTACCAGGATTTGCTATCCGCTGATTTAATAACGTGAAAACTATATCCGGTTGATTCGGTACCTTCGAGATCTTTTGGCAACAAAGCGGCTGTGATTAACTCAGCAAGATTACCGAATTGCCCATTGTGCTGTTGGCTATAAACGACCTGAGCAAGAGTGATACGGGTCAGCAAGTCCTGCACTTCGTTGTGATGCGTATCGATCCTGGCGTTAAAAAAGAAGTTCTTCCCCGCCTTTTTCACAATTGCTTCATTTTCTTTGTCTCCTATGATCCAGGCGCCATTGACCTTCATCAGTAGGATCGGCTCGGGTTGTTCTGTCTTTTCAGTCGTCTCCTTAACTTTCACGAAAACGGTTGCCATGTCGCCGCTAATGGTTTCGCCTGTGAGATCGACTTTATCGGGAATCGCTGCGGCCATCTTTTCAAAGTCAGGACGTAGGTCTTCAAACTCCTTGTCACTCAACCCCTCAACTGCAGGTTTGTAGATCGACATCGCGAACGCTTCTTTGAATTTCCTCGCTCGCATCGTTTGGTAGAACGTTCGAACAGTGTCAGTGGGAGAGAGTTGTGAGTTCTGCGCGGGAACTGTAGCGGCTAACAGGATCACGCCGATCAATAGCGGAAATCGCCGAGTAATATTTTGCATGAGTTTGGATGAACCTCTAGTTATTCGAAAGCGCGCCCCGTGCTTAGCAGCGCGCCTCGAATGGTACCATTACAAAGGAGTCTTTAATACGCTCACTCATCTCGTCGAACATAGGCTTGAGGCTTTAACAATAACTCACGACCGACGAGATAAAGCAGAATTGTGAGCACAAGGAATGGGATCAGCCCAAGTAGATTAGAATTCGGTCCTTCGAAGAACGGATTGTGATGTGTAGCCCATTCCTCGAAGCCTTTGAGTTTATTTACAATCCCTTCCCGCAGATTTAAGAAAGCGTAAATGACGCCCGCCAACGTGCCGCCGGCAATGTATCCTGAAGCCAGCAAAACACCTGGACTCTTGTCCGTTTCTGCAACCATCTGTTCTTCACTTAATTTGAGGTTCTCGGGCTTCTTACGCAGATATTTATCGACTAGCCAGCGCACCACGCCGCCAACAAAAATTGGGGCAGAAGTGGAGATTGGAAGATAAACTCCCACCGCAAATGCGAGCGAAGGCGCTCCGCTTAACTCAAGAACTATTGTGATCATCACGCCCAGCAGCACGAGTCCCCACGGCAATTCACGACTCAAAATGCCTTTGATGATGTAGGACATCAGAGTTGCTTTTGGCGCCGTGAACTTGGCGACAGTATTCGTTGATCCGGGTAGTTTATCGTAGACGCCATTAATTCCAGGATCGGCAAGGTAAACAGGTATGCCCTGATCATTCACGAAGTAACGTCCGGCTGGCCCGTAGTCAGTAGTTGTCTTATGAACGACGTAATACGAATTCGTGTCGGAGCTTGCTTGACCACCGACGAGGCGTTCGCGTTTCGGCTCATTACCACTCATTACATATTGATCGGGCGTAAAGCGAAATCCCGTCGGAAAACTAAAGTCCTGAGTCTGGGCAACTGGCACATATACAGTGCCCGACTGGTTCAAGGACAGCAATATTGGCCCCAGGGCAAGGGCCGACGTCAGAGCGCCGACGAGGATAGCTATCTGCTGAAACTTTGGAGTCGAGCCAACCAGGAAGCCGGTTTTCAAGTCCTGGGAAGTAGTACCACCGTTCGAAGCCGCAATGCAGACAATGCCACCAATCGAGAGTGCCGTCACGAAGTATGGGGGAGCAGTCCAACCAATAATCAGAAACACGAGGCATGTGAGCAAGAGAGTTGCCACCGTCATCCCTGAAATAGGATTTGATGAGGAGCCAACTTCTCCGGTCAACCGAGATGAGACGGTTACAAACAAGAACCCGAAGGCAATAATCAAAATTGCCCCCAGAAGGTTGAAGCGAAGATTGAGTTGAGGGGCAATCATGATGACTAGTAACAATGCAATGATCCCGCCCAGAACAAACTTCATCGATAAGTCCTGGTCCGTTCGGGGAGAATTGTCGCTCGCACCGTTTCCCGATCTCCTCAGGTCTGCCAACCCGCCCTTGAGACCACTCCAAATCACCGGTAGCGAACGAAACAAACTGATTATTCCGCCTGCTGCCACCGCCCCAGCACCAATGTATAGAACGTAACCCTTCTGGATCTGGGTAACGGACATGTCCTTGATCAGATGGGTCGTCTCAGGAGCAAGTGGAGTCATCCAGCCGCCGCCAAAATATTTAATGGCCGGGATTAAAACGAGATAAGCCAGCACACCACCGCCTACCATGAGCCCTGCTATTCGCGGCCCAATGATGTAGCCAACACCAAGTAGGGCTGGATTGTTTTCAATCGAGATTGAGCCTCCCTCAAAAGGCTTTCCAAAAACCTTTGTGGGGTATTCTTTCCAGGTCTTCCATATCTGTTCTATACCGTAATAGAGAAAGCCGATGCCGAAGCCAGTGATGATCGTTTTTCCGCCAGTCGTTGCCTCGTCTACAACGCCTGTTTTGGCGGCGCCCTCCATCGCCGCCGCCCGCGATTCATCGGAAGCACCTGCCTTTAATACTTCGGCGCAGGCCGTACCCTCCGGATATTTCAAATACCCATGCTGCGCCACAATCAATGCGCGACGCAGGGGAATCATCATCAGAATTCCCAGCAGACCTCCCAGGATCGCAACCAACATTACTCTGGTTAACTCAAGGTCAAACCCAAGGATCAGAATCGCCGGCATTGTTACGCCGATACCAAAGGCAATCGATTCCCCTGCGGACCCTGCCGTTTGGACAATGTTGTTCTCGAGAATCGTAGCGTCGCGTAGACCCAACTTTGAAAGCACGCGAAACAACGTTATAGAGATAACTGCGACGGGAATAGAAGCACTGACAGTTAGACCAACCTTCAAGACCAGATAGAGTGAGGAAGCCCCAAAGATGATCCCGAGTATCGTACCCATGACAAGTGGGATCGGGGTAAGTTCACGCAGGCTCACCCCAGCCGGAATATAGGGACGGAACGTCGCGAGATAGGGGTTGTCGGGTTTGAAACCTACACGATCTGGATACTCGTTCGCGGGGATGCTTTCACTGGACATCCGGATTGACCTCCAACAGGTTTTTGTTAAAGGGAGAGCTGGGGCTTGAAAACGCTCGCTACTTTACACGGGCACCCCAGCTTCGGCAAGCAAGTTATAGCGCCTAAAAGCCCGTGATTGCCGCTTGATTTGAACCAGATCTGTTGATGTTGGTTGCCCTGAAATCGATACCCTTTAGTAGCTACTTCGAGGAACTGGGAACGCTAATGCTGGGACCGCAGGCGTCCTCGCCTGCCCGGTTCCCTACACGTACCTGGTTGGGACATAGCAGGCGGGGACGCCTGCGGTCCCAGCATCACGTCGCCCAAATCTTGAAGAGCGCCACTAAAGGGTATCGAGTTGGTTGGGAGTTAGATTAAACTTCGTTCGCTCCACCAAAGTTTGTTCTCGCCTTCGAAAGTTAAAATGCGTCTTTATACATTCGCGTTACTGCTCTTCGTTTCGTCTGCTGCCCTGTTTCATCAGTCGTATTTCACCGCTCAACCCGCCACTGGCAGTCAAATAGGCGTTCCTGCCCCGGCCGATGTACTCGGCTTCACGCCAGGCGATGATCGCAAACTCGCTTCCTGGGATCAGGTAGTGGAGTATTTCAAACGTCTCGACCAAGCGAGCGATCGGGTTATGTTTGAGGAGTTGGGCAAGTCAACAATGGGCAAGCCATTCATGATGGCCACGATAAGCTCACCCGTGAACCTGTCTCGCCTCGAAGAGTTTAAGAACATTCAGGAGCAGTTGGCGGATCCTCGCAAGCTCGGCACGCCCGCCGTTCGCGACAGGAAGGCTGCTGAACTCATTGCGCGCGGCAAAACCATTGTTTTGATCACTTGCGGTATTCACTCGACGGAAGTCGGGTCGTATCTTTCCTCGATGCTCATTGCGCATCGTCTTGCCTCATCGAATGACAATGAGGTTCAAAACATTCTCAACAACACGATCGTTTTACTGGTTCCGTCTCTCAATCCCGACGGCGTCGACATTGTCAAAAACTGGTACGACAAGACTCTAGGAACACCTTACGAAGGAACTGATCCTCCGGAGCTTTATCACAAGTACACCGGACACGACGACAATCGCGACTGGTACGCATTCACGCAAATTGAAACTCAGATTACGGTCGGTAAGATTCACAATGTCTGGCATCCGCAGATCGTCCACGACATTCATCAGCAAGGTTCATTTGGTTCGCGGCTTTTCCTGCCACCTTACATGCACCCAGTCGAACCAAACGTCCCGAAGCAAATCGTCGAAGGGTATACCGAGCTGGGCAACTACCTCGCTCGCCAGATGAGGTCGAAAGGCTTCCAGGCAGTAGCCACGGATTCAACTTACGATGCCTGGTCACCTTCACGAGCTTATTCACATTATCACGGTGGCGTTCGCATTCTCTCCGAGACAGCCTCGGCACGAATCGCCTCGCCGTTGACGGTGAAGTTTGAAGATTTGACTTCACGTGAAGGCTACGATCCAAAGAAAGAGTCAGCGAACTTCGGACCATTGTGGCATGGTGGCGAATGGCACTTGCGCGATATCACAAACACGATGACGACGTGTGCGAGCTTCCTGTTGAAGCATGCGGCGGAGAATCGTGAAGCATGGTTGCGAAGGTTTTATGCAATTGGGAAGGAGGCGGTGAGACCGAGAAAGAAAGGCGAACTGAGAGGATTTCTTGTGCCTATGCCAAATAAGAATGGAACTCTGTCATTCGCGACTAATGAAGCCCGATTTCTCGACATTCTTCGAGTCGCAGGCGTTGAGGTTGATCGTCTCGCAAGTCCACTGAACTATCGCGGTCAAAGATTTGAAATGCTGTCCGGTGTAGTCAATCTCAGTCAACCATACGGGCAATTTGCTAAAGCCCTGTTTGAAGTGCAGCATTATCCGGATCTCCGTGACTCAACTGGCCATCCGATCGCTCCATATGACGTCACAGCGCATAACCTTGCGATGTTAATGGGTATTAAGCCGACTCCCTTCGTCGAGCCAGTGCATTATCAACGAATGAAGATCGGCCCAACGGTTCTTAGTCGCTTTGGAAATAGGGATATTGGACTGACTTTGCTGCGCTCGTCTGTGCCTGCAAATGACGAGGGATGGACTCGATGGATCTTGGAACATCAACAATACAATTATTCCGTCGTGCAGGATGTGGAGGTGCGTCAAGGAAAACTCCCTCGCAACACTCACGCCATCCTTATTCCGGATCAACCGGCTCGGACGATCTTCAATGGTTATCGGACTGGAGCCATGCCCACGGAACTGACCGGGGGCCTTGGTCAGGAAGGAGTCAAAACTCTACAACAATTTGTCGAGGATGGCGGAACCCTTGTTTGTCTGAACCGCGCGTCTGAGTTCGCGATCGAGCAATTCAAGCTTCCCCTGCGGAATGTTGTGGCTGGTTTGGCTCGAACGCTCTTTTACGTTCCTGGATCGATCCTTCGCCTTGAACTCGACACAACGCACTCAATCGCTAACGGCATGCCTAAGGAATCAATCGCCTGGGCCGAAGACTCACCAGCGTTTGAAGTAATACAAAACTCAAACAGCTCCGTACCCGCAGCAAACGTTCACATCATCGGCTGGTATCCACGCGACAAAGATCCATTGCTTTCCGGTTGGCTACTCGGCGCCGATCGTATCAAAGGCAAAGCCGCGTTAGTGGAAGTCACAATGGGCAAAGGCCGCATCATTCTCTTCGGCTTCCGTCCCCAATACCGCGCTCAGTCTCTGGCCACATATCCGCTGTTCTTTAACGCCCTCAGCTCACGTTAATCGCTTCCCTTTAGTAGTACCTTTCGAGGAACTGGGAACGTTAATACTGGGACCGCAGGCGTCCTCGCCTGCCTGCGTTACAATCAGGCGCCTGAGGGGTCACCAAGCAGGCGAGGACGCCTGCGGTCCCAGCATTGGCGTTCTCAGTTCCCCGATCTAGCTACTAAAGGGTGACGTTGTTATACTCCCGCCGCTTTTCAACCTCACTAAAGAAAGTTGAGTACCTCACCATGGGTCTCGCAGACGATCCTCATAAAGACTTACTTCGCGAAGCAGGCTGGCACACTCGCGGTTACTTACCACACTTCGATGGTGCGGCAATTCCACAGACAATCACGCTTCATCTTGCTGATGCGGTGCCGTTGAAAGTAATTGAGAGGTGGCAGCGACTGCTCAAGGATCTTAGTGACGAGCAACAACTCGCCATCATGCAACAGCGAATCGACAAGTACCTGGATCAAGGATACGGTGAGTGTTTCTTGAAAGATCCAACTATCGCAAAACTAGTGCAGGATTCGCTCCTAGAATATGACAACGTCCGATACCATCTGTTTGCTTGGTGCGTTATGCCAAATCACGAGCATTCATTGATGACGAGATTTGAGAATGCGGAACTCGAAGAAATAATGCAGGCGCACAAATCCTACACGGCCCATCAGGCAAATAAGCTTCTGAATCGCAAGGGTCAGTTTTGGATGACGGAGTATTACGACCGGAAGATTCGCAATCAGGAACATTTTTACAATGCACTACGCTACATAGAAAATAATCCCGTGAAGGCAGGCCTCTGCGAAAAACCAAGCGACTGGCCCTTCAGTAGTGCCTGGTTTCGTAAACGTGGTGGTAAGCCAGGTGCTTGGGTTGTTAAAAACGATCCCCTTTAGTAGCTAGATTGAGGAATTGGGAACGCTAATGCTGGGACCGCAGGCGTCCTCGCCTGCCGGTTGCCACTCAAGTACGTGGAGGGAACCAAGCAGGCGAGGACGCCTGCGGTCCCAGCAAGAGCGGGCCTAATGCCACGAAAGGTACTACTAAAGGGTAACGTTGGGGATTCTTGAACTTTTCTACGCACGCCGCGTATAAACAGATACGCGGCGACGGATATCAACACAAACTTCCGTCAGCCGGACCGATGGTCACCTTTCTCATTACTTCCGTTCTAATCGTTGGCTTAATCGCCATTGCCATTTATTTATGGCAAAAACCCGCGAACAGCATAGAGGCTCCACCACTGCCACCCGCTGACTTACCGCGTTCGCTGTTTTCCGACAGTGCGCCGGTGGCGGAATTACCAGCACCTGCACAAGACGATCACTCGGAACTGCTTTCGCGGGCGAACGATGGTGACTTGTCCGCGCTGCTGGATGCTAAGGGTCTAGAGGTCTATACAAATGTTTTAGACGCACTCGTTTTGCAGTCGTCGTCTGAGGCGAAACTTCTAAAACTCGCTTCACACATAGCGCAGCACAACTTGCCGATTAACCAGGCACTCGCCGAAGCCATGCTCAAATGTTGGGAAGCTTCGCCCAGTGCACAAACAACCGCCAAGATGTTGCACTCTATTGCTTTATCGGATGATGCCGAGATGTATCGTCGCGCCGTTGAACAGGCATTGGCGTTTTGGCGTGAAGGAAAACTGCCCGATGTTTCGCCAACCGAGCTTCAGGCTTTATTTAACAGCGAATTCTGGGTACTCTCGTCACCAGTTCGCAGTTCAGGCACCGGTTTCATTTTGAAACGTACCCTCTCATCCGCGCGACGCGAACTTGAAGGTACCACCAACAACTAAATAACCATCAACAACTACCCGTTGAAAGACTGAAAGAGACATACCATGGAAACTTTAGACATCACCACTTGGTTGCCAATTGGGTTTGGCGCATTTGTTCTACTGATTGTCCTCCTGGTCATCGTGCGACGCATTTTCGTGAACGTTAGCGCGACAGAAATCGCGATCAAGGAGCGACGTTATTTCGGCCACAAAATGCCTCCGGGACGCGTCGTTGCTACCGAAGGTGAAGTCGGTATCCAAGCCGACGTACTGAAGCCAGGTCTACATTTGATCAAGTGGCCGTTTGAAAAGGTCGTGCGCAAAGTCCCGCTGATCGAAATCGGCGCCGACGAGATGGGGATCATTGAAGCAGTCGACGGAGAACCGATGCCTCCGGGACGTATTTTCGCACCTGACCGAGCACAGAATGCTCACAACAATTTTCAGGATCCGATTGCGTTCATCAAACAAGGCGGTGTGAAAGGCATTCAGCTTCGCACTCTGCCGCCGGGGTTGTGGCCAATCCATCCCTACCTGTTTCGCATGTCAGTTGCGAAAGCCACTATGGTCCCGCAAGGTAAGGTTGGTGTAGTCACAGCGGCTGATGGTGGTCCGTTAGATCCAGGTCGATTGCTTGGTAAAGCGATCACAGACCATCGTAACTTTCAGGATGCCGAACAGTTCATCGGATCTGGAGGTCAGAAGGGCCCGCAGGTCGACATTCTCACGCCAGGTGTTTACCGCATCCTAACTCAATCGGGCGCAATAGAAGGCGGCACGGAAGCCAAACCAGGTCTGTTTAATGTGAGACTCTTCGACGCAACTGTGATCAATGAAAATGGGATTGGCCTGGTCGAAGCCCTTGATGGCGCACCACTAAATCCAAAGGACTATGTAGCGGAGTCGTTTGCTGGTCACGATAATTTTCAGGATGGACATGAATTCATCGGCAAGGGTGGTCAGCGTGGTCCACAGAAGGACATTCTGTTACCCGGTACCTATTACATCAACCCTTTGTTGTTCAAGGTTATTCCTGAAACCGCCAAAGAAGTTAAGCCAGGTGAAGTTGCAGTCATAGTCTCAAATGTCGGGAAAGACCCCTCGGATGAAGTGCGACGCGAGATGGCGGCCAAGGTTCGTCAACGCATGGAGCGCGAGGAAAGAGAACAGGCTGAACAATCTGCGGCTCGCCTTGACAAGATAGACGACAACCGCACCGTTGATGAGATCAAAGCTGAGCTGATGAGCGGCGATCCTGCCGATCGTCGTCTCGATGAAGGCGCACATGAAGCGTACGTCGTGCCGGAAGGCTTCCGCGGTATTCAGGAGAGTGTGGTCGGACCCGGACGCTATTACGTGAACACCCTGGCGGTGTCGCCGATCATTATTCCGACAACTAACCAGACGGTTGAATGGACAGCTGGCGAGGTCACTAACACATTCAACCCGTTTGAAGTGATTTCCAAAGATGGCTTTACGATGCAACTGGAAGTGCGGGTGGTGTTTCGCGTCAAACCGGAGGACGCACCTTTCATGGTCGCAAAGATCGGCGGCATCGAACGATTGATTCAAAATGTGATGCATCCGCTCATCGACTCAATCTTTCGCAACCAGGCTTCTGAGTCGTCCGCGATGGCTTACCTGCAAAACCGTCATGAGGAACAGGAACGTGCGGAAGCTCGGGTTCGCGCTCACCTGTTGAAGTATCACGTCGACGTTGTCAACGTGCTGATCTGTCACATTCATTTGCCCGAAGAGTTGATGAAAACGCAGACAGAGAAAATTTTGGCGGAGCAGCGCCAGAGTATGTACAACGCCCAACGTGAGGCGGAGGAGAAACGCATTCAACTCGAGAAAACCAAATCGCAGGCAGACAATCAGAAAGACCTCATGGCTGCAACTGTGGGCGTCGACATCGCGGGCAAACGTGCGGAGCAACGTAAAGCTGAAGGCGAGGGCGAGGCCCACTACATTCTGCAGACGGGTCGCGCAGAAGCTGAGAAGGTTCGCTTGATGGGTGAAGCGCAGGGTGTCGCCTACCACGAACAAGTCAACGCACTTGGTGCTCAAGGCGTCGCTTTGATAGAGACGCTGAAGGTCATTGGCGAGAAAGGCGTCCGCATCACTCCGGACGTAATGTCGACCGGAGGTGGAGGTGAAAGTGGCGGCGGCATTGGAACGCTGCTGCTCTTAAATCTGTTTCGCGAAAAACTAAGCCTGCCCGGTGCAAACGGAGAGAAGATGCAGGTGAAGTAAACGAAGTATCAAGTGCCAGGCCCTTTGAGGCGGACCGATGGTCCGCCTCTTTTTTTGTCATTCATGGGTCTTACCCGTCTCTGTGTTATCTCCGGCACCCAATTGGATACACCTTGGACCTTGCGACAGAAAAAACAAGGTTTTATAAGACCAATTCGCAATCACATCGAGCATAATGTGCAAGCATTTCAAACTCACTCAGCCTAGGAGCCACTTTCAAGGGGTTACCCACTATGAAACAACCGGGCGTTTTGGTGATACTGCTCACATTTGTCGCTGCCGTCAGCTTCGTCGTGGCCTCTGAACAATACAAGCATGGGCGCAACAAGACGACTACACTAACAGGATTCGCCGAGGTACCAACAATTGGCGATCCTGACGGAACGGGAATCTTGAAGTTTTCAATTGGCGTGGAAGAGAACCAAATCTGTTATGAGTTAAGTGTCTCCAACATAGGAACTCCGACGGCGGCAGAAATCAGTTTCGGTAGTAAGACCGAAGTAGGGACCGTGATAGCGACGCTTGAGGCGCCAGCCAACGGCTCATCCAAAAGATGTGTCACGCTCGCGGCTGACAAAATCGCAGACCTCATCAAGAATCCAGGTCACTACTACGTGAACGTTTACAACGCAGAGTTTCCGAAGGGCGCAATTCGTGGTCAGTTGGGGAATTAAGAATTGTCCGATATGCTTTAGCTTGTCGTGGTTGGATATTAAGAGACTGAAGAATACTTAGTTAATCAGAATTCCCAAAGCGTAGATGGGGACGCTACGACAAGCTAAAGCATATCGGACATTAGGACTTCTCGAGATACATCTGGGCGGCCATCTTCGTCAGCTTCCAAACTCTCTTCCACGCAATTCGGTTGTCGCCGTTCTCACGTCCAGTAAGTTTGTCTAACACTAACTTGCCGAACATACGACCTTCTCGACGGAGCATGAACTCTTTCGCGTAGGGTTTCGCTGTCTCGAAGAAACTGAAACCCGGGTCCGTGAGAATCGCGATTCCTTCCAACGTCATCAATGCGCGCATAACATAAGTGAAATTCGCCGGTAGCCGGAAGGGATAGTCGTAGATGACCTCCGCCAGATCGTAAGTCAACTTTTTGAAGTTAACGTCGCCTAGTTTCAGATTTAGATAACTCTTGAAGAGTCTTTCAACGACTGGGCGAACGGTTTCCGGATCCACGCCAGGTTTGAGGAAATCGAGGTTAATGATGTCCTGACCAAGTCCCTGGACGTCGCGACTGACTACATGGAAGAACGCGTCGATCATTTGCGACTGCAGCTTCGCTGAGATTCGCCCGACCATTCCGAAGTCGAAGAACGCGAGGTGGCCACTATCCATCACTAAAAGATTGCCTGGATGAGGATCGGCATGAAAGAAACCATCTTCCAGTAACTGCTTCAAATACGTCCGAACCAGGAGACGATTGACTTTCACTGCCGAGATGCGGCGCGCGCGCAAGCCTTCAAGATCGACTACCTTCGTGCCGCGAATAAATTCGAGAGTCAATACTCTGGTGGTCGTGTGAGACCAGAAAACCTTTGGCACTCGAACCGCTCTCCACGTGCGGAAGTTGTAGCGAAATCTGTCTGCGTTCCGTCCTTCTTTCACATAGTCCAATTCTTCAAAGATCGTTGAGTAGAACTCGTGCAGCATTCCTTCCCAATCGGCATTTTCATTCGCTTTAGGAAAGAAGCGGTTTGTCAACTTAACTAAACGATAAAGAATGGCAACATCGATGCTGATGGCCTCCACCAGGGCGGGGCGTTGCACTTTGACTGCGACTTCTTCGCCGGTCGCAAGTCGCGCTCGATACACTTGACCGAGTGATGCAGAAGCAATGGGTTCGTTGTCGATCTCGCTGTAGCACTCGTACAAATTTCGGCCGAGTTCCGCCTCAATGCGGGCGAAAGCTTCAGCCGTCGAGAAAGCGGGTACTTGATCCTGCAGCAGCGCAAGTTCCTTGACGTATGGGAGTGGAAGCAGATCTGCGCGAGTTCCTAATGCCTGACCGATTTTGATGAAGGTCGGCCCCAGGTTAATAAGACTCTCGCGAAGCCAAACAGCTTGTTTCTGCAGTCTCGCGTCTTTTCTGGTGGAGCCTTCGACACCTCGAAAAATTGCGTACCGCAGAACTCTGATCAGGCGATCCAGAGCCTCGTAGGCAGTGGCGCGCGACCACCCTTTGAATCGTGCAAGTTTTCCAAGTTCACGTGATTGCTCTCGCAGTCGCAGTATTGTTCGCCGGTTGAAATCTGCGCGAATATCGTAGGTATCAAGAAATAGGTAGAGTGATAGCAGTCCGAGGACTACCGACACTCGCGCTGCACGTAACCAACCACGCATACCACGACCCGCCAGCAGTTGATTAACCAGCTCCTCCGTCAATGGGGGAACCTGTGTTGCGTGCTTAGCAACGGTGTTCATCGAAACTACCAAGCCGCCGCCGTTCGTCGAGTGTCTTATTAATGCCTGTCTAGTCGCCATTCAAATACTTGCTCCTGCCTCCTGCCTCCTGCTCCTGCTCGTGCCCTGCCTCCTGCGCCTGCCCCTGCTGGCACTTCAGATTATCGCCAACATATGCTTCGTTCCTGCGCGCTCGAAATAGCTGTTGGCACGATCGACGTCCCTTGCAATCTGCGCTTTCAACTCGTCTATTGACGTAAATCTTCGTTCATCCCTCAACCGATACAAAAAACGGACGCGGATTACGTCGCCGTACAAATCCCCGTCCCAATTCATTACGTATGTCTCGACCGAAGGTTCCGTCGCCTCAACAAACGTGGGACGCACCCCGATATTTGTTACGCTGCGCCGCCATTGACCGTCAATTAAGGTCCCCGTGACGTAGACACCGTTCCTCGGTATGACGCGGTTCTGGGGGCGCAGGTTGGCTGTCGGGAAACCCAGCTGGTGCCCACGTTCTGCACCTCGTTCGACCAGGCCCTCAACACCATAAGGGCGACCCAACATACGCCGCGCAATGTTGACGTGGCCACGTGATAACAACTCCCGGATCTTGCTGGAACTAACTCGTCTACCACGAAGATTGACCTCTGGAACTTCGCCAGCCACAAACCCGAGGTTACTTCCCATCCTCTTTAAGAGCTCAATGTTTCCCTCGCGATCGTGTCCAAACGCGAAGCCCTTGCCGAGATAGACCTCCTGAGCATGCAAGCGCTCTTTCACCACCTCGCGAAGAAAATCCTCAGCGCGAATAGATGAAAACTCTTTGGTAAAGCGCACCACGATCGTCTGTAGGATACCTAGGACACCAAAGCCCTCGATCTTCTGATCGAAAGTTTGGAGTAATGGAGGTGCGGATTCAGGATGCAGCACGGCCCGGGGGTGTGGATCGAAAGTAATGACAGTCGGCACCGCACCAACTGCCTGCGCTCTTTCCACAACGGTGCGCATAATCAACTGATGGCCGAGGTGCAGCCCATCGAATACTCCCAGGGTTAGGACAGTGGGTCGTTGTATTTCGGCGTTATCAGTTCCGTGAAAGAGACGCATAAGAGTATTGAAGATTGAAGATTGAAGATTGGTTTTGGTCTTTGGTCAATAATTATCGATTAGTCAAGCTCGAGATCTCGAGCCTAAAGCAATCAGAAATCTGCAATCTGCAATGAACTCACTTCCAAGCCATCAAACGCAAACTCAACTCCCTTCGGCAGTCTCGCTGAATCGCGGGCGTGTTTGATGTCATGGGCAATGTGCGTAAAGTACGTTCGCCCCGGTTTCAACTGCTCGACGTACTCAAGTGCTTTGTCAACCCACAAATGCGTCGGGTGTTCTTTGAAACGCAGGCAATCCAAAACCAGCACATCCAGATCGCGCAAAGCGTTCATCGTGTCTTTCGGAATCTCGCTGAGGTCCGTCAGATAGGCAAAGTCATTAAAGCGATACGCCATCACTGGAAGGCGACCGTGAATCACTTCCAATGGTGTTATTTCCAGTTCCCTGCCAATACAAAATGCGGCTCCGGCGCTCACGATGTTTGGAATCACCTGCGGTAGGCCACCACCAAAGTGCGAGGGTTCGAAGATGTATTTAAAGATGCGCTTTATGTCAGCCCAGGCGCGTTCATTCGCATAGACGCCAAGTGCACCGAAGCGGAAGTTGAGCGGGCGGATGTCGTCGAGTCCGAAGATGTGATCGGCATGACAATGAGTGACTAGAACAGCGTCGAGTTGCTTTAGTCCGAATCGTAACGCTTGTTGGCGAAAGTCTGAGGAAGTATCGACCAGAACTGTGCGTCCAGCGTGTTCGACGACAACCGAAACCCTGAGGCGTTTGTCACGAGGGTCATCCGAAACGCAGGTCTCACATTCACAGCCGATTGAGGGAACGCCAGTCGAAGTGCCGGTGCCGAGGAAGGTAAGTTTCATTAGATCCGCGGACTCAGAAACGTTGGACTAATCATTGTCTATTACTAATCAAATCCAGTCTGGTTAGCTTCATTTCCCCCCAGTTATATCCTTCCCCGAAAACGCCCTCGGCTTCTGGGTCGCATTGACCAGAGATACATACTGCATTCGCAAGTCAGACAACAGCCCTTCGAGCATCTGCTGTTCCTGCTTCGTCAAATTCCCTTGCGTCTTTTTCTGCAACATGCCGATGACGTCTATCCAGTGTTTGCCCAATTCAAGATCGACGTCACGTTGATGGGTTACGGGATGTTCCATCATTCCGAGTGCGGACGCTGCGTTTGAAGCAATCGACATCACGAAGTTGACGAAGCTCGCGGGGTCTCGTGCGCCCTCGAGTTCTTCTTCGTCCAACTCGTCCTCTTCGTAAGGAGGTTCAGGTGGTGGAGTCGGCGTGCTGTCAGCGGTTTCGGCTACAGGAATCTGCGGTGATACTGGTGCGGCCTCCGCCGGCGCAGTCTTGGATTCGGGCACCTCCTCAGGTGGCAAATCCCTGGGACTCCCGTCAGCATTAAAGAGCCGTCGATCGGTTACTTTGAAAGTTGGTTGTTCGTCGTCCATATCGATGTCTACTGCGAACGCATCTGGCCCAAAGTGTCAGCCGAAACGCAATCGCATTCCCAGTGAATTACGGTTTGAATTGATGTTAGCATCCGGATTCCAATCTCGCCAAAGCGGGTCATGAAGTCAGTACCACTTCGCGGCAGCGTGTGGCTCGTAACATCTATGAGCACCAGGGACTTCAAGAGCCACACGCTTCATGACGCGCGACCGCTTTTTACATCGCTTCCAATTCACCGGATCTGGTAAAAACCAGTTCGTCACCTTAGACCCGCATTCTACACACCGATTCACCCACCCCGCGGCAAAATCAATTGCCGATTGACCACTCAGGTCTAAACTCACGGCTAGCCAAATCTCTCTGTGCGTTTGACGTTGTAAGAGTCGTCAAATCACTTTCTCCGCTCAGAAATTGATCGTCGCAACCTCAAGCAAAGCCGAAACGCACAGAGAGGTTTTACCGATAAATGACATGGAACCAGTAGTCAGCACGCTAATCAGCTTGATTATGCTATTGCCGTCCTCGCTTTCTGGGGTCGTCACTCAACAAACACCAAGTCCCGCCCAACCTCGGCCCGTTCGGAACGGAAGCCTGCCGGCAGTTTCACCCGATGGCTCACGAATCGCCTTCTTTTCGAATCGTGGCGGAACAAACGATCTATTTGCAGTCAGCCGCGATGGTTCCGGGGAACGCCAACTTACTAACACTCCCGAAAGCGAAAGCTTTGCCGGGTGGACAGCTGATAGCAAACACATCCTTTTCTCCATCATCAAGGACGACACAAGCACGGTCTACTCAATTGATGTCGATGGCAAGAATCAGCATCGGGTAGCCACGGTCCCTGGCCGCAATCCCATCGTGTCGCCAAACGGAAAACAGTTGTTGTACGCAACTGGCAGTTGGACAGAGATGCGTCTCATGATGTCGGGCCTCGACGGTACGAACCCTCAACAAGTCAACGATGGAAAGTCCATTGCGTGGAATATTCACTGGTCACCTGACGGTAAGCGCTTCGCCTTTACGGGACGTAGTGACCCTAAGAGTGAGATCGCAGTATTTGTGGCGAATGCCGACGGCTCGGACGTATGTCAGGTTTCTCACGTACCGTCGGAAGAGGGTGCTGGACAGTGGCCAGTGTGGTCTGCCGACGGTCGAAAACTGGCGATACAGGTCAACAGCCGCAATCAGAAAAACTCAGCGCACATTTGGTTGGTCGATGTTGCCTCAGGCGAAGGACGAAAACTTGGAGCACATGACCAGCAATATCTGGACGAAACGCCTTCGTGGTTTCCAGACGGAAAGCGTGTCGCGTTTCAGAGTGATCGAACAGGGCGAATGGAAGTTTGGATCATGAATGTAGATGGTACGAATGCACAACAAGTAACACGTTGAATGTCCGGTATGCGGAATGGCGTATCAACCGAGGTATGTGGTGAAGAACACTTAAGATTGAAGATTTCAGATTTCAGATTGGGACTGGTTGATTGAGTGGTCGCAGTGGATAATCCGCAATTGGATTCGCTATGAGACAATCTGCAATCTGCAATCTGAAATCTGCAATGCTCCGCTGATGGAAACCTTCGAATCACCTGTCTACACGTTCGAAACGCAGTCGGGGCCGCTCCAACGAAACCCATGGCTCAAATGGCTCGTGATCGTGGCCATCTGGGGGTTCCTCGGCGTGGTCTACACTGCACCGATCTATCTAGAGGTACGCTCAGAGGGCATGGGACACTCCGTGCTCAAGGTTTTTTCCTGGGGCATCCTCTCGTGGGTCGCATGGGCTTTCTTGACGCCCGTCATGATCTGGCTGGCGCGCCGCTTTTCGCTCGTGGCAGGAGCCTGGAAGCGAAGCCTCCCTATTCATGTGCTGGCTTTCCTCTTGTTGTCAGCAGTTCATAGTGCCACTGCGACCGCTGTAGTGTTAACTATTAAACCCTGGGACAATATGGGAAACAGCCCTACGACCTTTTGGCCACGCTTCCTCTCACGCATGAAAGGTTCCTTTGCTGGCGACTTGTTGGTCTACGGCGCGGTAATTGGGGTTTGTTACGCAATCGACTATTACCGCAAATATCGCGAACGAGAGTCGCTGGCAACCCAGTTGGAGGCCCAGCTCGCTCAGGCACAGCTAGACTCGTTGCGAATGCAGTTGCATCCGCATTTTCTTTTCAATACCTTAAACGGAATCGTTGGTTTGGTTCGTGATAATAAGAATCAAGCTGCGGTAAGTATGCTCGTGGGACTGAGTGACCTCCTCCGCCACGCGCTGGAACATTCTGACCAACAGGAAGTCGAACTAAAGGAAGAGCTCGGATTTATCAAACTCTATTTGAGTATTCAACAAATGCGATTCTCTGACCGCTTACGGATTGACTTCGATATCGATCCGACGACACTCAAAGCACTTGTACCAAATCTGATTCTTCAGCCACTCTTGGAAAACGCTTTGCATCATGGGATTGGCCGCAGCACGGAGGAAGGGTCGATCAGAGTTACGTCGAAAAAGACCAATGGATCACTTTCAATAACCATCTCAGATAATGGGGCTGGCTTGCCGGTCAACTGGCAGTTGAAAAGTAACACCGGAATTGGCTTAGCCAACACCGCTGCGAGGCTGCAACAGCTCTACGGAGACAATCACAGGTTTGACATACACAACCGTGATGAAGGCGGCGTAGAAGTTGAGCTGGTGATGCCGTTTCGGAAGCATGAAGGATGAAGCAAGATTGCCGATTTGGTTAACCCCTTGATTTTTGGCTAACACTCCGCAATCGGCAATCGGCAATAGCAAGATGTCTGACAAGATCAAAACTCTAATCGTCGATGATGAACCGTTGGCGCGGCGTAATCTTCGTCTCCTGCTCGAGCGCGACTCCCAGATCGAGATCATCGGCGAGTGTCGCAACGGCAAAGAAGCAGTCAAGTCCATTGAGACTTCTCGCCCCGATTTGATCTTTCTGGATATCCAGATGCCAGAGATGGACGGCTTCGACGTGCTCGAGCAAGTTGGGCCGGAGCACGTGCAGGCAATAGTCTTCGTCACTGCGTTTGATCAGTATGCTCTGAAAGCCTTCGAAGTCCACGCGCTCGACTATCTGTTGAAGCCCTACGACGACCTGAGATTCACTCAAGCCTTGCAACGTGCAAAGTCGCAAATTGAGAGTCGCGAAATTACCAAGGTCAGTAAACGTCTATTGGCATTGTTGGAAGAACGCGAGAGTCAAAAGGAATTATCGAGTCGGCCAACATCTTATCTGACCAGACTTATGATCAAGCTGGCGAGTCGGGTAGTGCTTTTAAGAGTTGAGGAAATTGATTGGATCGAAGCTGACGGTAACTATGCCAAGTTGCATGTCCGCAAGAAAGCCCACTTGCTTCGTGAGAAGATGCACGATCTCGAGGCGCAACTCGATCCAAAGAGGTTTGTTCGGATTCATCGTTCGATCATTGTGAATCTGGATCGAATCAAGGAGTTACATCCGCACTTCAACGGCGACTATATCGTTGTATTGGAAGATGGCCGCCAACTAAAACTCAGCCGCAGCCGCCGGGAGAACCTCGAATCGCGATTGAGAGCTGTGACTTGATAGCAAGCCAACCATTGAAAAACAGGCGCCTCCTTGGAGTGCGGGGACTTGTCACCGCTTTGGTACAGGGGGTTGTGGATGCTCAGATTTGCTGTACCAAAGCGG
>DASYRR010000094.1:0-16376 GCA_036004125.1 Pyrinomonadaceae bacterium | reverse complement strand
GTGAAACTGGAGACGCCGTTTGGCTCCTACAACACAAGCTATGAAGTTAAAAATGGGGAACTGATCTTCAAACGACAGTTGTCGCAGAAAGCCTCGACTATTGCGGCGGCGGATTATCAGAGCGTGAAGAAGTTTTTCGAGAGCATCCGCGCTGCCGAGAACGCTCCAGTCGTTTTGGCGAGGAAGTAAGATCGCAGATCTCAGATCTCAAATATCTCAAATCTCAGATCTCAAATCTCAGATTTCAAACCCAGGTGCGTCGGATCCCGTATCATTCTGAGATTTGAGATTATTTGAGATTTGAGATCTAAGAGTGCCCACCAATCAACGTCGCAATGCCAAACGCGGCGCCCGCTGCCACACTCCCAATCAGCGCTGTTTGCAGCGCGCTTCTTACTGGCTTCATTCCAGTGAAACGACCTTTTACATAACCGAAAACAAAAAGAGCGATCAGAGTCAAGACAACTGAAATCAACAAGGCCACCGACGACGAACGTGTGAAGATGTACGGTGCGAGCGGAACCAAACCGCCGGCGACGTAAGCGCCCCCGATAGTAATAGCACTTATCAGAGCACGCTTTGGTTCCGGTTTTTCCAAGCCAAGTTCAAAACGCATCATAAAGTCGATCCAGTTCTGCGGATGACGCTTGAGTGCCTGAACGATTGGCCAGGTTTCATCTTCGGTTAGTCCGTACGCCTGAAAGACTTCAGCCACTTCGCGCATTTCTTCGTGTGGTATCTCCGCCACTTCGCGCTTTTCTCGTTCCCGTTCCTTGGCATAATGTTCGGCGTCGCTCTTTGCTGCCAGGTAGCCGCCGAGTCCCATGGCGATCGATCCGGCGGCGATCTCAGCCAACCCCGCGGTCACAATAATCCCAGTCGAGGAGATTGCACCGGTTAACCCGGCGGCGAGTGCGAATGGAACAGTCAAACCATCTGACATACCAATAACAAC
The DNA here is from genome assembly GCA_036004125.1 of Pyrinomonadaceae bacterium. GTDB lineage: Bacteria > Acidobacteriota > Blastocatellia > Pyrinomonadales > Pyrinomonadaceae > PSRF01. The sequence continues at coordinate 15,421 of DASYRR010000094.1, read as the reverse complement.
GTCGCGGACAATTTCGCTGGAAGTGAAATGACGTTCGATGTGGGGAGTTTGGGGCATAAGGCTCCGCGTAGACGAAGGTTTCCGTTCTTCTGTGATTAAGATGCTGTGCTTTGTTCCGATTTCCAGCGCCTTAGTTCTAAAGACAAAGTACAAAGCTCAAAGCACAAAGTACAGATATTCCAATCAGAACTTGCCGATCAACATCAACCCTCCAATCACAATAAACGAAAGCGCGGCCACACGCTTCACCCAAATCAGCGGGACATAGTCACCGATCACGCTACCCACGATTATTCCCAGCGCCGAGACGGTAGCAAGGGCGAGGGTGGCTCCCACAAAAACGGCCCAGGGCCTTTTTGTTTGCGCAGCCATAGTCATCGCCGCCAGCTGAGTTTTGTCACCCATCTCGGCGAGGAAGATGATGCCGAAAGTTGTTAAGAGTACCCGCAAATCCATGACATTCCTCGAGTGTCAGTGGTCAGTGGTGAGTTGTCAGTTGTCAGTAGTCAGTTGTTTCGAATAGGACTTATCGGCTTCCTACGAGTCGCTCTCGCTGTTTTGCTTTTTGAACAATTGTTTCGACAGAGGCGTCCTATTGCCGACCCAGCTGTACGCGAAAGCCACCCCGCACGAGAATCGGTGGGCCAAGTGTGGTAATCGGTGTCTTACCCACCTCGTAACGTTGATTGAAAACGTTCTCCACCGCAACGAAAAGTTCGACTCGCTGGTTCAATCTTCGTGAGACAAACGCATCAAGAGTGAAATACGAATCAAGTCTGAACTGATTCTGATCATCGTCAAATTGCGAACTCGATGCGCGCCCTTGCAAACCAAATGTCACAATCGACGGATCAATATAGCGAGCTTGAAACGTGAACTGATGCCGCGGCACTTGCGGAAGCAGCAGACCTTCGAGAGCCGTGTTTGCCGGAAATTCTGTGAGCCTGGCGTTTGCGAACAAGTACGACGTCGAAAGGTTCCACCTCCGGGTCAGATTGGTGTCCGCTTGCAGGTCCACGCCGTTTGAACGCGTTCTGCCCAGGTTCTGACGTTGTCTCGTGATTAGTGTGGGGGTAGCAGTCAGTGTCACATTCGCGACCGGGCGAGTCATTTCGTTCCAGAAAAAGTTGCCTCGTAAAACTATTCTCTGATTTTTGGTATGGACTTGTAGCCCGGCTTCACCACCTGTTAGTCGTTCGGCCCGAAGGTTTTCATTCGATAGGGTCAGAACATTCCCGACACGAAATGAACGATAAAGTTCATTCAATGTTGGCGCTCGAAAGGCACGGGACATCGATATCTCTGCTGACACGCGATCGTTGAAACGGTAAACAACTGACGCGTGCGGACTGAACGCGTTTTCGGTTCGATCTGAAAAAAACGTCACGCTTGTCGGGTTGACTGAAGTAATTGGACGAGTCGCGGATAAAGCAGCGAAGTTTCGCCAACGATCAATCCGTCCGCCGACATTGAGGAATAAACGCGAGCTGCCTTGGATCAAATCTTCGAAATACGCACCGACAGTTCGTTCTCGCCCGCCAGCGCCAACAAAAGAACTTGGTCGACCATTGATGTAGACCAATTCGTCGCTTGCGCCTCTTACTTCACGACTCTCAAAACCGGCAACAAGAGTTTGGTTCCGAGTCACTGGCCTAGACCACTGAACTGACAGACCAAAGAGTTGTGCCGGCACGCGTTGGACCCGTGTTAGCGTTTCGGAGTTGCGATCTGCACTGAGGGCGGAAAAAGTTTGATCATAGACTTGATTGCCGCCGTACGCTCGTGCCCAAAAGGAATCCGCCGAAACCGTTTGCCACGTACCGCCAAACACAAATTGACGCAGGTGCGTCCGGTTAATCTGTAACGGAGTTCCGTTTGTCCGCGACTCGCCAAAGAACGACGCGGCACCAAACAAACTCTTTCTATCTCCGAAACTTTTCTCCACTCGAAGATGCATTGTCAGGTCGCGTGCGCCAGCCTCCGTATCAACCAGGCCGCGTTGACTTGCAGGTGCGAGCACGTAGCCATTAGTGTGAAACGATTCTGCAGCGACACTTCCAGACCAACCGTTTGTTTTAGCCGCCGCGAACACGGATGCATTGTTAGTCATTTCGTTGCCATAGCTGGCACCCAGGGAAAGCGTATTGCCGGTAACTTTTCTTGTTCGGACGTCAATAACACCTCCAAGCGCTCCGTTCCCGTAAAGGTGTGAAGCGCTGCCAATCAGAACTTCCACCTGGCTGATTGATTCTTTTGGTATGCGGTTCCAGTAAACCCAACCACCAAAGGGATCATTGAGTGGAACACCATCCGCCAGTACCAGAGCGCGACTTGCGCCACTGGCGCCTGTAGCTCGTAGTGAAACACCTTGCGAGGTCGGATTAGCTGTGCGACTCCCGCTGCGTCGAAACAAAGTGAAGCCGGCGATCTGTCGCAACGTGTCGTCAAGCGTTATGGCGGCGGTCGTAGTCAAATCGGTTGTAGTCACGACTACTACATTCGCGGCGGTTTCGCTGATACGCATGGGAGTGCGTGAGGTGACGGTAACATCCGATGAAATCACGTGCGGTCTCAAAACTATCTGAAGTGGGAAGGTTGTTCCAGGCGCAATCCACACCTCACCCAAATCAAAGCCCGGAGAGTACGCTTCAATCCACAGGTTTTGCGCGGTTGGGCCGACAAGTTCGAATCGACCTTCCTCATCAGAAGTCGTTCTCGCCATGACGAACAGTTGATCTCTTTTCAGAGTTACTTTCGCTCGCTGGATGACCGAACCATTTGGGTCGACGACGACACCAGTGATGTGGATTGTCGCCTGGGCCTGGACGCACACGATCGTTGAGTTAAGCAACCAGGTGATGATGGTGCAGAGTGCGAAGGTCTTAATCCGGGGACAGCGCGACAACATCACTTCCCCTTGTAACTCACCCGCCAAATCTTATTCGCGCCATCATCTGTTATCAGCAGAGAACCATCCGGCATCACCAAAAGTCCAACTGGTCTACCCCACACAGTACGATCGTTTGGTCCCAGCATCCAGCCAGTCAAAAAATCGTCGTAGCCGCCAACTGGTTTGCCATTCTTGAAGCGAATGTGAATGATTTTGTACCCGGTCCGCTGCGTTCTGTTCCACGAGCCATGCAGCGCGACAAAAGCATCTCCTCGATACTCGTTGGGAAACATACGGCCTTGATAAAAAACAAGACCAAGGATTGCTGAGTGCGCCTGAATTAAGACGTTGGGAGTAATTATCTTTTTCACCAGGTCAGGACGCTCACCTTGTCGTCTTGGGTCTTCCACTCCCAGATAGCCGTAGGGCCAACCATAAAAACCACCGTCCTTGATCTCGGTGACGTAATCCGGAACCAGGTCATCTCCCAGCCGGTCGCGCTCCTGCACCGCGGCCCACATCGTTTTTGTTCCGGGTAGCCAGGCAAGTCCAATTGGATTTCGAGTGCCCGAAGCATAAATTCGTTTGCCTGTGCCATCAGGATTGAATTCCGTGATAGATGCTCGCATTGGATCCGCTTCAACACTCACATTCGATTCGGATCCAACAGTGACGTACATCTTCTTACCATCAGGACTAAACAGAATATTGCGTGTCCAGTGTTCGCGGTAACCGCGGCCAGGAACATCCGTGATCTTCTCCATGGCGCCGGTTGCTTTCATTTGGCCCGGTTTATAGCTGAAGCGGACGATCGCGTCTGTGTTGCCGATGTAGACGTATGTTTTCCAAAAGGCGATACCAAACGGTTGCTTCAATCCCTCCACGAACACGGAACGCTCCTCGGCGACGCCATCGTTGTCTGCATCGCGCAAAATAAAGACCTTTCCCCCCTGCGAGTCGGCAAGGAAGACGTCGCCATTTGGTGCAAGTGCCATCCAACGGGGTCGAGTAAAATCACCCTCAGCGAAAGTTGAAACCTCAAACCCGGCGGGCACATTCAACTTCGCGCCGTCCGGACGTGGCACGACTCGTGGTCCGTTATTCACGTCGTTCTCAATTTTCGGTGGCGGCAAGTCGGAAGGTTTGATGTCGTAGTGGGCCAGCGGCTCGTTTGTTGTCAAGCTTAGTGACGACGACGTTGTGCCTGAAGATTGGGCGCACGCCGAAATGGCGAACAGCAGGCCAGCAAGAACGCTTCGCGGAGCATGAGCTAAGAGATTCGGAATTGTCATTGTGATTGTATTTCGCCACATGCCTCGTCGAAGCGCAAGCGGCCATTCACCCCCAACAGACACGCTTCTCCTTGGAGCAGTGCGGTAACTTGTTACCGCTTTGGTATAGGGCGCCGGAGAAAAGCACGAACTCGACTACCCGGTTTGGAAGGCACCCTCAGTTAAGTCTCGCTGTACCAAAGCGGTAACAGGTTACCGCACTCCAAGGAGGCGTCTGCCGGGGAGAGTCTCGCTGTACCAAAGTGGTGTGTGGTGTCGATGTTTGTGTCCTGTTATCCTCCCAACTTCTGAGATGTCTGAGACAAACGCCAACCTAAAAGAGCGCGTTCGCGCATTCTGGCAAGAGAATCCATGCGGGACTAAGTTTGCCGATGCACCGCCTGGTTCGCGCCGCTTCTATGAACTCGTCGAAGAGCATCGGTATCAAAAGGAATGGCACATTCCTGCGGCCGCGGGTTTCGCCAAGACAAAAGATTTGCAGGTGCTGGAGATTGGTTGTGGATTGGGAACCGACGGCGCACAGTTTGCCAAGGCTGGGGCAGATTACACCGGGATTGATTTAACCGAAGCTGCGGTTGAGTTAGCACAAAAGCGATTTGAGTTATTTCAGTTGCCAGGAACTTTTCGCGCTGCGGATGCGGAGCAACTCGACTTTCCAGATAATTCCTTCGACCTCGTTTATTCTCATGGCGTTTTGCACCACACCCCAGACACTGCCGGTGCTGTAAAAGAAGTCCGTCGCGTGTTGAAGCCTGGGGGACTAGCAGAGGTCATGCTTTACCATCGTGATTCTTACAACTATCGCATCAACATTTCTCTGTTGCGGCGCGTGGGAGTTCATCTACTGCGCTGGAATGGCGGAGTGAAGTTTGTAAAACTCCTAACGGGCGAGGCGGAAGATTCGCTGCGTGAACACTCACGCAGATTGAAGAAAGAACGTTCGTACTTGAGTTCAGAAGAATTTCTTAGTCAGAACACGGATGGGGCTGGTAATCCACTCGCACGAGTTTATTCGCGAGAGGAGGCCCGCGAGCTTTTCAAAGATTTTTCGAAAGTCGAGCTGCGAACCTACTTTCTCAATAAGAAGTGGCTGCCGATCGTTGGACCGCTCCTGCCGCGTTCATTAGAGTCTCGGCTTGCTTCGCGTTGGGGCTGGCACCTTTGGATATATGCTACAAAATAAGGCTTGGTCTTTCGAATTCTTTTTCATGGTCAACCAGTCGTCTTTAGTAGTTAGTATGGGGAACGCGGCACGCTGGTGCTGGGAGCGCAGGCGTCCTCGCCTGCTAGGTGCCGCCCAAGCAACCATAGGGAACTGAGAAGCGCAAATTACATTTGAGACTCATGATGGGCACCGAGCAGGCGAGGACGCCTGCGCTCCCAGCACCAACGTGCCGCGTTCCCCATACTAACTACTAAAGGCGACCGCTTGACCAAGAAGATCAAAACACACTTATGAATTCCTTCCTGATCACCGGTGGTGCTGGATTCATCGGCTCACACCTCGTCGAGCGATTGCTGGCGAGCGGTGCGGAACACATTACTGTTGTTGACGACTTCAACGACTTCTACTCACCGGAGATCAAACGGTCAAACATTCACCAGGCTCTCGCGGACCCACGTTACCGATTAGAACAAGTCGATATTCGCGACCGCGCGGCGCTAGACATAGTCTTCGCGGCGAATCAATTTGATTGCATCGTCCATCTCGCGGCGCGTGCCGGCGTGCGACCGTCCCTTTCAGAGCCGCAGCTTTACACTGAGACCAACGTGAATGGCACACTGAACCTCCTCGAGCTGGCGCGCATCAATAACATCAAACAATTCGTGTTTGGCTCTTCATCGTCTGTTTATGGTATCAACGCCAAAGTGCCATTCAGCGAAGACGATCCGATTCGTCAGCCAATTTCACCTTACGCTGCTACCAAAGGCGCGGGCGAACTTCTCTGTCACACTTATTCGCATCTCTACGGTTTGCGTTGCGTCTGTCTTCGCTTCTTTACGGTCTACGGTCCGCGACAGCGACCCGATCTAGCAATTCATAAATTCGCGCGACTGATCAGCGACGGCAAACCAATTCCCGTATTTGGCGATGGCACAACACGCCGCGACTACACTTATGTTGACGACATTATTGCGGGCGTTACGGCAGCAATTGATTACGACAAGAGCGACTACGAAGTAATCAATCTCGGTGAGTCACGCACTGTTGAGCTGCGCGAATTGATTGCGCTCCTGGAAAAGGAGCTCGATACGCCGGCGATTGTTGATCGTCAGCCGGTGCAACCGGGAGATGTGCCGCAAACATTTGCCGATATAGAGAAGGCACGGCGTCTTTTAGGTTATAACCCGCAGACGCAGATCGAAGAGGGAATACAACGATTTGTTCAGTGGTTCCGGACGGGTGATAGAATGGCCGAGTGAGTTTGGCAATGTCCGATATGCGTTTGTCTTGTCGTGTCGATGGCGAAAGGCGCGCGAGATTTCAGCGAGTCCTAATTTCTGCGAGCGACAAGCTAAAGCATATCGGACACAGCAGTCATAAATGAAAACCTACGACGAACAAGAAACAGCAAGCCAGTTGGAAACGTCCGCTTCGGAAGCTCCTGAAGTGTCGGTTTTCCTACCGGTTTTCAATGAAGAGCCAAATCTACTTCCGCTACACGCGAAGCTCGATGAAGCTCTGAAAGCGTTAGGTCGCTCGGCTGAGATCGTTTACGTCGATGACGGCTCCAGTGATGGCAGTCTCAAGATATTGCGCGAGATTGCCGGGCTCGATTCTCGCGTTCGGGTCGTGGCATTGCGAAGAAACTACGGACAAACGGCGGCGATGGCCGCCGGCATTGACGCAGCCCATGGGAAGGTTCTGATTCCGATGGATGCGGATCTGCAAAACGATCCAGCCGACATAACCCGGTTGCTCGACAAGCTCGACGAGGGTTACGACGTCGTTTCTGGTTGGCGCAAGAACCGGAAAGACAAAATGGTGACGCGCAAGATTCCATCGATGATCGCCAACCGCCTGATCTCCTGGATCGGTGGTGTTCCGCTCCACGACTACGGTTGTTCATTGAAAGCGTACCGGCGCGAGTCGTTGCAGGACGTCAGACTCTACGGCGAGATGCACCGGTTTATTCCAATTTATGCGTCGTGGGCTGGTGCTCGAGTGACGGAGATTCCGGTCGAGCATCACGCACGCACGATGGGCAAGTCGAAATACGGCTTGTCGCGCACTCTGAAGGTCGTCTTCGATCTGATGACGATCAAGTTTATGGCCTCGTATCAGACCAAGCCGATTTACGTGTTTGGTTCTTTCGGCATGCTGGCCTTTGTCATCTCTTTACTCGGCGGACTCTACGCCATCTTCCTCAAGCTCGTTCACAAAGCTGATTTTGTGCAGACTCCTTTGCCAATACTGACGATAGTGATGTTTGCCGTCGGAATTCAATTCTTATTAATGGGTCTCTTGGCTGAGATGCTTGTGCGCACCTATCACGAATCTCAGGCGAAACCGATTTATGCAGTGCGTGAGAAATTAGGATTCAATCGGCAATCGGCAATCGGCAATCGGCAATGACCTATGTGCGGCATAACTGGTTGGGCTAATCTCGATTCGCACACGCCGCCATTTGACGGCGCCCGGGAGCTTTTGCACTCGATGTGTGAACGCATGGTTCATCGTGGTCCTGATTCTGAAGGTTTGTTCCTAACCATCGGTGCGGCCCTCGGTATGCGCCGTCTTGCGATCATCGATCTCGTCACTGGTGAACAACCAGTCTTCAACGAGGACAAGAGTGTCGCCGTCGTCCTCAACGGCGAAATCTACAACTATCGCGAGCTCCGCAAAGATCTCGAGAAGCGAGGCCACTCATTTCGCAGTGCTTCCGACACCGAAGTGCTCCCACACCTCTACGAAGAATACGGCGACGGAATGATCAGCGAGTTGAACGGCATGTTTGCGTTCGCCTTGTGGGACAGCCGACGGCGGCGAATGCTCATCGCTCGCGATCGCTTTGGGGAGAAGCCTCTTTACTGGGGTGTCTTTGATAACACTTTGCTTTTCGCTTCCGAACCCAAGGCGTTGCTGGCGCACCCTTCAGTGAAACCAGCGCTGAATCTGCAAGCGTTGCGTCAGTACCTCTCTTTCGATTACGTGCCGGCGCCTCTTTCAATTTACGACGGTATCAACAAACTTCCTGCGGCGCACAAACTAACGCTCGAAGAGGGTCGCATAGATGTGGAGTGTTACTGGCGCCTCAACTACCAAACAACGACACCGGTACCGAGTGAAAAGGAAGCCGCTGAAGAATTGCAAAAACTCTTAGCTGATGCTGTCCGAATGCGCCTGGTGTCGGACGTGCCATTGGGAGTGTTGTTATCGGGAGGCGTGGATTCGTCGAGCGTGGCGGCGTTGGCAGTGCGTGCTTCGCTGGAGCCGGTCAAGACTTTTTCGATTTCGTTTGCCGAAGCGTCTTTCGACGAGTCTGCATATGCACGAAGTGTGGCGAAGTTTCTCGGCACAGATCATCATGAGGAACGCTTGAGTGCAAACCTTGCTGCCAATCTCGTGAGTGAAATCGGTTCCTGGATGGATGAGCCATTCAGTGATCCCTCGCTAGTGCCCACTTATTTGCTTTCACGATTCACGCGGAAGCACGTGACGGTGGCGTTGGGTGGTGACGGTGGCGATGAACTCTTCGCCGGCTATCCGATGTATGTCGGTCACCGTTGGGCCGAAATCTACAACCGAGTCCCGGAATCGCTGCGAGCCGGAATCGTCGAGCCTCTCGTTCGTTTGCTTCCCGTTAAGACAAAGAATCTTTCCCTTGATTACAAAGCTCTGAGATTCGTTACGGGTGCGAAGTACGACACCGTAGCTCGTCATCACATCTGGTTTGGTTCGTTTACTCCAGCGGAGCAGGAAAAATTGTTGACGCCTGAAGCTCTGGCCAATACTGACGGCGACATTTATCAGCAAGCGCGCGAGATGATGAGTGAATGCGACGAGCGGGATCTTTTGAAGAACATGCAGAATCTCGATACGCGCCTTTATCTTGCTGAGGACATTCTTACCAAAGTCGATCGGGCGAGCATGGCCGTATCACTGGAAGTGCGGGCTCCGTTCCTTGATCATCGAGTGGCGGAATTCGCTGCGTCTCTACCGAGCAACTACAAACTGCGGGGTCACAAGACGAAGTACATTTTGAAAAAAGCTGTCGCTGAGCTGTTGCCGCGATTCGTGACGCGTCGGGGTAAGAAAGGTTTTGGGGTGCCAGTAGCTGAGTGGCTCAAGTTCAAGCTGCGACCGTTAGCCAGAGATTTATTGTCGCCGGAGCGTGTTCGACGTGCTGGAGTCTTCAATCCTGACTTCGTATCGCGTCTGCAAGACGAACACGAGCGTGGTGTTGCCAATCATCGCAAACTGCTATGGACACTGCTGATGTTTGAACTGTGGCACGAGAGCTTCATCGAAACTCCGAGACGGATTGAGACGTCGGTCAGTAGGTAAACATTGCCGATTGCCGATTGCCAATTGCCGATTTGATCCCAGGCTCGTGGTCGTAGGTGCAATCGGTTATGTCCAAGACCAAAGACCCAAGACCGAAGACCAAATCGGCACTCGGCAATCGGCAATCGGCAATATCTCTTGAGGACGCCTACATACAACTCCTCTCCTGGTGTCGTGCTCACGATTTTGCCGGACATGATCCGTTCGACGCCCTAAACAGCCGACTCTTTCAATCAACTCCGTTCATTCAATCAAGGAACGCACGCCTTATTTGGACTCAGCTCGTAAAGCGTTCACCCGCAGATCTGCGTGTGGTTTCACTTGTTCCCAGTGAACGAAACGCGAAAGGCATCGCTCTGTTTTGTCTTGCGCAACTGGCGAATCATCGTCGACTGAAGACGGTTGCGTCGGAATCACAAGCCCGCGCTTTGCTTGACGACTTGTTGTCGATGCAGCTTGATGGTTACAGCGGCGCTGCCTGGGGTTACAACTTCGATTGGCAGAGTCGGAACTTCTTTGCTCCGCGCGGCGAACCGACGATTGTTCCCACAGCGTTTGCTGCTCGCGCATTAGTGGAAGCAGCTCGCGAGTTTCAGGATGAGCAGTACCTGTCGACGGCCCGGAGCGTGTGCAACTTCATAATTTACGATTTACCGCCCACTGTCTTAGTTGATAAAGAAATCTGCTTTGGCTATTCGCCACACGGTGACACACAAATATTCAACGCAAGTTTACTGGCTGGGGAAATCCTGGCGGATGTTGCTGCTCTTTCTGGCGACGCAGATCTGGCTGAGTTTGCGGAGAAGGCTGCGCGTTATGTAGTTAAACATCAGCGCGCAGACGGATCGTGGACTTACGGCAATGAGGCAAATCAAGACTGGGTCGATAACTTCCACACGGCATACATTCTTTTTTCACTCAAACGGATAATCAAAGCATGCTCGTTGGGTATAGAGTTTCAGCAGGCGTTGGAGCGTGGATATGACTATTGGAAGAAGAGCTTCTTTCTTGCGGACGGTTGGCCGAAATACTACCATGACGACCCTTATCCCGCGGATGCGCATGCTGGTGCGAGCGCGATAGTTACTTTCCTTGAGCTCCGAGACCTGGATCCTAATGCGGCAAAGCTGGCAGGAGACGTTGCGCTCTGGACGATTGGCAATCTGCGTGACGAGCAAGGTTACTTCTATTATCAAAAGCGGCGCTTCTACACGGTTCGCAAACCGTATATGCGGTGGAGTCAAGCGTGGATGTTGTACGCGTTAGCGAGATTGCTGGAAAGCAGTTTTCAGCCACAGATCAACGCAGATCGATGACTTTCAAATGCCAGTAGCTACGAATGTGATCCTGGGCGCGGATGTTCGGATCTTTCAACCCGAACTGGTCAATCTCTACGGCTGTTCGATTGGTGCCGGGACAAAGATCGGGGCGTTTGTTGAGATACAGAAAAACGCCTCCGTTGGCGCGCGTTGTAAGATCTCTTCACACAGCTTCATTTGTGAGGGAGTTTCAATCGAGGACGAAGTGTTTGTTGGCCACGGCGTGATGTTCACAAATGACATCTACCCGCGCGCCGTCAATGCGGATGGGACTTCTCGGACAGAAAATGACTGGCAAGTAGTTAAGACGACAGTTAAAAAGAGGGCGAGTATTGGAACTAACGCGACGGTTATCGGCGGGGTGACGATTGGCGAGGGTGCAATGGTTGGGGCCGGTGCTGTAGTTACTGCTGATGTTCCCGACTTCGCAATTGTCGTCGGTGTTCCAGCGCGAGTCATCGGCGATGTCCGCGAGCGAATGTCCGATATGCTTTATTAGCCTGTCGGCGACGCTAGACTTCTCAAACAATAGATTCTCTTAGCGTGCTTGATCTGGACGTCACGACAAGCTAAAGCATATCGGACACTAGACATGTTAAACGTTGGCGTAATCGGGCACGGCTACTGGGGGCCAAATTTGGTGCGCAATTTCATGGCGGCACCGGGTTCGGCCGTAGCTGCTGTTTGCGACAGCCAGGAACAGCGGTTGACACAACTCCGCAAGCTTTACCCAACCCTGGCGCTATACTCGGACGCCGCGGAGTTAATTAACGACCCGAAAGTTGATGCCGTGGTGGTTGCCACCCCTGTCTCTTCACACTTCGACCTGACGCTCGCGGCATTGAAAGCCGGAAAGCACGTTCTGGTTGAGAAACCCATTGCGTCGAACTCCGATCAAGCCCGCCAATTGATCGACCAAGCTGAGAAACGGCAGCTCGTTCTGCTGGTCGATCACACGTTCGTGTATACGGATGCTGTTCGCAAAATGCGCGAGTTGATTTCAACTGGCACACTTGGGGAGATCTACTACTACGATGCCGTGCGAGTTAACCTTGGTCTTTTCCAACACGACGTCAACGTAATCTGGGATCTCGCCATCCATGATCTTTCCATCATGGATTACGTCTTACCCAACAAGCCCGTGGCAATTTCAGCAACGGGAATAAGTCATGTGCCGGGTCAACCCGAAAACGTGGCCTACATTACACTCTTTTTTGCCAACACCCAGATCGCTCATGTGCACGTGAATTGGTTGACGCCGGTTAAGGTTCGCCACACTCTTATTGGCGGTAGTGAGAAGATGATTCTCTACGACGATCTCGACCCCAGCGACAAGTTGAAAGTTTACGACAAGGGCATCACAGTTTCGCCTGGTCCAGAAGCGGTCTACAAAATGCTGGTGAGTTACCGCTCAGGCGACATGTGGGCCCCGCGCCTCGACAATACTGAGGCACTGCAGACCGAGGCGTTGCACTTCATCGATTGCGTTGCGAACAAACGACAGCCCGAGACAGACGGGTTGGCCGGACTCAGAATGGTTTACATGATTGAAGCCGCGGAGAGATCTCTAAAAGAGCGAGGACAGTTGGTTGAGCTGGAGCTGTAGGAAATCATTGGTCATATATCATTTGACATTTCTCATTTGTCGTTTTTAGAGATGGTCTTGGGTTTTTGTCTTTGGGCTTAAAAACATGAGAAACCAAGACCACCAAAGATCAAAGACCAAAGACCAAAGGCCAATGCATCTCTGGATTGATCTTGCGAACTCGCCACATGTTCCTTTCTTCCGAGCATTGATTGATCGTTTTGAGGCACAAGGGCATGAAGTCGAGGTCACTGCCCGTGACTTCGCAGAAACAGTGCCGCTCGCACAAGCTGCCGGACTTTCTCCGAACATCATCGGTGAATATGGAGGCCGCAAGGTTTCAGGTAAAGCAGGTGACCTCATGAGCCGTGCCTGGGATTTGGCAGGGTGGGCCCGCAAACGAAAATTCGATCTGGCAATCAGTCACAACTCTTATTCACAGATCCTTGCCGCAGGCGCCCTGCGCGTGAAGTGTGCGACGCTGATGGACTACGAATACCAGCCAGCGAACCATCTGGCGTTTCGGTTGACGTCCAAATTGATAGTCCCAGTAAGTTTCCCTGACCGTCGTCTGAGGCGATATGGTGCGAACCCGCGGAAGATCAAGCGCTACCACGGCACAAAGGAAGATGTATACCTGGCTGACTTTCAACCGGACGCATCATTCGAGACGCAGTTGTCCCAGTTCGGCATTCAACCGGATAATTTGCTTGTTCTAATGCGACCACCAGCCCACGAGGCGCTATACCACCGTTTTGAGAATACTCTTTTTGACGACGCATTGAATCGAATACTGGCGGACGAAAATGTGCGCGTGATATTGCTGCCACGTAATGAAACCCAACGCCTGGCTTACACAGCGAAAGGCCAGACGAATCTCGTTATTCCGGCGGCACCAATGGATGGACCGAATCTGATAGCTGCTAGTGATCTCGTAATTAGCGCTGGCGGAACGATCAATCGCGAAGCTGCGGCACTGGGTGTTCCAGCAGCTAGCATTTATGTGGGCAAATGGGCAGCTGTTGATGAAGAACTGGTAAAGGAAGGACGACTACGACGGATTAGGAACGTAGAGGATCTGCGTGACTTGCCCATCGTGAAGAAACAGAGTATGAAGCCGCGCAGATCGGTTGAAGTCATCGATGAAGTTGTGGGGCTGATTCTGGAGTGAACGCAGTTGTCCGATAAACTTCAGAGAACTCTGATTAAGTTCGGGCGTCTCCTTGGAGTGCGGGGACTTGTCACCGCTTTAGCACAGGGCGTCGTCGGTGGTCTTGGTACAGGGCGTTGTAGATTCTGAGATTCGCTGTACCAAAGCGGTGACAGGTCCCCGCACTCCAAGGAGGCGCTCGATTTGCAAAAGGCGACAAACTGAAGTTTAGCGAACATTTGATCGATGCGAGCTGAGAAGCCACTAAAGTTAACCGATGCGAGTGTGGTGCGTGTTCCTGGACGGGCGCCGCGCTGGATCGTGCCTTCTATCAAGGTTCTGCTGGTTTTTGCCGACGCATTGGCAGCGGCGCTCTCGTTTATCGTCGCCTTTACGGTTCGTGAAGGCGTATCAGCATTCCAAAGCAATGAAAGCTGGGCCTGGAGCAATCGGTTTGCGCCTTACGGCGCCCTGCTGTTTTTGGTAATTGCCATTCGCCTGCTGACACTTCGTTACGTCGATCTCTATCGAATCCGCGGTGAGTTTTCGTTCGTTGACGATGGCCTGCGAGTCTTCAAAGCAACCGCGATTGGATCTTTGCTTATCGTTGCCGTGGCATTTTTGTATCGCGGCGGCTTTGCCTTTCGCTCCTTCTCTTACGCGCGTAGCGTTTTTGTAGCCGATTTTGTTTTTGCCTTCGTGAGTTTGGGCCTGATCCGATACCTGATGCGTGCTGGCCAGACAGTTGTCCGGCGCCGGCAGATTAACTTGATTCCGACCCTGGTTGTTGGACGTGGCCCAGAGGCTTCGCTGTTTATTAACCAGATGCGAGACCGGCCGGCATTGGGTTATCGAGTGATTGGTGTGGTCGACATAAAACCCATTGACGGCCGCGAATCAGGAATATATGAGGGCGTTCCGGTCGTCAGTAATCTGGAGGGTTTGCCGGATGCAATTCGCGACTCAGGTGCAAATGAGGTCATCATTGCCGATCCGGAAGTTAATAGTGATGCACTGTTTGAGGTAATGATGCGCTGCGGACGCCGGCGCGGAGTTGAGTTTCGCATTGCCCCAAGTTTGTTCAACTGTCTGCCGCGCAAAACGGAGATCGATCAGATTGGTGTACTGCCGATGATTCGATTGTTCCGTGAACCACTCTCGAGTGGCGCACGATTGTTGAAGAGATCGTCTGACATTGTGATCTCGGCGGCGTCGATCGCGCTTCTGTTTCCGTTCTGGTTGCTGATCGCATTGTTAATTAAGTTGGATTCAAAAGGGCCGATCTTCTACACGCAGGAACGCGTCGGTATGGATGGCCGGCTCTTTTTGGTTTTCAAGTTTCGGACGATGAAAGTCGGTGCTGACTCTGATACCCACCGTGAATACCAACGCGCCTTCATTGCCGGTCGTGCCGAAGCGAATCTAGGCGAATCGGGCAAACCAACCTACAAGTTGCTGGCAGATCCAAGAGTCACTCGCGTGGGAAAGTTTTTGAGACGCACTAGTCTGGATGAAGTACCGCAACTGGTGAATGTGTTGATGGGAGATATGAGTGTTGTCGGTCCGCGACCTCCAATTCCTTACGAAGTCGAGTCGTATGAGTTATGGCATCGCAAACGTCTGGATATGAAACCAGGCTTGACAGGGTTGTGGCAGGTCTCCGGCCGAAACCGTTT